>JBCDKA010000035.1:0-30775 GCA_038747195.1 Pseudomonadota bacterium
AGCTATCTCGGGCGGTGTTCCGTGCCGATGCCGGAGGTAATGAACAGCGCTGTCGCCTCACCGTCAATATCGGCGGTATGCCAGACCCCGGGCGCGTTGATGGCGTAGTCACCCGGGTCGAGGTCGATCACAGCCGGTGCTTCGTCGGGGCGTTCCTGCAGCAGTCTGAGTCGGCCCGTTATGCAGACCACCAGTTCGCTGCCGTTAGGGTGCATCTCCCATTGGTTCCATGGCTGATCGAAGCGATGCATGCTGACCAGGCGCCCTTCGTTGCCGTCCGCCTCGTGGCGCTGAGCGTAAGCCTCATACCAGGCCATATCGCCGGTAAAGGCGGGTTCTTGCAGCGCCGTTGCGCCCAGTCCCAGATGAACAGGGTGGTCAATAAGATTGGGTGCGGTCATGGCTTGCCCCTCCGTTTCAACGTCAACCCATTCTACGGCGCCAGGGCGGGCAGCGTGCTGTGGAAAAAAGCCAGTGCGTCAGCGGCGGTCTGTTCATGAATGGCGGCCCGGTCAACGCCTTTCGGATCCTTGCAGAGCGCCTTGACGAAGAACCGACCCTTGAGACTGCAGCGGGCGAGAAAGGTGTAGTGGGCGACTCCGTCGAGTACCAGGAGCTGCGCGCCGGGAATCTGCGCGGCCAGCGGTTCGGCGTTGGTCGCCGGCAGCGCCTGCCGATCCTGACTGCCGACGACCAGTCGAACCGGAAGCTGAATTGCGGCCAGACTCTCGGGACTGAACGAAGGCGCCAGGACCGGCGCGAGAACGAATGCCGCTCGGATTCGCGGATCTCGAAAGCGTTCGTTTGAACGGGCCAACGAGGCCTTGGTCGCCGCGTCGTTTTCTGTCAGCTCTTCTGTGGAGAGCCCCGCTTCGGGGGGCGGGACGCAGGACGGATTGGTTTCATCACGTCGGCAAAATGCTTCCCATCGAGCACGATCCGTCACGGCACCGCTGAGGCTGAGGGCGGTATAGCCCCCAAGCGAAAAGCCCGCGACGCCGATCCGAGCGGGATCGATGCGCGGCCCGAACCGCTCGTCTGCCAGCAGCTCATCGATCGCGAAGGACAGATCCAGCGTTCGCTCCCACCAGAGCATGAACCCCTGGGGCTGATAGGTTTCTTCAGCGGCCGTATTGCCGTGGTGGTTGACCGCCGCCACGAGAAACCCGTTGGCGGCCAGCGTCTCAGCCAGCCAGGAGAGCTGCAGCGCCGCACCGCCGGTACCGTGAGAGAGCAGAATCAGCGGCAGTTTCTTTTCGTATGCAGCGAGCGGCGCTCCGGGTGCGCTCCAACCCGCTCGAAAAACGCCGACCTCCCAGGCTTCCTGCTCGGCCCCATCCATCGCTGGGTACCAGACCGTTGTGCCCACCGGGCGCGGGCCTGACGTTGACCAGGAAGGCCGATCTGAGTCGGCAAACGGTAGGTATGCGCGACCCACCGGCTGTGGGCGATCAGGTGGCTTGGAACAGGCGGTGACCTTGGCCAGCAGGCAGACACCAAGCAGTAGGGTGATCGATCCAAGCGAAGGTCGGTATGCCATAACGGTCCTGTCTGCGGAGATGCCTGCAGGTTAGACGCGCGAAAACGGCGGATGTATCAAATGGACGTGGAAAGCGCCCGCTTCGCGCGGAAGCCTCTGTCGTCAGGCGCGTTCGTCTTTTGGGGACCCAAGGCAAATGTAAGACGTGATGCTGTGCACCTGTGGCACCGTGCCGAGTACATCGCCATGAAACTCTTTGTAGGCCGCGAGATCTGCCACCTCAACGCGAAGCAGATACTCGACGGCGCCGGTAACGTTGTGGCATTCCCGAACTTCCGGCGCGCGCGCCATGGCGTGTTCGAACGCGCGTGAATCCTTCTTCAGATGTTCAGAGAGGCCAACCATGACAAAGATGGTGATCCCCGAGCCCAGCGCCGCTCGATTCAACACCGCGCGATAACCCTGGATGACCCCCTGGCGCTCTAGCTCCTGGACCCGCCGCAGGCACGCGGAGGGGGAAAGCCCCACGCGATCAGCGAGATCGACGTTGCTGACTCGACCGTCTTTTTCGAGTTCTCGCAAGATATGTTCGTTGTAGCGATCTAATTTAATCAATTGTTGCAACTTAGGGTTCCTTATTGCGTCATATTTCAACAAAAAAGCGCAGATTTAGCACTAAAATTTCGTCATTAGGCTAACTGATGAGAGCTTGTTGCTATGAATACCTTTTCCCATGCTGATTTTCAGCTGTCGTCCGACCGAGGTTTTCTGTCGCGCTTTGATCCGCAGGAGCAGGTGCTGCCGTCAAACCTGCAGCCGGTTCGTGACACAGCGCTGGCGTTGCCTTGGCTGCTGCCCACCGGACGTATTCGCACGCACGTGGAACGGCTCCCGGTTCTGGACCTTAAGGAGCTTTGCGCTGACGCCGAGCTTCCTCTGCTGCGGGTGGCGATGGTGCACTACGCGTTTCTTGCGCAGGCATATGTCTGGGGTGAACCCGCGGCGCCCCGGTCATTGCCTGCATGCCTCGCCAAACCGCTATGGTCGCTCGGTCAGGCGACGGGGCAGCCGCCGCTGCTGACCTACGCACACTACGTGCTCGACAACTGGGCGCTGATCGAGCCGGAGCGTGGCTTCGATCTCTCGAATCTGCGGATGCTTCAACCGTTTCTCGGCGGTCAGGACGAAGCCTGGTTTGTGCTGATTCATGTAGCGATCGAAGCACGGGCGGGAGCGATGATGGCGCGTGTTCCGGAGGTGATCGAGGCTGCGGCCGAGGGCAACGGCAGCGGCGTGGAGGAAGGCCTGGCCGCCATGGTGCAGGTCTGGGACGACGTGAATGCAATCTTCGCGCGGACGCCCGAACGCTGCGATCCCTATGTCTATTTCCACCGCGTTCGCCCGTGGATACACGGCTGGAAGGACAACCCGGCCCTGGGAGACGGCCTGGTCTACGAAGGCGTCACGGACACTCAGGGTAAGCCACAGAGCTTCCGCGGGCAGACCGGCTCACAGTCGTCGATCGTTCCAACCATGGACGCGTTTTTGAATGTCGGGCACGCCAACGACCCGCTCCGCTCGTTCCTTGACGAGCTGCATCCCTATCGCCCGCCGGCGCACCAGCAATTCATCCACGAAGTGAAGGCTCGCAGCCGAGTCAGGGAGTGGGTGGCCAACGAGGGTTCGCCGCTGCATCGCGACCTCTACAACGCCTGCGTGGATCGGCTCACGCGTTTCCGGACCCAGCATCTGGAATATGCCGCCAGCTACATTGCAAAACAGTCGAGTCGCAGTACCGGTAATGATGTGGCGGTCGGTACCGGCGGTACACCCTTTATGAAGTATCTCAAGAAGCACCGAGACGAGGCTCGGGCCCACATGCTCTCTTAGCGGGAGTTAGTTATCACAGTAGCCGGTTTGCCAGCTTCGTTCCGAGCTGTGGTTTCGTAAGTCCACACCGTGATCGACGGCGGCTTTCATCGCCAACAGCACCGACACCCAGCCCGGGATCATCTCATTCCTCATGGCGTCGGGGACTGCCGTTGCCGTGAGCTCAAGGTCGGTGCCGCCGCTGCCGTCGTCGGTAAGCGTAAACGTGGTTTCGGTGCCGAAGTAGGTCACGGCAAATCTGGACGGTGGGTCAGCGGCCAGGAGCCGCCCGGTGGTCGGCGGATGGCTCATGAAGTGGAAGGTGATCTCGCCGTTGCGCTCAACGGTTTGTTCCGCCCAGAAGCTGGAACGACCCCGATCGGTCGCCAGCGCCTGATAGACCGCGTCAGGCTCGGATCGGAAGTGCACTTTCCAGGCAATGGTGCCCGGTGCTGCTTGAAAATCCATGGCGATCCCGGGCCGTTGCCCAAGCGTTGCGTGGTCTCGCAGCTTGCAATACCGCCATCAGCAAAGCCAGCGCGGCTGCTGCTCTGGATTGGGCAAACCGGGTGCCTCTATCGGCAGATCGGCCGGGACGTGATGCTGGCTCAGGCAGGGTTGGCTTCGGGAACCGGATCGGCCGCCGGCTCTGCCTCGCGATCGACCAGCAGCGTCGCGCCGCCGGCAACGATCAGCAGCACGCCGCCAATGACCAGTCCGTAGATGCTCTCGCCGTCAAAATACACCCGCAGCAGCAGCCCCAGAACGCTGGCCGCAATCAGCTGCGGGATCACAATGAAAAAATTGAAGATCCCCATGTACACGCCCATCTTTTCGGCCGGCAGCGCGCTGGACAGTAGGGCATAGGGCAATGACAGGATAGAGGCCCAGGCCACGCCAACGCCAACCATAGGAATCCACAGCAACGTCGGATCCTGAATCAGATAGAAGCTGAGCAGGCTGAGCCCACCTAACGATAGGTTTAGCACGTGACACCAACGACAGCCGAGACGGCTGGCGACAAACGGTATGGCGATGGCCGCGAGTGCCGCAAAGCCGTTGTAGGCGGCGAACAGCACGCCGACCCAGTTGGCCCCTTCGTTGTAGAGCTCCGTAGTCGGGTCGGTCACGCCGTAGTGGTGACTGGTGACCGCGGCGGTGCCGTAGATCCACATCGCAAACAAGGCAAACCAGGAGAAAAACTGCACCACCGCCAGCTGCCGCATGACTCGCGGCATGGCAAAAAGATCGCTGACGACCTGGTACACGCCGTGATCGGTTTTGCCCCGTCGACCCATCGATGCCGTCAGCAGCAGAACCGCTGCGAACCCCAGGGCGGACCCCGCGAGGATGTAGAGCTGCTTGTCCAGGCCACTGACAATAATCCAGGCCAGCAGCGCGGCGCCGGCAATTGCCCAGATCAGCGCCCGGGTCAGATAGTACGCCGGCGCCTGCAGCGATCGGCCTGCTGGTCGGGTACGGGGGGCCGCCTGCTCGAAGGCAGCAAGCTCCTCTGGACTGTATTCACGGGTTCGCAGCACGGTCCAGAGGACGGCCAGCAGAAAGACGGCTGCGCCGAAGTAGAACGAGAGTCGAACGGAGTCGGGTACTTCACCCGGGCCGGCGCTGTTGCTGACATCCAGCCAGTTGGCCAGGATCCAGGGCATGGCTGACGCCACGACGGCACCGATACCGATAAAAAAGCTCTGCATGGCGAAACCGGCCGTGCGCTGCTTTTCCGGCAGCATGTCGCCGACAAAAGCCCGGAAAGGCTCCATCGAAACGTTGATGCTGGCATCCATAATCCAGAGCATGCCCGCAGCCATCCAAAGCGTCGGCGAGTTGGGCATAAAAAAGAGCGCGATGCTGGCGACGATGGCGCCGCCCAAGAAGTAGGGGCGGCGACGACCAAAGCGGCCCCAGGTGCGGTCGCTGAGAAACCCGATGATCGGCTGCACCAGCAGGCCGGTAACCGGCGCCGCCACCCACAGAACCGGCAGGTCCTCAATGCTGGCCCCCAGGGTCTGGAAAATTCGGCTGACGTTGGCGTTTTGGAGCGCAAAGCCGAACTGGATCCCGAGGAAGCCGAAGCTCATGTTCCAGATCTGCCAGAAGCTCAACGTGGGTTTTTGCCGTGAATTCATGGGGAGGAAGTGGTCTGTGGCTGGACAAGAATTTGGTAGCCCCAGGCGGGCAGGTCAACCGTGCTGCTGCCGGTCAGGGTCAGCAGCTGACCGGAGGCGAAGTCCTGCCAGTCATTCGCAAAAGGGCCGTCGGTCAGCGTGAAAGACCGCTTTTGGTCGGAGAAATTGAACATGGCGAGTAGGCGGTGATCACCCTTTGTGCGGGTAAAACTGAAGATCGACTGGGGCTCAGAGTTTACAACCTGGACCATCGGCGCGCCCCAGCCAGCGTTCCACAGCGCCCGGTTGGCTTTTTTCAGCGTAAACAGCCGACGGAAAAGGCTGGCCAGCTCATGCGACTGCCAGCGAATGGGGTCTTTTTCAAAAAATTTGAGACGCCGATTGTTTCCCGCTTCCTGGCCGTTGTAGATCAGGGGGATGCCTTCGCTGGCAACCGACAGGGCAATCGCCGCGGGCAGCGCATCGCCGAACGCCTCGAACTGGGTCCCTTCCCAGGCGTTTTTGTCGTGGTTGCTGGTGAACATCATGCGCATCGTATCGGCTGGGTAGGCGCCCTGATGTGCCGCGTAGTAGGCCCGTAACGCGTTGGCGTCCGCCTGCCCGGAGGCCACCGCATGGATCGTGTTGTACCAATCCCAGGCGTAGCCGGCGTCGAACGCCGCGTAGTGTAAATCCCGTTCCTGGGCTTCCGCCAGCATGAACACCGGCTTGATGGCATCGAGCTCCCGACGCACGTGGTTCCAAAAGCTGGTTGGCACAAAGCTCGCGACGTCGCATCGGTAGCCGTCGACGCCCACCTCCGCGACCCAGTACTTCATGGCGCTGAGCATATAGTCGCGCAGCTCAGGCTGCGTGTAGTCGAGATCGATAATATCGGACCAGTCCGACCAGGGCGTCGGCCGGTAGTCTCCTTGCCAGTTGCGCGCATACCAGTCGGGGTGCTGATCGACCAGGTTGTTGTCCCAGGCGGTGTGATTCGCCACCCAGTCCACAATGACGTACAGCCCCAACTTGTGGGCTGCTTCCACAAAAGCCTTGAATTCCGATAGCGTGCCAAATTCGGGGTTGACCGCAAGATAGTCTTTTACCGAATAGGGTGACCCCAAGGTTCCCTTGCGATGTTTTTCTCCGATCGGATGAATGGGCATCAGCCAAAGGATGTCAGCGCCCAAAGACTTCAGGCGCGGCAGCTCGGCGGCAGCCGCGGTAAACGTACCCTCGGCCGTAAATTGCCGTGTATTGATCTGGTAGATCACGGCGCTCCGGCTGAACGATGGATGTTTGAGTGAGATGTCCGATGCCAGCCGAGCCGGCGCTGCTGAAGCGTCCTCGGCGTTTCTCGGGGCGTTGGTGCTGCAGCCGGTCATGAGCGTCAGCAGCAGGGACGCAACTGCACAGTTCGGCAGCGTGGGCCGATCAGCCATGGCAGGCGCAATGGAAAAAAGCGACATGGACGTCTCGGCAACCACCAACTGCTGACGACCCTAGAAGGCGTCCGGTTGAGTTGCAATGAGCTGAATACGTATTCAGGGCAGCATACGTATTCACGGGCTTGCTCTGGACCTTGCCGGTGGCTTAGCTTGCAACCATAAGGAACGCGCGCGATAAAGCTCAGTCATCGTGTCTCACGACAGGCGGTTGTCGGCGTCGAACCGCATTCGGGAAATGCTAGGTGTAGCCGGACATCCGGCGTAAGAAGGAATCAAACCTTGTCCACCGCGGTCATTGAAGTGGAACCTGCCGGCAAGGCGATGTCGCCGCTTGCCGGGCGACGCAGTGCCGGCGTTTGTATGCATCTGTCCTCGCTGCCTGGGCCGCACGGTATCGGCGGCATTGGTTCGGGCGCTCGGAAGTTTGTCGATACGCTCGAGTCGATGGGGCTGAGCGTCTGGCAGTTCCTCCCCACGGGGCCGACGGCCTACGGAGATTCTCCTTACCAGTCGCTCTCAACTTTCGCTGGCAACGAATTGTTGATTGGGGTTGAAGAGCTGATCCAGCTAGGGCTGGTCAATGCCGGCGAAGCGGAGCCGCTGCGTGATCTGCCATCGGGCTTCGTAGATTACGGTGCCCTGATACCGATCAAGACGCTGCTGCTGGCGCTGGCCGCCGACCGTTTCGAAGATCGGGCGAGCGCTGAGCTGAAGCTGAAGTGCGATGAGTTCGTTTCCGAAAATGACCAGCTCTGGCTTCACGACTACGCCCTTTATCGAATCCTAAAAAATCGCCACCAGCTAGCACCCTGGACACAATGGGAACCGGAGTTCCTGCGGCGCGAGCCTCAGGCCCTGCGGCGGATCGAGCTGGAAAATGCCGACGAGATTGCGGCCATCAAGGTGACCCAATTTTTGTTCGACTATCAGTGGCAGGCTTTGCGGGAGCACGCAGCTCGCCGAGGCGTTGCGCTTTTCGGCGATATGCCGATCTACATTGCGCACGATAGCGCAGACGCCTGGGCTCATCCCGAGCTTCTCCAGGTTGACGCGCTTGGTCGGCCCCAGCAGGTGGCCGGGGTCCCGCCGGACTATTTCAGCGAGGATGGCCAGCTGTGGGGCAATCCGCTCTATGACTGGGACCATCACGCACGCACCGGCTACCGCTGGTGGATCGATCGTATTCGTCAAACGATGAAAGCGGTCGATTTGGTGCGCATCGACCATTTCCGGGGTTTCGAAGCCTATTGGTCAGTCCCTGCCGGCGCAGACTCAGCACGCGGCGGCTGCTGGGTCAAAGGTCCGGGCGATGAGGTCTTCAACGCAATGCGTCAAACGCTGGGCAACCTACCCATCATCGCTGAAGACCTTGGAGTGATCACAACTGAGGTGGACGAGCTGCGGAAACGGCAGAACATCCCGGGCATGAAAGTCCTGCAGTTCATGGTGGGTGAGGCTGACATGGATCGGTCCGAAATTGTGGAGGACTGCGTCTGCTACACCGGTACTCATGACAACGACACCGTGGTGGGATGGTTCAACGGAGGCCCGGGGGATATCCGCACGCCGGAAGAAATCGAGGCATCCCGCGTGGCGGTGTTGGCCAACACCGGCGGTCGGCCGGATTCGATTCACGAAGATCTCATCAACTTTGCCTATTCCTCGCCAGCGGCTATCGCGCTGGCGCCCATGCAGGATTATCTGGGGCTCGGGTCAGAATCCCGGATGAACACGCCGGGCACCGCGTCGAGCAACTGGCGGTGGCGACTGCAGCCTGGGCAGCTGTCGCCGGAGCTTATGCAGGCGGTGGCGGCAAGAGTGACCGCAACGGGACGCCGCTGAACGACTTGGCTGTCCCGCTGGCTGGCCGTCGCGTTCTTCACAGTCTCCTCACAAGCGGCCCATAACATTGCGAAAGCGTCTGCAGGAAGACTTTCCCTTCGACGCACTTCACGTGATTTCAGTGGGGAAAACACTGATTTGAACCGACTTTGACCAACCGCAAGCCAACGTCGCTGGATATCGCCTACCTCGCCGGCGTTTCCCAGGCCACCGTCTCTCGCGCGCTGCGGGACAGCAAGCTGGTGAGCGAGGCCACGCGTAAGCGGGTCAAAGAGGTTGCGCGTGAGCTGAACTACCGCACCGACCGGAACGCTGCGAGCCTGAGGTCGCAAAAGGCTCAGACGATCGCACTTCTAATCTTCGAGGACCCAACGTCGGATTCCTCACACATCAACCCGTTTTTCCTGCGCATGCTCGGCACCATCACCCGAGCGGCATCGCGCCGCGGCTATGACCTGCTGGTGTCGTTCCAGCAGATGAGTCAGGACTGGCACACCGAGTACGAACGCTCGAACCGCGCCGACGGGATTATCCTGCTCGGTTATGGCGACTACACGCGCTACGGCCACAAGCTTCAATCGCTGGCTGACGCTGACGCTAATTTTGTGATCTGGGGTCCGGTGCTGGAAAACCAGCCCGGACACCGAATCGGTTCAGACAACCGGCTGGGAGCCAGGGAGGCCACTCGCCATCTTCTCAAGCTGGGTCGAGAAAAGATTGCTTTCATCGGCGACGTTTCTGATCGCTGCCCCGAATTCAGGCTTCGTTACACCGGCTACCTGGAGGCGCTGCGAGAAGCCGGAATTGAGGCAGATACGGACGCACAGGTCAACGCCGACAATCGGGAGGGTGACGGTCGCGAGGCGGTCGAGGTGCTGCGCCAGCGCGGCGTGGCGTTCGACGCCATTGTTACGGCGAGCGACCTGATGGCCATCGGCGCTATCCAGGCCCTCAACGCGAGCGGCATGCAGGTCCCCAACGACGTCGCTGTCGTCGGCTTTGACGATATTCCCGCGGCTTCCTACATCAGTCCCGCGCTGACCACCGTCCATCAGGACACGGCATTGGCGGGGCGCACGCTCGTCGACAACCTGCTGGCCATGATCGACGGCCAGCCGGTGCAGTCATCGCTGATCCCCCTCGAACTGATGGTTCGCGAATCCTGCGGGGCAACGCTCGCCGAAGCCCAGGAGAATTCCGGCAAACCGAAAAGGCTTCGGGCTGTCGACCGGTGACTGTTCGCCTGGGGCGCCCGAAAGCGTGCCGGCCGTCGCCGGCGAAGCGCTAAGCAGCAGTACCCATTTGATCTATTGCCGGCTTCCGCCATGCAGAAATTTCCCATTCCCCTGACCGATCTGCACGTTTCTCCGCTGGCGTTGGGAACCATGCAGCTCGGCGGCGCCTGGGATAAGGACCCCTTAACCGACTTGGCCGTGGAGACAACCGCCGCCATCATCGAAACCGCGCTCGGCCTCGGCATCAACCACTTGGACCTGGCCGATATCTATACCTTTGGTAAATCTGACCAGGCGATCGGCCGGGTGTTGGCGGCACAGCCTGGGCTACGGCAGCAGCTGGTGATTCAGCAGAAGTGCGGCATTGTGCTGCCGCAGGAACCCGGCCATATCCAGCACTACAACTTAAGTGCTGGCCACATCGTGACAGTGGTGGAACAGACTTTGACCACCCTTGGCACCGACTATCTGGACATACTCGCACTGCACCGGCCCGACCCGCTTGCAGCGCCGGAGGAGGTGGCCACCGCCTTTGATCAGCTGCACCAGACGGGCAAGGTTCGCTGGTTTGGCGTGAGCAATCACAGCGCGGGGCAGCTCGCGCTGCTAAAACGGTGGGTCGACCAACCGATCGTCTTGAACCAGCTTGAGCTCAGCCTTTTTCGGCACCAGCTGATCTCCGACGGTCTCTTGATCAATACGTCCAGCCCTCAGCACTCCCAGGGCCTCCTCGACTACTGCCGCATGCACGATATTTTTATTCAGGCATGGTCGCCGCTGGCCCAGGGTCGGATGTTTGACACGGCGTCGCCGCTGGGCCGTGTCGTTGCCGCGACGGCAGACGAGCTGGGTGCACCGGCAGAAGCCGTGGCGCTCGCCTGGATCCTCCGTCATCCAGCCAAGATTCAGCCGATTGTCGGCACCGGGGACCCCGAGCGTTTGGCGTCGTGCGCCAAAGCCGTTGCGACGGCGCTCAGTCGACAGCAGTGGTACCGCCTGCTGGAGGCAAGCCGCGGTCAGCCAGCACCCTGAGGTCTGCCTTGCATGGGGTCGGCAGGCGCACTGACCTGTGCCGATCGAGACATTCCAGGGGCGACAGCATCGTGTACGCTCACCCCTTTTTTTCGGGAGTCTCAAGCCATGAAGCGTTTCCTGATCAGTGTTTTGGTGCTTCTGCTCAGCGGTTCGTGTCTGGCGGACGGCCATGGTCGTCCCGGCGTTGAAGCGGTCTTTGGAGGCCTTCGCCCGGTCAACTCCTTCGAGGGTGATCCGACCTGGTCGCTTCAAGAGCGTATGGAACACTATGGCGTACCCGGTGTCGGCATTGCCGTCATCAAGGATCGAGAGGTCATCTGGCATGAGGTTGTGGGCCTGGCAGACCGTGTAACCGGGGCCCCAGTGACGTCCGATACCCTGTTCCAAGCCGGCTCAATCAGCAAACCCGTTAGCGCTTACGGCGCGATGATGATGGTTGAGAGCGGCGATCTCAAACTGGATGAGTCGGTCAACAAACGACTGAAATCCTGGAAGATTCCCGCCAGCGAGTGGAGCGACGAGAATCCCGTCACGCTCACGCATCTGACCAGCCATACCGGAGGGCTGACGGTTCACGGCTTCCCGGGTTACGCACCCGGCGTTGCGGTGCCGACGCTCGTACAGGTGTTGGACGGCGTGCCGCCAGCCAACACGCCGGCGATTTTTGTGAATCGGGCGCCGGGGGAGGGCTGGCGCTATTCCGGCGGCGGCTACACGGTGATGCAGCAGCTGATGATCGATGTCGGTGGCAAGGCGTTTCCGGCGCTGATGGAGGAGCTCGTGCTCGGCCCGCTCAACATGCGCAGCAGCACGTTCGAGCAGCCGCTGCCGCCCGGCAAGCTCAAAAATGCCGGAGCGGGTGTCCTGCCCAACGGATCGGACGTCCCCGGAAAGCGCCACACTTATCCCGAGATGGCCGCGGCGGGTCTTTGGACCACCGCCTACGATCTCGCTCTGTTTGCCGCCGATGTTCAGCAGGCGCTCAACGGAGACAGCGAGGTTTTGTCCAAGGCCATGGCCGAGGCAATGGTGGAGCCCGTCGATCCAACGTTCGGCCGAGGGTTTTCCCTGGAAAGCATAGACGGTCACGCTTACTTTGAGCACGGCGGCTGGGACGAAGGGTTTTGTGCGCAGCTGACCGCCAGCCGGGACGCGGGGGTGGGTGTTGCGGTGATGATCAATTCGAACCATCCCCAGTTTCTCGACGAGGTTGTGAAGTCTGTGGCCATGGCCTATGACTGGCCCGGCTATCGAGACCTGAAACGACAGCCGATGCCGTCATCTGCCCTCTCGGCCTATCCTGGCCGCTACCGCTACAACGACGAACAATCCATCTCGGTAACCGCGGACGCTGGCCGGCTGTTTATGCAGTACGTCGGTGAGGCACCGCAAGAACTGATTCATATCGGCGACAACACCTTTGCTCGCCGCGAGCGCGGTGCGCGAATCACTTTTTCGGAGCGTGAGGGCTCGCCGATCTTTGAGTTCATGATCGACGACGAAAACCGCCAGCGTCACGTACGCCTTGCGGAAGACGAATTTCTGCCCAGAGACGTCCTGGTACGAGACGACGAGGAACGGGCTCTGCAGCGCTATCGCGCCCTGATTGAGGCGGACGGATCTTCACCCTGGGAGGCGATCCTGAATGACACGGGCCTTGAGATGGCAGGCAACGGCTTCTCCGATCTCGGGCTCAAACTGCTGAGGATCAACGCTGAGCTGTTTCCCGAGTCGGCAAACACCTGGGACAGCATCGGTTATGTTCTGCTCCAGCAAGGGCATCGCCAGCATGGAGAGCTCTATTACCGCAAGGCGCTTGAAATCGACCCGCAGTTTTCCTCCGCGCTTCAGGCTCTAGCAGAACTTGAGGCGGCCAACTGATCCCGCGGCAGCTGCCTCATGAGGCTTTTGCCGTCCAGGTGATGAGCCCTATGGGGGCGACCGACCCATTCGACGCCCAGAGCCTGGTGAGTTCAGCTGCTGCGAACCGCGGCGACAACCTCGTCGCCAAGCTGGTGATCTGATTCGAACCAGGTCAACCGACCGCGACCCTGAGACTTCGCCTGATACAGCGCAAGGTCAACCTGCTTTACCAGACTCTCTGGCGACCGATTCGGTCGGGGCTGTATGAGTCCAGCGCCGATGCTGACCGTCACAACGGGGGCGGTGCTGGAATCGGCGTGGGGGATTTCCAGCGCCCGGATTTCTTCCTCGATCTGTTTACCCGCGGCCACTACGTGCTCGGGCGTTGCGGCATAGAACAAGAGCGCAAACTCCTCGCCGCCGACGCGAGCCGCGATGTCGAGGGGGCGGCGGACCGAGTCGCCCAACACCTCGCCGATGCGAGCCAGGCAGCGGTCGCCAGCCTGGTGCCCGTAGCGATCGTTAAAGGCCTTAAAGTGGTCGACGTCGACCAGCAGCAAACCGAGCGGGTTGCTGTCGCGATGTCCTTGTTTCCAGAGTGATTCCAGCTCTTCGTCGAAGACCCGGCGGTTCTTGAGCCCGGTGAGCGAGTCAACGCTGCTGAGAACCTGCATGATGCGCCGCTGCAGAAAGCTGAGTCGTTGGCTGTGCTCAAGGGTGTAGGCGAACACGAGCGCCACGACGCTCACCACCATCAGGACCGACGTTTCAAAACGAATCAGCTCAGGCGGCGCGCCGTGATAGGAAAGGCTGAAGCCATAGCTGAGGGTGATGATGGCCCCGACTGCGGCTACGTTCCAGAACAGAAACCCGACAAGCATGTACAGGCCGAGAAAGCCGGTCAGCATCGTCACAAAAGCGTGCAAGTTACCCTGAGTAACGGATTCGGCGACCGAATAGCCGCCGAAGACACCGCTGGAGGCCAGCACCAGCGGCGCGACCTGGAGCCAGTATCGAAAATAAAGGGGTCTGACCAATAGGGTGATCAGCAGCAGCGCGGAGATCGGTCGTTGAACGTACTTTGACAACTGATCCATCAGGGTCAGCGCCGTGTCGACGGTCTCCGGCTCAGCGGCATTGTTGTTGGCGGTCATCCAGACGCTGAAGACAATCATGCTGATCACGCAGATCAGCACCCGCCGGCGAACTGACCTCAGATGATACTGCCGGTAGTGGTGCTCGAGCGGAGCTTCGAAGCGCAGCCACCGGAACCCGCGCTCGATCTGCGCGTTCCAAACACGGTGATCGAGAATCGAATCCGATGTACTACTGCTAGCTGGTTTTTGCGGCAAGCTGTCGTCCCAACGCCATTCGTCCCATCCTTGCCATCGGCTGGCGCGACAAATTCTTGATGGCGCTGGGTTGCCTGACCGAGCAAAACTTATCGGCTAGACTCGAGCGACGCAGGGCAAGGAATGCGAACCGCAATGTCCAACACGCTGAACTATCGGGCTTTTATCAGCTATGCCCATAAAGATGAGCACTGGGCGGCCTGGCTCCGCAAGCGGCTCGAAGGCTACCGTGCGCCGGGTCGCATCGTTAAGGAGCACAACCTCACCTCCAATCGCTTGCTGCCGGTGTTTCGAGACCGCGATGAGCTCGCAACAGGGTAAGATTTAGGGTTGGATTGCTTTCCCCGAACGATAGCGAATTGGCCATCGCGCCGCGGCCTTGTCGGAACCTCACCTGTTTGGATCTCATGGCCGAAATGCTGGTTTTCCTAGCTTGATCGATTCTCAACAGACGGGTTGACCAACGCTGCAGAAGACGTCCGATTAATGCGCGCTTATTGTAGTTGAGACGCAATCGCACTACGATGCCGCTTCGGCATTTCGGACGGGGACCTTGGCAAAAACTGCTGCTAGTGCACTGGAAGAGTGGGCGCTGAAGGGTTTTATCAGTGGCTTCAAAGCGGATCGGAGCACCACCGAAGACGTGTTGCAGGGCGTCGCTGAAAAGCTGCTGCGAAATCCGCGCGAGATGCAGCAGCCCCGCGACTATCTGGTTAGGGCCAGCCGCAACGCCGCGATTGATCAGTATCGCGGCGAGGAGCGCCGACGCCGACGAGAGTCCGACTACGCGCTGGCAACACGCAGCGAACCTCGGTGTGCCGAGGCCACCGCCAGCGATCGACAGGCGCTCGAATTTATCCAGCAAGCGCTGAACGAACTTCCGATTCTCACGCGCCGGCTATTTATTCAGTTTCACGTTCTGGGGTTTGCCCAGAAAGAAATTGCCAAGGCGCATGGTCTTCACCTTTCCACGGTGGAAAAGCGTATCGCCAAGGCGAAACGACACTGCCTGCTCCGGCTGGATGAATTGATGGGGCCCGAGCTGGATTGACTTAAGCGAGTACGGCCCGCACCCTGCGGGATCGTCTTTAGGTTAATTCACAGGAGGTCGCGGGTCTTGGCCGCAGGCAGGTCCAACAGCACGTACCTCGAGCAGGCGCTCGAACTCCTTGAGTCCGCCAGGGCTACAGGAGACAGCCGAATCCTGCGCGACATCGACGCGTTTCGCCGCCGGTCTGCCGATCACGCCCAGGCGCTGGAGCGCGCCGAAACTTTTCTGGATTCCCTGCCGGACGTGTCGACAACTGAGCCATCCGGCGGTGAGAGGCTTCAGCTGGGAATGCAGGTCCTGTGGGCTCGGCTGCTCGAGCGGCCCCAGCTCCTCGGGGCTGCGGCCGCAGCGATGATTGGTGTCGGCCTGGCGGCCGCTCTGATCCCCACCGACAAGGAGAGCCCGGCCGTCTCCATGCCGGCGCAGATACCCATGACGCCGCAGGCGCAGCGCTTTGAATCGGGCCGCGAGCGGGCCAGGGAGATCCTGCTCGAGGATGGATCATCAATCTGGCTCGATTGGAACTCCAGTCTTGTCGTGCGCCTGGCGCCGGAGCTGAGGTCCATCGAGCTCACGCGTGGCCAGGCCGCCTTCAGCGTGGCAAAAGATCCGGCGCGCCCGCTTGAGGTCACGGCGCGAGGCGTGACGACAACGGTCACCGGAACCGAATTTGTTGTGTCCCTGCGGCATACCGAACTGGTCGACGTTGCGGTGCTTGAAGGGAGCGTCACGGTCGCGACGGAAGCCGGTTCAGCGGTGCCGCTCACCGCCGGGGAGGCGATACAGGGCACCGATCGATCGCTATTCGAGCCGACAACCCGGCCTTTGGAGTCTGTCGGGACCTGGCGGGACGGCGTGGTGGTCGTGCGAAACCAGACCCTGACTGAGGCCATCGACATGCTCGCGCCCTATACCTCGTTTGAGCTCGACGTTTCCGGTATGACAAGTCCTGGGCCACGCATTTCCGCTACGTTTTTTGTTGAACGCGCCGACGATGCGCTGGTTGATCTGATCGAAACGCATCGCCTGCGCTATCGACAGTCGCCGCCCAACTTGCTCCGTTTGCGAGATCCATTGCCCAGTCGCCCGAACTGATCCCCGCCAGCCACCGCACGCGCTGAGCGGTGTCTTACGGTTGCCCGCGGACGGTGTCGTCGAGGATGTAAAGCGCCGAGCTTTTCGGATCGCAATTTCATCTCGAAGCAAGGGGAATGTCTTGACCTTATTCAACCTTCGTCGCCGAACTTTTTTGTGGCTTGCCGTTTCCGTATGGCTCTTCGCGGGCACCGTGAACGCGCAAACCGACGGACCGTTCGACTTTTCGATTGAAGCGCAGCCGTTGGAACAGGCTCTGGAGGCGTTTGCCCAGGTAACCCGCCGTCAGGTGATCGCCAGCTCTTCGGATCTGGCGGGGTTTTCGAGTCAGCCGCTGGTCGGACGCTACTCGGCCCGGGAGGCGTTGCAGACGCTGGTAGGAGGCAGCGGCCTAACGATCGTCTCAGGCAACGGCATCGATTTTTCCCTGCGGCCGGCTGGCGGTGCGGCCCAGCCACCGGCAGGCCGGCCGGAAGGAGCGGCGAAGCTCGATGAGCTGATCGTCTACGGCACCAAACAAAACCGCGATCTTCAGCAAACGCAGGCATCGGTAGCGCTGTATACCCCGGAGCGCTTCGACGAAGAGGTGCTGTTCAGCCTGGACGATATCCTGCTGCGCACGGCAAACGTGTCGGCGTCTAACGTACAGACCAGCTTTTCCCTTCGCGGCGTCAGTCAGGGCGGCGTAGGCAATGCCGGAACGGGTCGCACCGCTAACGTATACGTCGACGGCGCGCCCCTATCCTTCGATGCCCAGCAGGGTGTCCAGTCGCTCTGGGACGTTGAGCAGGTTGAGGTCCTGCTGGGACCCCAGTCGACGGTCCAGGGACGCAACGCACTGGCCGGCGCGATTGTCATGCAAACCAAAGACCCGACCTACGACTGGGAGTTTGACGCGCGCGGGCAGCTTGCCTCCGAGGAGGTTCGACGCGGATCTTTTGCGGTTGGCGGCCCGCTCATTGACAACCAGCTTGCGTTTCGTCTGGCTTACGACAACCAAACCTATGATGCTGAGGTGGTCGAGGTCGTCTCCGGCATTCCCCAGGAATTTCAGGATTCGGAGCTCATCCGGGGAAAGCTGTTATTTGAACCTGACGCAGTTCCCGACCTTCGCGTTGAGCTGATTGCGGAAAGCGTGGTGACCGACTTCGGCGAGTTCAACACCCGCTTCGCGCCGGTACCCTTTGACGATCCGGCCATCAGCGATTTTGACCCCTTCGGAACGTCGACGTTTACCCGGGTGCGCCTGGAGCAGGCTGATACGGAACGATACATCGCCGATCTCAATTATGACCTGTCGCCCAATTGGGACCTGATTGGACTGCTGACTTATGAGGAAAATACGCGGACCATTCAGTTTGGCACCCCCGTTGGCAACGAGATCAGCCTGATCAACAGCCCCGCAGATTCCGAGACGTTCTCAGCAGAACTGCGCGCGGCTTTCTCATTCGACCGCCTGAGCGGTTGGGTCGGTGCCTACTACTTCGAGGACGAGCGGCTGAACGAACTGAGCTTCACGATTCCGCTCGTTTCGGTAGGCGTACCGGCTGATCCCATCACGTCTGAGGCGGTATTCAACTCCTTTACGCTGACGGAGACGGACAACCAGGCGCTGTTCGCCGAGGTCAACTACGAGATCAACGATGACTGGTCGATCACGGTCGGCGCTCGTTACGACGAGGAAGAGTTCTTCAACTCCGGGGACCAGGGCACCGTCACCATCGAGCCGCCAGAATGCGTCGCAACGCTGCCCAACCTTCCGCCGTTGCCGTGTGGGCTCTTGTTTGCCCAGCCCGCGGGAACGCCGATACCCGCAGACTTCAACGCGTTTTTACCGCGGGGAACGGTGGCCTATCGCATCGATGACGACCGCTCTTTGTCTTTTAGCGTGCAGCGCGGGTATCGGGCCGGCGGTGCGTCCCAGCGGACGGTGCCGGGCGAGGGAATCTCCGAAATTATCCCCTTCGACCCGGAATTTGTGACGAATTACGAGGTGGCCTTTCGCTCGCGCTGGCTGGATCAGCGTTTGACGGCGAACGCCAACGTCTTTTTTATGGACTGGAGCGACCAGCAGGTGTCGATACTCGGCCCGTCAGGCGCGGCAACCGATACGTTTGTCGACAACGCCGGCGAGTCGGAGCTCTATGGACTGGAGCTCAACATCAACTACCTGGCCAGCGAGAGGCTCAGCCTGTTTGCGACGCTCGGTCTGCTGGAGACCGAATTTACCGACTTTGCTTTTGCGCTGGTGCCGGGGCCTTTCGAGAATCTGGCTGGTAACGATTTTCCGACGGCGCCGGGCGTGACCGCTGCCGCTGGCTTAAGCTACGAAAACAATTCGGGCTTTTACGCGAGCGCCAGCGGCAGCTATCGAAGCTCCCAGCAATCGGACGTGACAAATCTTGCGGTCAACGAAGTGGGCAGCGCCACGCTGGTCAACGCCCGGGCGGGTTATCGCGGTAACGGGTGGAACGTCTATGCGTTCGCCAACAATCTCCTCGACAAGCGGTTTTCGACCTCCAAAACCTTTGCCAATGTCAATACCGGGAGCGGCGCCATCGTCACCCAGGATAATGCCCGTTTCCAGGTCAACGAACCCCGAATTGTCGGGGTGGGCGTGGAGTTCAGCTACTGATGAGGACTGCTTTACCTGGCATTTCGCCTTGAGGCTCGGGCTTCTGCGCAGGCCATGCGACTGCTTGCTTTGCGAATGATAATGGTTATCATTTGATGATCACAGGCCGCCGTTGATGCTCACGGCGCCTGAATCTTGCAACTATCGCGTAGGGGTGTCCTTTGAGTTCGAGCGCAGCACTGACCGAGCGGCCAGCCGCCGGGCCTGCCTCCGGCGACGACTGGAACGGCTGGGCCGGCGACGGATGGATCGATTTACAGAAAACGCTCGACGCGATGTTTGCGCCGCAGCGCGACTTCCTGCTCGCACAACTGCGTGAAGACGACCGCAGAAAAGTCCTGGATATCGGCTGCGGCACCGGCGCAACCTCGCTGGCGCTCAGCGCGAGGTTGGCCGACGGAGGTCACTGCACCGGCATCGACATTTCGGAGCCGATGCTCATGCTGGCGCGCAAGCGCCTTTCATCGACGCCGCTGCCGGTCGATTTTGTTGTCGCCGATGCCGCGACTCATCCGTTCAAGGCCGGACATTATGAGCTGCTGGTTTCCCGCTTTGGCGTCATGTTTTTTCCGGATCCGAAGCAGGCCTTCAGCAACCTGCTGCGCGCCGCAGCGCCAGGCGCTGAGCTTCACGCTCTCGCGTGGCGGCGGCCTGAGGATAATCCCTTTATGACAATTGCCGGCCGCGCGGCGTCCTCTGTTCTGCCGGAGCTCAAGCCACCGCCACCGAACGAGCCCGGGCAGTTTGGCTTCGCTGACTCAGACTGGGTCCAGGGCATACTTGGAGACAGCGGTTGGGGGCAGGTGAGAATGAACGCGCTGAACTTCGCCTGCGCTTTTGCGGCGGATCAGCTCGCAGGTTTTGTTACCAAACTTGGCGTCCTGGGTCGTCGCTGGCCGGACCTGGACAAATCGACCCGGGCCGCGCTGCTGGAAGCGGTGTTGCCCGCCTATGAGCCACATATCGGGAGCGGTAAGGTTCACTTCACCGCTGCCTGCTGGCATATTTCGGCAAAGGCGCCAAGATAATTACATCTTAAGACCCGCGACTTAGAAGGCTTTTTCTTTGCTAGCAGAAGCGACCGTCGTTGATCTGATGATTGACGCGCAGACCGCCGCTCGGGAGATCCACGGCCCGGACTTTTACACGGCGCACGAATCTTCACTGACATCAGCGCCAGCACGCTTTCAGGCGGCGGCCATGGCGTCTGCTTCGGCGGTTGTCGCCTACAGTGAGTGGCTCGAGGCCTGTGGTAACACATTCAACCTGGTAAGCCGGGCTGGGCTCAATCCGGTTCGCCCCAAAAAAGAAATTGCGGCGGTCTGCGAAGATCTGCTGAGACGAATTCGGCAGTACGCGTCAGCCGCGGAACAGTGTGCGGCCGCGGCCAAGGCAGCAACCCAATGCGCGCTGCTTGGCCCCCAGGCGACAAGCGATGAATGTAACTTTCCGGAGGGCGCAACGCGGACCGCCCTGCTTAAGCTCACGGAATGTCCGGAACTGCGGTACGTGCGGGAAATCAGTGACGCGCTGAATGATCGAGAGCTGCTGGACGCGACGCCAAGTGAGCACCTGCGTGACGGTTTGTCGTTTCCCGCTATGGCGGCAGCGGACACCAACTGGCCACCAAAGTCGGTCAATAAATTTGTTGGCTATGAGTGGGAACAGCAGGTGGATGTATACCGGTCGCTTTTTCAGGCGCTAAACCAGGACCTCGCTGCGCCAGGTCTCTTGCCACGGGGCGCGCTTCAGGGCATTAACACCTGAGCCGTAGAGTCCGGCAAATTCAACACTTGCCCGGATCCCTTGGACTGCAACCCAGCAGGGTTTGGATGAGACTGAGTGGCATTTGCATCTGAGTTCCCGTTCATCATATGATCGCGCCGGCGCGACGTAAGTAATAACAATAAGCGCCGCACATCCCGCCCGGTGCATTACTCAGCAGCTTCCTTGCCCGACTGGCTGGCCGGCCGCTCCTTTTTGGCTGCTGTCGCAAATTCTTTGTCTTCTCTGCTGTTCCCGCCGCATGTCGCTTGGCTTTGATAATGCAAATCATTATCATTAGCATATTGGCATCCTGGAAGGAGAAAAAGTGGCATCTTCACTGCAGCGGGGGCGGGTATTGGAAGTTAAACACTGGAACGATCGGCTGTTCAGCTTTCGCACGACTCGAGACCCGGGATTCCGTTTCCGCAACGGTCATTTCATCATGATTGGGCTTGAGGTGAACGACAAACCGCTGCAGCGTGCCTACAGCATCGCCAGCCCCAATCACGCCGACTACCTAGAGTTTTTCAGTATCAAGGTAGCTGATGGCAAGCTGACTTCGCGCCTGAAAGACCTGACGCCTGGCGATGAGATCATCCTGAGCCGCAAACCGGTTGGCACGCTGGTTGTTGACGATCTCAAGCCCGGAAAGCGCCTATTTTTGCTGGCGACCGGCACCGGACTGGCACCCTTTCTGAGCATTATCCAGGATCCGGAGACGTACGACCGCTTTGAACAGGTTGCGGTGGTTCATGGAGTGCGCGTAGTGGACGACCTTGCCTACCGGGAGTTTCTCGAAACCGGTCTCCAGTCCGATCCGTATCTGGGCGAAATGGTCCGCGGCAAGTTCAGCTATCTGCCGCTGGTAACCCGTGAACCGTTTACGAGCTGCGGTCGTATCCCCGAGCTTCTGCTCAACGGCGAGCTGTGCCGGATGCAGGGCCTGGACCCGATCGACCCTGCTACAGATCGAGCCATGATTTGCGGCAGCATGGCGATGCTCAAAGACACCTCGGCAGCGCTAAACCAGCTTGGCTTTGCCATGTCACCCAGTCAGGGCGTTGCCGGAGATTACGTGATCGAACGGGCTTTTGTGGACAGCTAGTCACGCGGGGGGACGGAGAGAGAACGGGCCCGGATTGGGAAGGGCCAGGAGTGACCAAAGGAGGAGCAGGACGATGGTGAGAATGGTTAGCGACAGCATGGGTGAGATGGCGGTGCCGGATCACGCGCTGTACGGCGCGCAAACCCAGCGCGCGATCGAGAATTTTCCGATCAGCGGCCAGACCATGCCTGAGGCGTTCGTCCGGGCATTGCTGCAAATCAAGGCCGCCGCCGCCCGGGCTAACCGGGAGCTGCAGTGCATCGACCAGGCCATTGGTGTCGGTATCGAGGCTGCCTGTGTTGAGCTTCAGACCTCCGATGATTTGCTGGACCACTTTCCGGTAGACGTTTTTCAAACCGGTTCGGGCACCAGCAGCAACATGAACGCCAACGAGGTCATCGCCAGCGTTGCGACAAAAAATCTGAGTCAAGCCGTTCACCCCAATGATCACGTCAATTTTGGCCAGAGCAGTAACGACGTGATCCCCAGCGCGATACACGTGAGCGCTGCGGTTGCGCTGATCAACGAGCTGATGCCGGCGCTCCAGCACGCGATCGAGGTTGCGGAAAACAAGGCAAAAATGCTGGAGCACGTATGCAAAACCGGCCGAACGCACCTGATGGACGCGATGCCGGTGACCATGGGGCAGGCCGTCGGCAGCTGGGGGGCGCAGCTGCGCGCTGACGTGGCGCTCCTCGAATCGGTTCTAAACCCGTTGACCTTGCTGGCGATCGGGGGCACCGCCGTCGGCACCGGCGTCAACACGCATCCAGAGTTTGCCGGGCTGCTGTGCCGCTACCTTTCCAGCGAGACAGGGATTCAGTTTCGGCCGGCCCCGAACCCGTTTCCCTTGATGTCTTCCCAGGATACGGCGGTGGCCGTGTCAGGACACCTGAAGACGGTGGCCGTCTCGCTCATGAAAATCGCTAACGATTTACGTTGGATGAACGCTGGGCCACTGGCTGGCCTTGGGGAAATTACGCTGCAGCCACTGCAGCCGGGCTCCTCAATCATGCCGGGGAAGGTCAATCCCGTGATTCCCGAAGCGGTAGCGATGGTGGCCGCCCAGGTCATTGGCAACGATGCCGCAATCACCGTTGCCGGGCAGTCGGGAAACTTTGAGCTCAACGTCATGCTGCCGCTCGTGGCCAGCAATCTGATCTCCAGCATGACGCTGCTCAGTCGAGGCAGCCGCTTGCTGGCGGATCGGGCCATGGCAAGCTTCACGGTCAACGAAGCGCGGCTCAACGAAGCGCTGCATCGAAACCCGATTCTCGCTACGGCCCTGAACCCGATTATCGGCTACGGCAAGGCTGCTGAAATCGCCAAAAAAACCTATCAGGAGGATCGGCCGGTGCTGGATGTCGCGCAGGAGGAAACCTCACTTTCCCGGGATGAGCTCAAGAAGACGCTCGATCCCCACAAGCTGACGCGAGGCGGACTATGAGCACAGAATCGGCTATTCGTTATGCCCAGGATCCGGACAATCCCACCTTGCTGTATACCTACCTCGATGATTGTGATCAGCGCGCAGCGCTAGCGTCGACGATTCAGGCGCAACGCCTTTACCGACACGCCTTCGAGCTTTTGCTGGACGTTATCAGCGATGACTGCGTTCCGCGTCATTGGCGAGCGCTGTGTCTCGATCACGTCTACCGCACCCTGGTCGGCCTAGCTCGATTGGCCGAATCGGACCGCGATCTTCAAGGTCTGCTCGAGCTGGAATCGCAGCTTCGGGTGACCGCGGAGTTTTTTCTAGGCAAAGCTCAGGTCTGCGGGAGCCTGCCGGCGCGCGGCGCCGTCGCAAGCGCCTGAGCAAGTGACCGCACTTGAGGCATGGCGCATTTCACCGTGCCATGCCGTTGGTCATCTGCCGAGTTCTCACTTCCGGTGAGATAATGGTGACGTCAAAGGCTTGGTTATGGCGTTATGACTACTAAGAGCGTGTTAAAAGCCGTTATCCCCTTGGGCGTTATCGTTGGCGCGGTGATGATCACCATGACGCTGATCAGTCTGCGTCCTCCGCCCATCCAGGTAGAGCCCGAGAAAAGTGCACCGATCGTTGAGGTGGTTCCGGCAAAGACGGCACCGATGGCCTATCGCGTGCAGTCCCAGGGAATATTACGGCCGCTGACGCGCACGACGGTTGTCGCTGAGGTCTCCGGCAAGATTGAGTGGGTGTCGGAGCGGTACGTCGTCGGCGGGTACTTCGACGCCAACGAGCTGCTGCTGCGGATCGATCCCAGCGATTACGCGGCCGCCTTAAAGCAGGCTGAGGCAACACTCGCTGGCCGGCAGGCGCAGCTTGCGCAGGAGCAGGCCCGCGCAGAGCAAGCCAGTAAAGACTGGCGGCAGCTTGAAGGCCGGCGAGGCAATCAGGCGCCGGCGCTCGTGCTGCGCGAACCGCAGCTGGCGGAAGCGAAGGCCAACGTGCTGGCCGCGGAGGCCGACCTGGACCGGGCACGTCGAAATCTGCAACGGACCGAGATTCGGATGCCTTACCGCGGCCTCGTTGAAGCCAAAGACGCGGATGTTGGTCAGTACGTCACCCCAGGCGGCCGCCTGGGGGTGACCTTTTCGATTGCGGTTGCCGAAATCCGCCTGCCGCTGTCCAGTGACGATCTGGCTTTTGTCGACCTGCCGGCGGTTGGCGAGACCGGCGGGCAAGGATCGTTAGTGCGTCTTCGGGCGACGCTTGCGGGGCAGCAAAGCGAACGACTGGCGCAGATTGTTCGAAGCGAGCAGGTGTTCGACGAGCGGGCGAGGGTGATCTACGCCGTAGCCCAGGTCGAAGACCCGTATAACCTCGAAGGCCCGTCGAGCACACCAGCGTTTCCTATCGGCACTTTTGTGTCGGCGGACATCGAGGGTGTCGACGCCGGAGCGGTGATCGCGCTACCACGCTCGACGCTTCGTGATTCTGGCGAGGTCCTCGTTGCCAATCAGCAAAACAAGCTTGAGATCCGTCCGGTCACGGTCGCCCGCGCAGATGCGCAAAACGTTTACATCAAGGCTGGGCTGCGCGACGGCGAGCGAGTGATTACGACAGCGGTTGACCTGCCAATCCCGGGCACTGAGCTGCGCGTCCAGGGCGGGACTCAGATCCCCGCGCTCGAGTTTCCGACGGTGCCGACGCCTGCCAGCGGAAAATCCCTGCCGAAAACGCGTGCGGAGGATCGAGGATGAATCAGCTCAACTGGTATGAGTCGATTATCACCTGGTTCGCCCGAAATCCGGTTGCCGCGAACCTGCTGATGGCCGTCCTTTTGCTCGGTGGCCTTTACACGGCCGCGACCATCAAAAAAGAGCTGAATCCTCGTCTGGAGATCAACGTGATCCAGGTGCGGGTTGATTACCTTGGGGCAGGCCCGCTGGAGGTGGAGAAAAGCGTTTGCGTCAAGCTCGAAGAAGCGCTTCAGGACCTGGTCGGCATCACCGAGCTTGCCTGCCGCGCGTACGATGGCGTCGGCGTTGTCTCCGTCGATGTCGATCCGGCCTACGACATGGCGGAAATGCAGGACGAGGTACAGAGCCGCGTCGACAACATCGCCACCTTTCCCGAGCAAACCGAGAGACCGGTGGTTACCCGCGCACGCTTCGAACAGCCCGTGATGTGGTTGTCGGTGTACGGTGACGTCAGCGAACGAACGCTTTATGAGTACGCCAAGACGCTGCGCGACGACATGCTGGCGCTTCCGAAGATCACGCGGGTTGAGGTGATTGGCGCCAGGCCTTACGAGATCTCGCTGGAGGTATCGGAGGATACGCTGCAGGGCTACAACATCACCTTCGACGAGCTGACGGCAGCGGTCAGGCGAAGCTCGCTTGACCTTCCGGGTGGCGCAATCCGGACCGACAGCGGAGACGTGCTGCTGCGCGCCACGGGCCAGGCGTACGTCGGGCGCGACTTCGAGAAGCTGGTGGTGCGGACCAACCGCGACGGGACCCGGGTATTGTTGAGTGACGTGGCCCGGGTGCGCGACGGGTTTGAAGAGGTTGAAGCCTATTCGCAGCACAACGGGAAGCAGGCGATTGCGGTGCGCGTCCTGTCGGTGGGCCAGCAGTCGGAGCTTGAGCTGGGCGAGACGGTCAGGAACTACGTGCAGGCCCTGCAGGCTGAGTTGCCGGACGGTATCTCCGTCGACTACTGGGCGGATGTCACCTACTACCTCGATGGTCGCCTCGACATGATGGTGAAAAATCTGCTGAGCGGCGCGATTTTGGTCTTTTTGGTGCTCACGCTGTTCCTGCGCCTCAAGCTCGCCTTCTGGGTCATGGTCGGACTGCCGGTCGCCTTTATGGGGGCGTTCTTCGTGATGCCCGCGGCCGGGGTCACCATCAACATGACCAGCTTGTTCGGCTTCATTTTGGTGCTGGGTATCGTCGTCGACGATGCCATTGTCATCGGCGAGAGCGCCTATACCCACATTCGTCGGGATGGGCACAGCGAAGCGAGCGTGGTCGACGGGGTCCTGCGGGTCGCAATTCCAGCCACTTTCGGCGTGTTGACGACCATGGCTGCGTTTTTTCCCATCCTCACCATCGACGGCGTTTTCGGGCAGTTCCTGGCGCCAATCGGCTGGGTGGTCGTGCTTTGCCTCGCCTTTTCGCTGGTCGAGTCGAAGCTGATTCTGCCGGCCCACCTCGTGCACATGAAGCTCCCGCCGCCCTCGACACCCGAGCAGCAGCGCAGCGGAACGCTGCGCCAGCGCGTGCTGAACGCCCAGCGCAAGTTCAGCGACGGCCTCAAACGCTTTGCCGAGCGGCGCTATGTGCCGCTGCTAAAAGCGGCTCTACGTCAACGTTACACCACGCTCGCCCTGTTCCTGGGCATGCTGATTATCAGCGTGGGTCTTCTGATGGCGGGTTTTGTCCGGACGGTGCTTCTGCCCGAGGTGCCCGGGGACTACATCCAGGCGGATCTGCTGATGGCGGAAGGCACGCCGCCCCGGCAAACGCAGGAGGCCATGGACCGCGTTCAGCGCGCGTTGTGGGAAGTCGATACGACACTGAGCCAGCGCTACGGCATGGAGCCGGGCAGCGTGGTCGGAACGCTGTTTGCCTTCACCGACTCCGACGTTGCCGGCACGATGATCGTGGAGCTGAAGCGAAACGAGGGTGTCGGGTCACTGCTGCGGGAGGTCACGGAAGGCTGGCGTGAGCGCGCCGGTGAGATCGCCGGCGCCAGGTATTTGAGCTTTTCCGACGCAGGCGGTCCGAACGCCGGGGCTGACATCTCCTTTCAGCTGGTCGGGCGCGACCGCGACCTGCTGGCTCGAGCCTCCAAAGAGCTCGAGGCCAAGGTGCGAAGCTACGCCGGCGTATTCGATGTCCGCAACTCCCTTGAAACCGGCGGCCGCGAAATTAAGCTGCGGCTGAAACCCGAGGCAGAGGCTCTAGGGCTGACGCTGCAGGATCTTGCGCGACAGGTGCGGCAGGGGTTTTACGGCGAGGAGGTTCAGCGCGTTCAGCGGGGCAGTGATGAGGTGAAGGTTATGCTTCGCTACCCAAAGGCTGAACGAGACTCGGTCGGCTATCTGGAGCAAATGCGGGTGCGTACGGCTGACGGGGATGCGGTGCCTTTTGCCAGCGTCGCCACGGTGGAATACGGACGCGGGCCGATTCGGATTCTACGTTTTGACCGGCAGCGTGCGGTCAGCGTGACCGCTGAGGTGGATACGGAAAACTTTGAATCCTGGCCTATCAACCAGGAGCTTCGCGACAAGGTCATTCCCGAGATTCTGTCTCGTTACCCGGGCGTGCAGTACGTGCTGTCAGGCGGACTGCGAGAGGCTCAGAGACTGACGGTCAGCATCGTCAAAGGGTCGCTGGTTGCCCTGTTCCTGATCTACGCGCTCATGGCAATTCCGCTGCGCTCCTACGCGCAGCCGCTGCTGATCATGTCGGTAATCCCGTTCGGTGTGATCGGCGCCATCTTCGGGCACTGGCTGCTGGGTGACGCCATCAGCATCATCTCGGCCTTCGGCATCATTGCGCTCGCGGGTGTCGTGGTAAACGACAGCCTGATCTTGGTGGACTACATCAATCGCCGAGTTCGTGAAGGCATGGCGTTGCAGGATGCCATCGTGGCCGCAGGCGCTCGCCGCTTCCGGCCAATCCTTCTGACGTCGATGACCACCTTTCTTGGACTGGCGCCGATCGTTTTTTTCGAGAAAAGCCTGCAGGCGGCGTTTATTATCCCCATGGCAACGTCTCTAGCGTTCGGCATAGTCTTTGCCACCGTCATAACGCTGTTCTTGATTCCGACGCTTTGTCTTGTGCTCGATGACGTCAAAAACCTCTTTCACCGCGCGCCAAAGCCGCTAGACAGTATTGGTGCTTCATCCGATCCAGCGGGGTAGAAGCAGCAATGAAGTAGGGCCAAGACCACCGCTTAGGTCTGGCTTTACCGAGCGACTCTCTCGCGCAATCACCAATCACGCTGGTTGGCTTTTTGGCTAAGCGGCTTAAGGCTATCGCCTGGGGGGCGGTGGCTGTCTTAGTGCAGGGTCACCGACTGGCCCGACGCAACTCGGGCTGGATGGGTCGCAGCCGCGAAAAGGATCGGGAGCTTCGGACTCACGTACCGCGCCAGCCTTTGCAAGGAGCGAGTGATCGCTTCATCACCGTCAGGAAAGCAAACACCTCCCAGCAGGTCTCTGACGGACGCCGTTGGATCATCCGCAACCCTCTCCAGACAGGCCAGCCATACTTGCTCATCCGCGTTGAAGGTAATGATATTTGGATGATTGAATTCCATCGGCCGGACCGACCATGCCGACAGCTGCTGTATGTTGAATCGAAGCAGGGCTTGAGTCTCAGGAATGCCCGCGTCCGAAAACGATCGCATGACCATCGGGCAAACGTGGCGCTGACTGGCGAGCGCGAAAACCTCATGACGCAGGCCCCACAGGCAGAGTTTCAGCCCAGGGGGAAGATCATGAAACGTCCGTTCTTGCGTCTGGGTTTTCGATTCTATGGTTATCACTGATCACCCCTCTAATTGTTAATAAGAATGATTAGCATTATTATTAATTGTGAAGGATAGATCAACTAACCGATTTGTGGAGGAAATGACGATGGACTCACAACCATTGCGAACGCGCGACAAGTCGCTGTTGTGGCTGGTAGCAGTTGGGTCGGTCTGTTCTAGCTATTCATGGGCCATAACGTGGTTGCTATAGGCGCCACTCGTCGGCACGCGACGACAAAAACTCGATGAATTTATTCGCTTGACGTCATCCAGCAATCGCCCAGCGCAGAGCAGGCGACCGCTGTATCTATGTCGTCCGGCCGCAAAAGGTACCGGTGTACGTCGTGGGTTTCCCGCACGCGATAGATCGTAGGGTAATGCGGTGGCGCCACTAGAGGGCGCCACTCACGGAAGGTTCGGCACCAGTGCTCAGGTGATCTTAAGGACGCCCTTCATGACGGCCCAATGCCCGGGAAACGAGCAAAAGAACGCATACTCGGCGTCGGGCAGTTCGGCCAGGGAGAACGTGACGCTGGTTTCTTCGCCGCCGCCAACAACGGTTGTGTTGGCCAGCACTCGCGCGTCGCCGGGGGGCACGTAGTTATTTTCGAGCCCGGCGCCGAGCCCGGCCTGGGCCACCGCATCCAGATCACCCGACTTTGACAGCACCCAGTTGTGGCCCATCGCGTTGCGGGGCAGCGAGCCGGTATGTTTGAGCGTGACGGTCACCGATTCGCAGCTCCGTTCCACCTCGATCATGGTCTTGTCATAAGCGATTCCGTCACCGGCGGTGATCGTCACGTCGCAGGCCGCAAAAGCCGTTTGACCAAGCGCCAGCATCAAAAGCAGCAAAAGTGTTCGCATCGAAAAGCTCCTCGCAATCAGTTCTCTAAAAAATCGAATACGAATGATAACCTTTCGTAATGAAGAAAGGGTGGACACCGCTCAAGGCGGTTTTGCCCCTGACCGCCGTGCACCTACCGAGCGTTTTGGTAAACGGTCCGAACGTATCGGATGCTGGGTCGGCTCGCCCAGCGCTCTGTATCTGCCTGGGCCAGCGGCGGCACCACGATATGCTGATATTCGGGGTGCTCGTCCGGAAGCGCAATAGGTGACAGAAGACTGGCTGCGGCCAGGTCTGCCCGCGTCATCGTGTCGCCGAGCAGGTAGGGCCGCCCGTCCGCCAGCAGGCCGTCGAGCCAGTCGAGCTCGCCTTCTACCTTGGCGCGCGAATCTTCACGCTGGGCCGGGCCCAGGTCCATGCCCTTGATCATCAAGCGACAGACAACTTTCCACCCAAGACGCAGCTTGAGCTGGTCCAGCCAGGGGAGACCACGACGAAAGATCGGCAGCACCGTCGCCGGATGATCGACGATGGCCTCCGAGTAGAAGTAACGTCGAACGTGGATGCCGGCGATGTCATCCAAACGTTGCTCAATTTCCCGGCAGGCGTCGCGATTCTCCGAACTGGAAAGTTTTGCGCCACCGGGGGCGTTGGACTCCGCCCAGCTCACGACGTCCGCAGATCCCTGGATTACGTCGTCGGGAAGTTCAAGAAACGGCATCGCCCCGCGTTTGAGCCCAAGCGATCGGGCTTTCTTGAGGTGCTTGCCGGGCGCCAGTCGGTTGAGCGTGTAGTCATGGCCCAGATAGTCCAACGCCCAGCGCGCCTTTTCGCAGTAATGGGAGATGGCGAATACGTGAAGCATGGGTTTTGCCATAGAAGAGGATCCTTTCTGGCGGAGATTAGGAACGTTTACTGAGGTCGAAGAATCCGGTCTCCCGCCGATTAGTGACTCAAGATTCGGTCCCGACGTCTTTCGACGGGCCGGGAAAGAAACGGTTGGTGCGGCGCTGGTACTCCGCGTAGGCCGGCCGTTTCTGAAGAGAATAGTACTC
>JBCDKA010000036.1:0-30301 GCA_038747195.1 Pseudomonadota bacterium
GTCCCGATGGTCGTAGAGGAAGTCGGTTGCCTGTGCCGCCGTGTAGACCTTGTCGGTGTGAGGCCGCAGGCTGGTCATCGCGTCATAGGTATCCGTCAGACCGGCGATACGACCGAGCAGCGGAATCTGATCCCCGAACTTACCTTCCGGATAGCCTGAGCCGTCGAAACGTTCGTGGTGGTTTTCCACCACTTCGATGACGTCATCGCCGATGCCGACACACCGATCCAGGATTTCGACGCCGTCGGTCACGTGGGCACGCAGCCGCGCGATTTCTTCGTCCGCCAATGTGCCCTTTTTGTCGAGCAGCCGACGCGGCACCTTCGCCTTGCCAACCTCGCAAAGCAGGGCGCCGAGCGCAAGCCGGTCCAGCTGGTGTTCCGACAGACCGAGATGCCGCCCCAGGACCGCCGACAAGACGGCCATGCGCACAGAGTGGCCGTAGGAGTAGGCATCACGGTCTCGCAGCTTGATCATCCAGACAAACGCGTCCGGGTGACGGATGACGCTCTGCACCATCTCCTGGGTGGTGCGGCGAACGCCGCGGACGCTCAAGGCGCGGCCGACGCGAATATCGTCTACCACGCCCGCCACTTCGCGAGAAAGGTCGAGGTGGAACTGCTGCGCGCGCTTCATTTCCCGGCGGAATCCGCGGGGCGCACGATAGAAGTCTGGGCGGACCTTAATCGGCACCGAGCTGATGCCGTAGAGATCCTGGTCTTTACCCAGCCGGCGATTCGGCGTGGGGATACTTAGCAGCTCCGCGCTGGTGTCTTCAGCCTCGGTGGCCTGTCGCCACGGCCGGTTGAGCGCCGAATCGGCTTTCGGCGGCACGCCGCGCAAGACGTCAACGTAGACAAACTGGCAGTACTTGCGCAGAGCGGCGATGTCGCGTTCGCCGCGGACGACAAAACCCTGGAAGGGAAACGGAGTGGACAGCCATGGCCGATCAAGCTGGCACACATACATGCCCTTGATCAGGTTTTCGACTTCGACTTGGACCTGTTCTGTCCGCACTGCTGCCTTACTCTCCCTTTGCTAGCGGCGTGTCCCTCGACGATCGCCAATTCGCCGACACCTTCGCCTCCTTACCATAGGATCGAACGGGTGTTCGGTTCTGCGAACTGGATCACAACCGCGCCGCCCTCAAGCGGCAATTCTGCTCTCGGCTCCCTGCCGAGCGCACGGCCGGCGCCCTTAATGGCTGGCCACAGAAGAGCGGTTATCGACATCTTCCATGTCTGCCTTTACCGCAACTCCCGGGAAAAAGGTAACCTATCTATCCGGGCTCGTCCATCGACCGGCACGCCCAAGTTGCTGAATTAACATTGGTTTAACGATCTTGAAACACGCTTTTGCTTTTGCCGCCGCCCTCGTGGCCACCTCACTCGCGCTGGTCGCCTCGGCAGGCCTGCAGGCAAGCCAGGTAGTCGACGTGCTTACCGTGGAGGATGGACTGCCCGCCAACGCGATCACTGCGCTGGCCCAGGACGCAGAAGGGTTCCTGTGGATCGGCAGCAGCGATGGCCTGGCACGCTTTGACGGGACCGAGTTCACCCTGTTTCGTAATGATCCGTCCGACGCCGGTTCGCTGCCGGGGAACGGAGTTCAGGCGCTGCTCGTTGACCGCAGCAATCAGCTCTGGGTTGCCCTGGAGGGAGCCGGCCTGGCGGTGCTCAGCCCCGGGCAGCGACGAGTGAGCAAACTCGAGCTCGACGTACCCGAAGGTTCCGGCAGCTATGACGTTTTTGCGCTGACCGAAGATCAGGCTGGCGACGTGTGGGTTGGGCTCTATAAGGCGGGCCTGCGCCGTTTTCGGGGTATGCCGCCACGGCCCGAGCCCTTTGCCGCTGCTGGGCAGCTGAGGAGCCAGACCGTCTTCGCGCTGGCCCCCGACGCTAAGGGCGGTATCTATCTCGGTACGATCGGTGACGGTCTACAGCGCCTGGATGCGGACGGGTCGCGGCTGCGACCGAGCGGCCTGGCGGCAAAAAATATCTGGGCGCTGGCGACGCAGGGAGAACTGCTCCGGGTTGCGCCCGAGGGGCAGGCGGGCACCTTCGACTTTGACGACGGGCAGTTTTCCGCGCTGCCACCGCTGGCCAATCAGGTCACCTCGATCGCGCCGCTGGCTGACGGCCGCGCGTGGCTGGGAAGCTATGCCGGTTTGGCGCTGGCCGACCCCGAATGGCAGTCGATCAGCCAAACGCTTGCCGCCCAGCCCGCGCTGCGCGACGCGCTGCCCAGCAACCAGGTCAACGCCCTGCTGCTCGATCGGGAAGGCTCTCTGTGGATCGGCACCAGTGATGGCCTGGCCCGGCTGCCCGCGGGCTGGGACAACTTCACGCTGTATCGCCACGATCCGTTGACGGATCAATCCATCAGCGCCAGCCCGAGGGTGGCGGTGGGGACGGCAACATCGATCTGGGTCGGCGGGGTGTCCGGCTGGCTGGATCGCATCGATCGCTCGAGCGGACTGGCACAGCGGCTCGCGAGGCCGGAACGCGAGGGGATGCCGACAACCGGCGGCGTCTGGTCGATTCTCGCGGAGAGTGACGAGCGGCTGTGGCTCGGTCTCACCGGCGGCGTGGCGCGCTTTGAGCCGTTAACCTCGGCGCTGCGGTTCGTGCCGGTTGCGCCCCGGGAGAACGCCAGCGGACCGGTGCGCGTCGAGCACGTGGCGCGAGACCGCCGCGGCAACCTCTGGCTCGGCGCAACCGAACGCGGTCTGCTGAAGCTGGACGCTGAAGCGCTGACGCTGGAGGATTTCAGCGACCGCATCAGCGGCGCGTTTGTGGAGCAGCTCTCGCTGGCGCCGGACGGCACGCTCTGGATTGCCAGCGATGGAGGGCTCGATCGGCTGGATCCGCAGCGCGAGACCGTGACCGCGATGCTGCCGAGCGGTGAATACACCTTGAGCTTTGCGCACGGTCTGAATCAGGACCTTTGGGTGGGTCACCTGGACGGGCTTGTGCACTATCAGAAAACCGCGGGCGGGCTCGAACGCGTCAGACAATTCACCGAGGCGCAGGGAATACCTCAGATCCGCTTCGGGGGAATTGCCGTCGACACCAGTGGGGACGTTTGGCTGACCAGCCGGCGGGGCCTGTTTCGCTACCGACCCGCGAGCGGCCTGACGCAGTCCTTTGGCCGCTCAGATGGGCTGGTCAGCAATGAATTTCGTGAGCGCCCGCTGTCCCGGATGGCCCGGGGCGAGCTGCTTGCCACCAGCGCGCGGGGCATCCTTGCCTTCGATCCGCTGCAGGTGTCGGTGACCGGGTCACCGCCGCCGGTAGTTATCACCGAGGTGCGGGTCGCCAACCAGCCGGTCATGCGGCAGGGAGAGGCATGGCAGACCATCGCGCTGGACCATTCGGGCGGCGATGTTTCGTTTCATTTTGCGGGCCTGTCGCTGGTCAATCCGCCGGCTAACCAGTACGCCTATCGGCTGGAGGGGCTCGACGATAACTGGATCTACGCCGGCAACGCCCGCTCCCGGACCTACAACAATCTAGCGCCGGGAGACTATCAGTTTATGGTCAAGGCGGCGGACGCCCGCGGCTTTTGGAACGAAACGCCGGCGACGCTCGCGCTGAGCGTCCCCTATCCGCCGTGGCGGACGGGCTGGGCTTATCTTGGCTACGTGCTCGGCGGGCTGGGGCTGCTCGCCTGGTCCGGCCTGGGGTTTCGCCAGCGGCTTCGGCGCGGCCACGAGCTGGATCGCGCCCGCGAGCGGCAAACCTGGGCGGAAACCCAGCGCGACATGACGCTGTCGCTCACCTCTTCGCTGGAGGTGACAGAAATTCTGAAGCGACTGCTGCGCGGTCTGTCGGAGGTGGTCAAATCCGACCGTGCTGTGGTCAGCGTCGACTGCGCCGGCCTGCCCCGAGCGCAGGTGCACGACGGCTACCGGGCCGCGGACCTGCCAAATTTTCGGGACATCCGAAACACGATCCTTCAGCTGTCCCAGCCCGCCATCGATGAGCCGACCACGCTCTCAGCCATGGGGCAGCTCGGCGGCAGCATCACGGTGCCGGTGGCGGCGGGTGATCGGGTCATGGGTGTGGTCACGCTAAATCGCGAAGATGCTCAGGGCTACGTCGAGCGCGACCGGATGATGGCCGCCACCTACGCTCGTCAGGCGGGCGTCGCGCTGGAGAACGCCCGGCTCTTTCGTGAGGTCAAGAAGCTCGCCGATGAGGCCGAATCCGCGAACCAGGCGAAGTCGGATTTTCTCGCCAAGATGAGCCACGAGATTCGCACGCCGATGAATGGTGTCCTGGGCATGACCGAGATGCTGCTGGAAACCTCACTGAGCGGCGACCAGCGGAACTACGCCCAGGCGGTGCAGGATTCGGGCAATGTGCTGCTCAACATCATCAACGACATACTGGATCTATCCAAGATCGAGGCGGGCCGCCTGGAGCTTGAGACCATCGACGTTCACCTGGGGCAGCTTGTCGAGCAGACCGTCAAGCTGTTCAGCGGTGCAGCGGCCAAAAAGGGGATTGAGCTCGGTTACCTGATCGACCCCAATCTGAATCGCCACTTCCTCGGTGATCCGGTGCGGATTCGACAGGTGCTGATGAACCTTTTGAATAACGCGCTGAAGTTTACCGAACGGGGGCGGGTCCGGGTCGACGTGAGTCCGGGCGCCGATAACACCGTGCGGTTTGTCGTCAAAGATACGGGCATCGGGATGGACACCGGCGCCTACCGACAGCTTTTCCAGCCGTTTACGCAGGCTGATCAGTCGACCAGCCGGCGCTATGGCGGCACGGGGCTGGGGCTGGCGATCTGCCGGCAGCTGGTCGACAAGATGGGCGGCTCGATCGACGCGGTGACCAAACCGGGTCACGGGAGCCTGTTCTGGTTCGAGCTGCCGCTGGCGCAGGTTCGTGAGGCCGTCGAGCCGCGCCTGCCCGGCACGGACTGGCTGGAGCAGGGTTACTGCCTGCTGCTCATGCGTCCCAGTATCGCGCGCGAGGCGGTTGTGGCTTTTCTGACCCACCAGCGAATCACGGTTGAGGTCAGCACTGGTTCACCCGCCGAACCGCTGCCGGCGTCCCCGCCGGTGCTCATCATCGCCCAGGCGGCGGCGTGGTCCGTGGAGCTCGCCCGGCAGCTCGCCAAGCCGCACCAGCCGATCGGCGTTTTGTGGGTGGTGGACGACGGTCAGGCACCATCGCTACCCGCAGGTCTCAAGATCGCCGGCAACCCGCTTCGGCCGCCGATTTTTGAGTCGGAGCTGATGCTGCGGCTGATGGAAGCCTCAACGGACACGGCGCCGCTGGCGGCAGCCAGTGAAACGCCCGCTGCCAGCGGCAAACATCTGCTGGTGGTGGAAGACAACCCGATGAACCAGGCGGTTGTGCTGGAGATGCTCGACGGGCTGGGGCACACGGTGGACGTGGTCGACAGCGCGCCCGAGTGCCTGTCACAGCTCGATTCGACGCGCTACGACCTCATCTTGATGGACTGCGAGCTGCCGGGTCAGGACGGCATAGAGCTGACCCGTACCCTGCGTCGGGATGCGCGTCCCCACGTGGCGCGGCTGCCCATTGTTGCGCTGACGGCTCACGCCGGGGCCGATTACCACCGGCGCTGTATGGACGCCGGCATGGATGCTTTTCTGGACAAGCCGATCAGCAAAGCGCGCTTGCGCGACGCCCTGGAGGCCGCGCTCGGCGGCACCCGCCGCCCGGACGCCGAGACCGGCTCAGCGCCCGATACCGCTTAGGCGTGCCGCGCGCGGCGTCGATCAGGTGCGCTGGCTTGCCTGGTGAACGTGCTCGACCAAAACCCCCAGGTGTTCGGGATTGATGTCCGGCGTGATGCCATGCCCGAGGTTGAAGACGTGGCCGGGGCCGTCGCCGTAGCTCCGTAGCACCTTTTCCGCTTCGGCCTTGATCACCTCCGGGCCGGCCGCCAGCAGCGCGGGATCGAGATTGCCCTGCAGCGCCACCCGGTCGCCGGTATACAGCCGTGCGTCCTGCAGGTCGGTGGTCCAATCCACGCCCAGCGCGTCGCAGCCGCTGTCGGCCATCTGCGCCAACCGTGGCCCGGCGTTCTTGGTGAACAGCACGATAGGCACCGCGCGACCCTCTGCCTCGCGGGTCAGGTTTTCGACGATTCGCGTCATGTAGTTCAGTGAAAACTCCTGGTAGAGCGCGGGGCTCAGCGCACCGCCCCAGGTGTCGAACACCATCAGCGCCTGGGCGCCGGCGGCGATCTGCGCATTAAGGTACTCAACTACCGAATCGGCCAGCACCGACAGGAGCTGGTGGGCTGCGGCGGTTTCTTCGACCAGCATCGCTTTAGTACGAGAAAAGTTCTTGCTGCTACCGCCCTCCACCATGTAGGTCGCGAGTGTCCAGGGGCTGCCGGAAAATCCGATCAGCGGCACCTTGCCGTCCAGCTCCCGGCGGATCAGGCTGACCGCGTCGGTGACATAACGCAGATCCGAGCCCATATCCGGCACCGCCAGCGTGGCGATGTCGGCCGGCGACCTGACCGGCCGCTCGAAGCGCGGACCTTCGCCCTCGGAGAAATAGAGGCCGCGACCCATCGCGTCCGGGATGGTCAGAATGTCGCTGAACAAGATTGCGGCGTCGAGCGCAAAGCGGCGCAGGGGCTGAAGCGTTACCTCGCAGGCGAGGTCGGGGTTCTGGCAGAGACTCATGAAGTCGCCGGCCTGCGCTCGTACCTTGCGATACTCGGGCAGATAGCGCCCGGCCTGGCGCATGATCCAGATCGGCGTGTAGTCGGTCGGCTGGCGCAGCAGCGCTCGCAGCAGCGTGTCGTTTCTCAGTTCGGTCAACGTTGTGGTTCCTTCAGCTTCCGCGGTCTTGCTGCCATCGGCCTGGCCGGGCAGCGGTTGCTTTTCTCAGGGTTGATTCAGTGCCTTCTGCAGCGGCGCCACCGTGCGAATCCAGGGTGATCGAATGCTGGCCGGCAGCTCGGTCAACGCGGCTTCCGCGCTGGCCAGCGAATTGTACCCGCCTTTCAGCAGCAGGACGCGGGTTCCGGCCCCTTCGTCCAGCGAAACGGCGATGAGCTGCTGGGCCGAGAGTTCGTGGCGCCGCAGGTACAGTCCCAGCAGCTCGGGTTTTGACAGGCTGGTGAGCTGGATGACGAAGGCGCCGGGATCCAGGGTCGACAGCGCGCCGGCGCCCGCAAGCTTGGGGGCTGGCGGGGCCGTCACCGCGGCGGCGGACGGGCGGGCGGGCGGTTCACGGGCTGCGGTCTCCCGGATGACGTTTGCCCGGGAAGAGCGACTGGGTACCGCTTCGGCGCGGGTCGGTTGCGGTGCGGGCTGCGGGCGTATCTCGTCGGCTGGCTCGGCGGCCGCCAGCTTGGCCGGCCCTGCGGTGTCGGTCGGCTCAGTGGGCGCCGGCCGTCCCTGGACGCGAGGAGACTCCGCGATCGATGGCTGCGTCACCGGCGCCGGCCGGTCGACGGCTGCCGGCGCGGTTTCCGGCTCGGTCGCTGCCGGGGTTTGAGGCTCGGCCGCTATAGCGTCCAGCGTTGTTGTCGGCGCCAGGTCAGCGGGCTCCGCCGAGGCCATGGTCGGCGCCTCGGCGAGCGCCGGCGCAGGGTTCGTCGCCGGAGCGGGCTCGCTTTCGTCAGCGGCGGTGGCTTTGCCCGGGACGTCCGCCACCGACCGGTCGGTGTCCTCATCGTTGGTCACCGGCGAGACCTCTGCGATCGGCTCCGGCGTTACGGGCGGGTTCGCCACGGGTGCCCTGGTCGGTGCAGGGCTTTCCGCCGGACCGGCTGTGGGGCTGGCCGTCAAGCCAGCCGCCGGGCGTGACGGAGCGGTAGCAGCGACCAGCGGCTCGGTCGGCGCTTGCCCGGCCGCGAGCGAACTATAGTCGTACAGCGTCCCGGTCAGCTTGGCGACCTCGGCGATTTGGGGGCGCATCGCCTGCACCGCATTAGGCATGGCCACAACCGCCCTCGACGCCTGTACCGGCGTCACGAAGCTGCCCCAGAGGATGAGCTGGCGCGCCTTGTCGCCCTCGATCACCGCCATATAACGAACGAGTGCCGGATCCAGGCCGAAGCTATCCACGAAGCCAGGGATTTCGTCCACCTCCGAGACGCTGGCGATCTTGAGCGTAAAGACATCGCGCGCGCGCTGATTGGCGGGCGTCACGACAGGTGCCGCGGGCATCGGCATGAGTGCGTCGATCGGCGAAACGGTCTGCGTGGGATCGTCCGCGGGGTCAGGGATCCGAAAAACGTCCGGGGTGGGGACGGCGGCCTGGGTGGGTTTCAGCTCGGGCAGCGGGGCCGCTTCCGGTGCGGTGCCGTCCCGGCTGCAGCGCCAGGCCTTTTGGTCGCCCGCAACGCAGGTGACCGTACCGTCCGTTTGCGCCGCGGCGCCGGCGGCCGACAGCAGCAGCGCGACGGCGATGAGGAGGCCCGGTTGGCTGGCGGCCGCAGGTTTGCCCATCGGGTTCATTGGTTTGTCCATCGGGTTCACTAATCCCCCTGGATGAACATGACCTGGTAGCCCCGTCCCAGCTGGCGATCGCGCTGCCAGATCAGCGCCGCCTGGGCTTCGTCCATCGACTGAAAATGCTCTTTTCGCAGGGTCCCGCGGCTGCCCAGTGGACCCCACTGGCGCACCAGCGACCAGCCGCCCAGAAGATCTTCCTGGAGGAGAAGCTGGTAATAGCGCAAGGCCTGGTCCGGCTGCGGTCGGGTTTGCATATAGATACGCATGGTAACCCTCGATTCTATCGCAGCGCTGCGGTGGGCCTAAAGCTCCCGCAGGTCGCTCAGGGTCTTCAGGACCTGCGACCTGGCCACGTCATCGCGCAGCCGCGCGTCCCCAAGCTGGTTCAACAGCACCAGCCTCAGGCGCCCCGCCAGGTTCTTTTTATCGAGCGCCATAATCTTGAGCAGAGCCTCCGGTTCGCTGTCGCGCGGCAGCCGGGTTGGCAGTTCGGCTCGATCGATGAGCTTTTTCACGCGGTCTACGTCGGCGGCGGTCAAGTCTCCGAGGTTCGCCGACAGCGTCGCGGCGCACACCATGCCCATCGCTACCGCTTCACCGTGCAGCACCTCGCCATAGCCGCTGCTCGCCTCCACGGCGTGTCCGAAGGTGTGTCCAAGGTTGAGCAGCGCCCGGCTGCCCTGTTCGGTCTCGTCCCGGGCCACCACCTGCGCTTTGTGCTTGACGGAAACCTGAACCGCATGCAGGAGCGCGGCGGGCTCAAGCGCAAGCAGATCCGCAACGTGCTGTTCCAGCCAGGCAATAAAATCTCGATCACCGATGAGTCCGTACTTGATGACCTCAGCCAGACCGGCTCGCAGTTCCCTGGCCGGCAGCGTACGCAGCGTATCCAGGTCGATCAGAACACCGCGCGGCTGATAAAACGCACCAACCAGATTCTTGCCCGCCGGCAGATTGATGCCGGTCTTGCCGCCCACCGAAGAATCCACCTGTGCCAGCAGACTCGTGGGGATCTGCACAAAACTCACGCCGCGCATATAGGTGGCTGCTGCGAACCCGGCCAGATCACCGACCACTCCGCCTCCCAGCGCAATAACGGTGGCGTCGCGCTGCGCCCCGGCGTCCACCAGCGCTTGATGCACCCGCTGCCAGCCGTCGACACACTTCTGTGCCTCGCCGGCCGGGATAACAAGATGATGTGATGGTCCAGCCTCAAGCACGCCGCGCACCGCGTCGAGGTAGAGCGGACCGACATTCTCGTCGGTCACAATCAGGCTGACCCCGGTGCTCAGCCAGGGTCTCAGCAGGTCGGGCCGCTGGAGCAGACCGCTGCCGATGTGGATCGGGTAGCTGCGTTCCCCCAGCTCGATGTCGACGCGAGACTCAGCGGACATAATCGGACTGCTCAATCTGATCCAGCACCCGCCGCGCCATCTGGCTGACGCTGACCGCCTCGGACTGTACCGTCAGGTCGGCCAGGTTTTCGTAGATCGGGTTACGGTCGCGGGCCATGTCAGCCAGCACCTGGTCCCGATTGGGCGCGCTGAGCAGCGGTCGGCGTTTGTCCTGTCGCAAGCGCTGCAGCTGCCGTTCGACTGGCGTTGCCAGGTAGACGATAAAGCCGCCGCCTCTCATGATCTCCCGGTTCTCCTCCGCGACCACCGCGCCGCCACCGGTGGCCAGCAGCACGCCACCCCGGCTGCTGAGCGATTTCAGCATGTTGGTCTCCCTGCGGCGAAACCCCGCCTCGCCCTCGATGTCAAAGATCAGCGGAATGTCGGCACCGGTCTGCCGTTCAATCTCGTGATCCAAGTCCAGAAACAGCAGCCCAAAATGCTGCGCGACCCGCTTGCCCACGGTGGTTTTGCCGGCTCCGGTCGGGCCGATAAAAATGAGGTTCCTCGCAAGCGCCATGCGCCGATGGTACCAGCGTTGGGGGCCCGACGCGGCGCTGGTCGAACGGCTGGGGGAAAGGCTCACTTTGACGCATAATATGTGGGTTACCCGAATGTCGGATTAACCGTTTCATGACCCGATTTCTGATCTTGTTTTTGGTCCTGCTCAGCACCCTGTTTTCGGTGCAGATTATTCAGAGTGTGCAGGACGCCGTGATCTTGCCGTTTACCGCGGTGATCGCTGATGTGAGCGTGGCGATCGTCCGTGCGTTTGACCCGGATGTGGCCGCCTCCGGCAAGATCATTCGCAGCCTGTCGAACAACTTCGCCGTTTCGATCGAGCCCGGCTGCAACGGCGTGGAGGCGCTGATCGTCCTGTTTTCGGCGATCTTCGCCTTTCCGGCACCGATCAAACACAAGCTGATTGGCTTTGCGATTGGATTTTTTGCCATTCAGGGCCTCAATCTGGTCCGCATCATTTCCCTGTTTTACCTGGGGCAGTGGAGCCTCAGCGCGTTCAACTTTTTCCACCTGTATCTCTGGCAGGCGCTGATTATCCTCGATGCGCTGGTCGTGTGGCTGATCTGGCTGCGATATCTGCCGCCGGTGCCCGGGCCTGACGATCCCGACCAGCCGCCGGCGCCGGTGGCCGCCTGAGTCCTGCTGGGCTCAGCGATTTGACGATGGCAAAGCCCAGGACGCTCATCGCCGGCATGGGGCGGCTCGGTGAGGCGGCGGCAAGCGATCTTTTGGCGGCCGGTCATGAGGTGATAGGGATCAACCGCCGCGGCACCTGCGAGCTGTCGAAGGTCCGTATGCTGGCGCTGGATTTGACGCAGCCGATCCAAGAGGCTCTGCCTGCAATCGATAATGTAGTCATTGCTCTGGCGCCCGGCGCGCGTGACCCAGAGACCTATCGTGAAACCTACCTGGGTGGCGTCACCCATCTGCTGACGGGTCTGGCGCCGGCCAGCGGCAGGCTGCTGTATGTCTCCAGCACGGTGGTCTATCCCCAGGATGACGGCGGTTGGATCGATGAGAAGAGCCCGGTCGCCGCGCATAACGCTCGCGCCGAGGTTCAGCTCGCGGCGGAGGCGATGGTCCGCGAGGCCGGTGCCCGGTTTGCCGCCGGCGCCGTATGGCTGCGGCTGGGTGGTATCTATGGTCCGGATCGCCTCGGGCTCCTGCGGCGGGTACGCAGCGGTGAGCCGCTGCCGGCCGCAGCGACAGCCTACAGCAACCGGATCAGCCAGCACGACGCCGCGCGCCTGGTGGTGCATCTGCTGGACCCCAAACTGGCGGCGGGCTGCTATCTGGGTGTGGATCAGGAACCAGCCCTCATGGAGGACGTGGTCGGTTGGCTTGCGCGAGAGCTGGGTGTCCCCGAACCGGGCCTCTCGGACGCGGCGCCGCGGGGAAAACGCATCAGCAGCCAGCGGGTGCAGGCGTCAGGATTTCGCTTTACCTATCCAACCTATCGAGAAGGCTACCGAGAGCTGCTTCCGCTGCTGGCGTGACTCGAAACTTTCCGCTGACCGTAACCCGATTGAGCAGGTTTCGCGGGCGCGGTTCCTGCTAGACTCCCGCCCCATGCAGGACAATCTCTATCTGGAAGCGATCGACACCCTGAGACAGTGGGTGGAAGAAGCCCGCGAAGCGGGTGAGGTGGAGCCGACGGCGATGACGCTGGCCACCGTCAACGAGGCGGGGCAGCCTAGCGCCCGGGTGGTGCTGTTAAAGGCGCTCGATGCCGACGGACCGGTGTTTTACACCAACCTCCACAGCCGCAAGGGTGGCGAATTACGGGGACAGCCGAAGGTGGCGCTGTGTTTTTACTTTACCCGCCTTGACCGGCAGGTTCGCATCGAGGGGACGGCGTCGATCGTCAGCGACGAACAGGCGGACGCCTACTTCGCCAGCCGGGATCGGGGCAGCCAGCTCGGCGCCTGGGCGTCGCAGCAGTCGCAGCCGCTGGCCGCGCGACAGGAGCTGGAGGACCGTATCGCGTCGCTCGATCAACAGTACGAGGGCCAGCCGGTGCCTCGGCCGCCCCACTGGAGCGGTGTGCGGGTGACGCCGGTCGCCATGGAGGTCTGGCAGGGTCGCGCGCATCGGGTGCACGAGCGCTGGCGCTATGAAGCCGGCGCTGACGGCTGGCGCAAGTCGCTCCTGCAGCCATGACGGTTCAGCATCACCAGCTGCTGGTTGCAACAACGGGCAGGGGTTTTACCGAGATCAGCGCCGATCTCCGGGACGCGGTGGCCAAAGCGGGCGAGCGCGAGGCGCTCTGCCATTGTTTTCTCCACCATACGAGCGCGTCGCTGATCGTGATGGAAAATGCTGACCCCGACGTGCTCCACGACCTCGAAGGATTTATGGGCCGGCTGGTGACCGACGGTGACCCCCACTTTAAGCACGTGGCGGAGGGTGATGATGACATGTCGGCTCATATCCGCATGGCCCTGACCCATACGTCGCTGACGATTCCCGTTCGGGAGGGCAAGCTGGACCTGGGTACCTGGCAAGGGGTCTATCTTTGGGAGCATCGGGAAGCGGGGCATCGACGGCGCATCACCGTGACGGTCAGCGCATGACGCCGGAACGCTTTGCGCTGGTGCAGCAAAAACTTGCGCTGCGCCAGCCTGACCTGACCGTGCTCCTCGAGCAGGTCCACAAATCACACAACTTCTCGGCCATCCTGCGAAGCTGTGATGCGGTGGGCGTCTTCGAGGCCAACGTGGTCCCTCCGGAAGGGGGTACCCCGCTGTCCAACCATACCGCCCAGGGGGCGGAGAAATGGGTGCAGGTTCGACGCTTTCCGGCTATGGAAAGCGCACAGGATCAGCTCAGGTCTGAGGGGTTTCAGCTCCTGGCGGCGCACCTGGACCACCGCGCGGTCGACTATCGCGACGTCGACTATACGCGGCCCACGGCGGTGGTCCTCGGCGCTGAACGGGACGGGGTCAGCCAGGGGACGCTCGAACGCTGTGACGCCAGCATTTTTATCCCCATGCAGGGTATGGTGCAGTCGCTGAACGTGTCGGTGGCCTGTGCCCTGATTTTGTTTGAAGCGCAGCGTCAACGCATGGCGAGCGGGCACTATGAGTCTCGACGATTGACCGGCCCCCGTTACGACAAAACGCGATTTGAATGGCTGCACCCGACCATCGCCCGCTATTGCCGGCAGAAGGGGCGCCGTTACCCGCCGCTGGATGAAAATGGCGAGCTCTTAGAACACCCGGTAAAAACCTGAACGAAGTCTGGCATGAAAAAAGTCTGGAAAGAAATCAAGAACGCCTTCAAAACCGAAGTGGCTGACGAAGACGAAGAGGTCGCCCACGTCGCCGCCGCGGCGCTGATGATCGAAATGTGTGAGGCGGATCTTGAGACCACTCCCGAAGAGCTAGAGGCCGTGGCGCGGGTCCTCGGTGAAGTGTTCAAGCTAGACCAGGCAGTGGTGGCCGACCTGGTTGCGCAAGCGCGCCGCAATAACGATCAGGAGATCTCCTATTTCCCGCATGTCGAGATCGTCAACCGCGTTTGCGGCGCGGCGGAAAAGGCCGAGATTGTCCGCAGCCTGTGGGAGGTTGCAGCGGCTGACGGTAAGGTTGACCGGTACGAGGAGCACTACCTGCGGCGACTGTGCGAACTCATCCACGTACCGCACCGGGTTTTTGTCAAAACCCGCAACGAGATTCTTCGGCTGTAGCGGGTGGTCTCGCGAGAGACGCCGATTTTTGCCAGCCTGCTAGCCCGCAGGGCGGCCAGCCAGCCTAGTGGCCGGCTTACTGAAGCCCGTAGTGTTGGATGCGCTTGCGGAGCGTCCCTCGGCTGACCCCAAGGATCTCGGCGCTGCGGCACTGGTTGCCCCCAGTGAATCGCAGCACTTCCTCAAGCAGAGGCTTCTCAACCTCCTCCAGCACCAGCTTGCGCAGATCCTCGGGCTGGTTGTCCCCATAGCGTTTGAGGAATGACTTAACGGAGTTTCTCACCGTCTTGCGGATGTCGTCGTGGCTTGGATTGTCGTCGTTGGGACGATCGGAATGGTTGTTATCTGATGTATCGCGGAACGTCATAGCTTTGTCGCCTGCCCCTGCCCGGCGGCTCCCTCTTTCCCCTTTTTTTTATGACCGGCGGTGCCGGCGCGTTTGTAAGCAGGGCAACCACTATACGCCTGGGGTTTACTTTTGCCAGATGCGACTTTGTACAGTAGTTATGAGATTTTGCTATCTGCCCCGGCAGCTTGCGTGCGCTTTCTCATCGACCGCCGGACTTTACGCCCGTAAGTGAGCCTAGAGTCCTGCGGTGTTGATTCGCTGCAGAGCACTAGCGAAAGTTAAACTCGAACGCGACGGCACTGCTGCCCGGATCGATCACCTCAAACACCAGCGGGAGCAGATGGCCCGGCACCATGCCCGCCGGGTCGGGGCTTTCCAGATACTCAACCGGCGTAAAGCGCCGCATGGCAACCGCCCGCCCTGACAGATCGGCCATCGTGATTTCGACCACCGGATGCGGCTGATTGAACGTCGCCTGGTTCTGAAGCGTGGCGCTGATCAGCAGCGCGCCCTCCACCGACGGGTGCGGCTCGATGCTGCGACTCGTGAGCTGGATCCGCGCCAGATCGCTGGGCAGCTCAAGCTGGCACTTAAAGAGTTCGCAGGCTTTGCTGACCCAGGGCCTCAGCGTGGCATTGCGGGCCAGCCGATCGTGTTCCAGCGCAAACCACTGGCCGCCCAGCGCCAGCAGCGCAAAGCCGCTCCAGAGTCCCCAGAGCCAGGTGCTGCGTGTTCGGTTACGCGCCGCGCGGTCCGCGGCAAGTTCCATCGCCACGCCCGACAGCGGTGCAGCGACCTCAGGTGGCTCCGCCGGTGCGTCATCGTCAACGCTCGGCTCGCCGCTCGGCGACTTGGCCCGGGTAAACACTTCAGGTAGCGGTTCGTTCGGATCGGGCTCTGGCGGCTTCGCTGCAGGTCCGATGGGCTCGATCGGTTCCAGCGTATCGCCCTGATCGCTCAGCGAAATCGCGTGGTCCGTTTGGGTCTCGTCGGTGCTCGATGCCTCGGATTCGATTGAGGTTGCCGGAGGTGCCGCCGCCGTCACGGGTGCCTCCTTGACTTCCTCGTCGGCTGCCTCGCTCGACGCCAGGGGTCGGCTTGCGTCCGCCGAAGGTCCATAGCGATTGGCTACCCAGGCTTCCTTGTCCGACTCAGCCTCGCTGTCCGGCCCGGGAATGCCGGAAGGATCAGCGGCTGGCGTTGGCACTAGCGGATCGTTAAGCGCCGCAGGTTGTGGACCTTCCTCGGGCGCATCCGGTTCGTTGATCAGCCGATCAAATTCGCGCTCCAGGGCTTCGTCATCCGTGAGATCGAGCAGAGGCGGGCTGTCGTCCGTCGCCGCCGGCTTGGCGGCAGCGGGCGTTGGATCCGCAGGTTTGGGTTTGTTGAGTGGTGGTCCGGCTGGCGTCTCGGCATGCTCGGAGCTTTGCGACTCCCGTGATGCCGGCGGCGCGGGCCAGAAAAGGTCGTCGATCGGCGGCGCGTCGGAGCCCGGGTCACTGAGTGTCGGCGGATGATCGCTATGAAAACAGGTGGGGATCTGGCCATCTTCGTCCAGTGAATCGGACAAGGACTGGACCGCAAAAAACACCGCTCCGCAAGCGCCGCAGCGGACATTGCCCCCCGAAATAGACAGCGCGTCGGCGCTGACCGGGAAAACCGTGGCACATTCCGGGCATTGGGTAAACATGTCAGCTTCGTGCGGCCGCCAGCAGGAGCACCCAACCGTCGCGCTCCCGAACCGTAAAGTCGGAGAAGGCGGCGGCATAGGCAGCGGTGACCGACTCCGCCTGCGCTTCGAGAATGCCGGACAGCATCAGCCGCGTACCCGGTCTGGCAAGCTTACCCAGACTGGCGGCGTAGTCGATCAGCGTCCCGGAGAGGATGTTCGCGACAATCAGATCGAAGGGTCCTTCCGCTTGCTCGAGGGAGGGGGCAACCGTCACCGCCAGGCCGTTCCGACGAGCGTTTTCGCCGGTGGCCAGCAGCGCCTGTGGGTCGTTGTCGACGGCGACCACTGACGCTGCTCCGCGTAGTGCGGCGGCCAGCGCCAGGATGCCCGACCCGCAGCCGAGGTCGAGGACGGCCTGACCTGCGAGCTTCAGGTCCGCCAGCTGATCCAGGCACAGGGCCGTGGTGGCGTGGCTCCCGGTGCCGAAGGCGAGTCCCGGATCCATAAACAGGACGTCACCCGACGGCGTTGGCTCGTAGTGCCAGGGGCAGACACAAAGGTTGTCAGCAGCACCAAAGTGCACCGGTTCAAAATGGTCCAGCCAGACCCGTTCCCAGGGCTGATCGGCGAGCGCCGTGAGCGCCATGCTGCGCGCCTCGTCCGGCTGTAGCTGTGATCCCAGGGCCAGCCGGAGCAAAGCGCCGTCCAGGTCGGCGGCAAAGAGTCCGCGCGCGATGAGTGTCTCCCAGAGTGGCGTGGCGGCTGGGGCCGGCTCCAGCACCGGCGCCGCCTGTTCGTTGGGGACTAGCGTGACCGCCTGCGCGCCCGCTTCCATCATCAGCGCCTCGACCGCCTCAGCCCGCTCGGGCGCCACCGAGATCGAAAGCTCCTGCCAGCTCACTCAGGCTGCGCTCTTATGGCTGCGGCCCATTAGCTCGCTTCGCGGATTTCCGCCAGCCGCTTTTCGAGGTAGTGAATGTTGCAGCCGCCACCTTGGAAACCCTTATCGGCCATGATGCGCTGCAGCAGCGGTATGTTGGTGTTCACGCCGGTAACCAGCGTCTCCGCCAATGCTCCGCGCATGCGGGCGATGGCAATCTCCCGATCTTCGCCGTAAGAGATGAGCTTGCCGATCATCGAATCGTAGTTCGGCGGAACGCGATAGCCGTCATACAGGTGTGAATCGACGCGGATTCCCGGTCCGCCTGGCGGATGGAACTGCTCGACGAGCCCCGGGCTTGGCATGAAGTTGACCGAGTCCTCGGCGTTGACCCGACACTCGACGGCATGTCCGCGCCAGCTGATATCGTCCTGGGTAAACCGCAGCTTCTCGCCCGCGGCCACCCGGATCTGCTGGCTGATCAGGTCGATGCCGGTCACCCGCTCGGTCACCGGATGCTCAACCTGGATCCGCGTATTCATCTCGATGAAGTAGAACTCACCTTCGTCGTACAGAAACTCGAAGGTCCCAACGCCGCGGTAGTCAATCCGGTGGCAGGCGGCCACGCAGGCTTCGCCGATGGCCTGGCGCTGCTCCGGCGTGATGCCCGGGGCCGGCGCTTCCTCCACCACTTTCTGGTGTCGTCGCTGCATGGAGCAATCGCGTTCCCCGAGATGGATGGCGTTACCGTGTTGATCTGCCAGCACCTGGATTTCGATATGACGCGGGTTGGTCAGAAACTTCTCCATGTAGACCACTTCGTTGCCGAAAGCCGCCCGGGCTTCGGACTGGGTCATCGCAATGGAGTTGTGGAGCGCCGCTTCGGTGTGGACCACGCGCATCCCGCGACCGCCGCCGCCGCCGGCGGCTTTGACGATAATCGGATAACCGATGCGCTTGGCGGTCGCAGCGTTTTTCTCCCGATCGTTGCCGAGCGGGCCGTCCGAGCCCGGCACGGTCGGCACGCCGGCCTCGCGCATGGCGGCGATGGCGGCCACCTTGTCACCCATCAGCCGAATCGTATCGGGCTGTGGGCCGATAAAGATAAACCCGCTCTCTTCAACCCGCTCGGCGAAGTCGGCGTTTTCCGAGAGGAAACCGTAGCCCGGATGGATGGCCGAGGCATCGGTGACCTCGGCGGCGGCGATGAGTGCCGGTACGTTCAGGTAGCTTTCGCCCGGGGGGGCGGCTCCGATGCACACCGACTCGTCCGCCATCGCAACATGCTTCAGGTTTCGATCCACGGTGGAATGGGCGGCAACCGTCTTGATGCCCAGGGCGTTGCAGGCCCGCAGCACCCGCAGCGCAATCTCGCCGCGGTTGGCGATCAGGATTTTCTCAATCATCAGCGCACAATCATCAGGGGTTGATCGAATTCCACCGGCTGGCCGGTTTCCACGAGCATCGAAATAACCTTGCCGTCGACGTCCGATTCGATCTGGTTAAACATCTTCATGGCCTCGACGATGCAAACCACGTCGCCGGCTCGGATTTCCTGGCCGACCCGCACAAACGGGTCCGACTCAGGGTTGGGTGAGGCGTAAAACGTACCGACCATCGGCGACCGGATGACGTGTCCTTCGGGCTCTGGCTCGACGTCACCGCCGGCAGGTGCCGCGCTCTCCGCCGGCGCCGGGGCCGCTGGCGCCGCTGCTGCCGGCGCCACCGGCGGCGGGGCGTAGGCCGGGACGGGCATGTTGGCCGGCAGCCGGCTTAGCCGAACCGATTCATCGTTCTCCGATATCTCGATTTCCGCCAGGTCCGAATCTTCCAGCAGTTCGACCAGCTTTTTTATTTTTCTGATGTCCATCGTTTGCTCCCCTCTGTCATCGCAATCAGGACGGCCGCTGTTGTCCGGTCAGGCGCTGGCGGCCGAAGTCTGTATGAGTCCAGCGATGGCGCGGAGTCCCAGCTCATAGCCGAGGGCCCCGAAGCCACAGATCCGGCCGCTGGCCAGATCGCTGAACAGGTTGGTTTTTCGGAACGGTTCCCGGCTGTCCGGGTTGGAAAGATGAATCTCGACAAAACGCAGCGCGCTGGCGCTCAGCGCGTCCCGCAACGCGACGCTGGTGTGGGTAAAGGCGGCCGGATTGATCAGCAACCAGCCAACCCCGTTGTCGGATGCCTGGTGCACCCGATCGACCAGCTCGTGCTCCGCGTTACTCTGGTAGTGCTCCACCGCCAGACCGAGCTGTCCGGCGAGGTCATCGAGCGTCGCTGTGATGGTGGCCAGCGTGGTGTGGCCATAGATTTCCGGCTCCCGGCTGCCCAGCCGGTCCAGGTTTGGACCATGCATTACCAGGACCTGAGTCACCGAAAATCCTTTGCGCAGCAGCCGGCCATGGGCGAAGTGTGCCTAAGCCTGGTCATCCTGTCCAGTTTAACGCTTTTTTTCGGGGGATAACGGGAGATCGCGGCGATTTCGCTGCGACTTTCTGGTGGCCTCGTCAGCCGCTGGCCTCCGACAGCGCCGCCGCTCGACGACGGATTTCGCTTTCTTCCATGACCCCGACTTTGACCTGCCGGATCACCCCCGCCGCGTCGACAAAGAGGGTGTACGGCAGGACGCCCTGACGATTGCCCAGGTCGCGGGCGAGGCGCATCCCCTCCGCGGTTTCGGTGATGGCGATCGGGTACACCACGGGTGTGTCGGCCAGAAACTCGGCGACACGTCCGGGTTGATCGAGCGCAATCCCCAAAACCTGGAGTCCTTCCGGCGCCAGCTCTTCAGCCAGCAGGCTCAGATCCGGCATCTCCTTCCGGCACGGCCCACACCAGGTCGCCCAGAGGTTGACGATCAGCGGCCGACCGGCAAATGCTTCGCGGCTGAGCGTGTCCCCGGCCAGCGAAATCAGCGAAAAGTCCGGCAGCGGCTGGCCGACGACGGATTCCGGCGTCAACGCGCCGGCCGGTGCCGGTTCGTCGGCACTGAGCCAGCGCTGGACGCCGAAGCCGCCGGCACCGGCCAGCGCCGATACGGCGAGAATCAGCAGGAAAGACTGGAAGCGGCTCATCGTAAGCGACTCGTCAGCGCGGGCCGAATGCCGCCTCAACGTGGCGCGCGAAGGTTGCCGGACGCTGGTAGCCCACGACGCGGTACTGCGGCAGCTCCTGCCCATCCGCGTCAAAGAAGAGGATGGCCGGTGGTCCGATAATATTGAAAGCCCGCATCAGCTCCTGATCGATATCGTCGTTGGCCGTAACGTCCGCCTTAAGGGCCTGGCCGGCGGCGAGCGCCTGCTGTACCTCCGGAGTCGGGAAGCTGTACTTGTCCATGCGTTTGCAGTCGACGCACCAGTCGGCATAGAAATCCAGCATCACCGGCTTGTCGCTGGCAGCCAGCGTCTGCTCGAGGTCGGCGAGGGACTTGATCCGGGCGAACTTCACCGGCTGATTACCGGCCGCCGGGGCCCCGCTGGCAAACACGCCTTTCAGCGGCTGCATCCAGTCCTGACCGCCGGCGGCGGCGCCGATCAGCTGCATGCCGCCAAACATGACCAGCAGTACGCCCAGCGACTTCCAAAGTCGGGGCCAGCCGGTCTGTTCGTCCCTTAGCCTCTCAAACGCACCGAGGTGGACCCCGCTGGAAACCGCCAGCGCGCCCCAGGCAAGCATGATCCAACCCGGCGCCAGCACCCGCTCGAGCATCCAGATGGCCAGCGCGAGCAGCGCAACACCAAAGACGGCTTTGACGGCATTCATCCACGGTCCCGCGTGCGGCAGGAGCTTCCCGGCTGAGGTGCCGATAACCAGCAGCGGCACGCCCATGCCGAGCGCCAGCGCAAAGAGCGCCAATCCACCCAGGAGCGCGTCGCCCGTCTGGCCGATGTAGATCAGCGCAGCGGCGAGCGGCGGCGCCACGCACGGACCGACGATCAGCGCAGAAAGAACGCCCATGACGCCGGTGCCAAGCGCCGTGCCTCCCTCCTGCCGATTACTCATCTGATTGAGTCGGGACTGCAGCGCGTTGGGCAGCTGCAGCTCGTAGAACCCGAACATCGACAGCGACAGCAGCACAAACAGGCCGGCAAAGGACACCAGCACCCAGCTTTTCTGGAACCAGGCCTGCAGATTCTCGCCGAACAGGCCGGCGACAACGCCGGCAATCGTGTAGGTGAGCGCCATGGCCAGCACGTAGATCAGCGACAGCGTGAAAGCGCGGCGGGTGGTGATACTGTCGCCCTGGCCCGCGATGATCCCGGAGAGAATCGGGATCATCGGAAACACGCAGGGCGTAAAGGCGAGGAGCAGGCCAAAACCAAAAAAGGTGGCCAGCGTCAGCAGCTTGTCCGTGCTGAGCGCCGCGGCGAGACGATCCTGTTCCGGCAGGAGCGCGGGATCACTAGCGGTGCCGGACGCATCAGCCGCGCCCGCCAGGGTGCCGGCAAGTCCACCGACCGCCTGTGGGAGCGCCACGGCCAGCGTCCGGCTCACCGGGGGGTAGCAGATGCCTGCCTCCTTGCAGCCCTGGTAGCTGGCTTCGACGTTGAGCACCCCTGCAGCGGTTCCGGTCCGCGCGAGCTCGATGGGCACCTCAACCTGTCCGTAATACACAAACGTATCGCCGAAATGCTCGTCTCGCTTGGCTTGCCCGGGGGGTAGCTCGACCGCGCCCCGTTTGGCCAGCTCGCTGGTTTGGATGTCCAGCTTGATCTGGTCTCGATAAAGATAGTAGCCGTCCGCGATCGTCCAGCGGGCCAGCAGTTGGTCGGCGCTGATGGCGATGGTCTCAAAGCGAAAGGCCTGGTCGACCGGCAGCGCGTCGTCCTGACCGAGGAAGCTTGCCGTGGGCGTGCTCGAAGCGTCGCCGAAGAGCGACCCACCCGCGCTGCCAGCCAGCCCGGGCGCTGCCGCTGGCGCGGTCAGCGTCAGCGTCTGGCGGTGGGGCGGATAGCAGACCCCGAGGTCCGCACAGCCTTGGGACCGGAGCTGGAGCTCAAGCTGCGCGCCTGCGGGAGCGGTGATTGGCACAAAAGCTTCAACCGTGCCGCGGTAGGTCTCCTGGAGACCAAAAAACTCGTCGTCCTTTTCCTTGCCTTTAGGCAGCAGCGGCTCGCCGAGTCTCACGCCGGGCGATTCGCTCGAGAAACCCAGGCGACTCTTATATAAGTAATAGCCCTTAGCCACTTCCCAGCGGACCAGCAGCTCGTCGGGGCCCGCAAAGCTGGCGGAGACGGCGAAAGCCTCCTCGACCGGCAGCAGCTCGTCTTCGTCGACGGCGTGGGCCAGCGCAGGCCCAAGCAGAGCGGTCAGCAGCAGCGTGGCGAGGGCCGGAAATCTGTTCGTTTTTGTCGTCATGGGGTTAGGGACCGGGTTAAGCGCCCGGCGCTTGCGCGGTTTGCTGCAAAACCCAGCTCAGATAACCTTCAGCGGTCTTGCCGGCGTCCAGCGCAATCAGCTCAGGTACGTCGTAAGGGTGGTGTTCGGACATCCATTCGACCAGTGCGTTCCAGCGGGTGGCCGTGGTTTTGATCATAAGCACCATTTCGTTGTCATGCTGCACGTCACCGTCCCACCGGTAGACCGACTGAACGGGCCCGAGAAGCTTGACGCACGCCGCGAGGCGCTGTTCCACCAGCTTCGTGGCAAGCAACTTGGCGTGGGACGGTGGGCAGCTGCTCAAAATCACCTGCATCTTGCTGGACAACCACCAATTTTCATGGCGCGAATGGTAGCACCGCGCACGACACGAATTCGTGGAGATTTTTTTGTCGTCAGGCCTTGAATTGAGGTGGGCAGCCCTCATTTAGCACTCCCGTATGGAGAGTGCCAAGGCGCCGTCGGCCTTGGGAGGGGTCCGGCTCAAGCGATTTGGGGGCTAGAGGACTTGTCTCGGTCAGCGTCGGCGATACGGCCCAAATTGACTGTTGCAACACCATTTTTGGAGGAAAACCATTCATGAATATCCGTCCGCTGCATGATCGCGTGATCGTCAGACGCATGGAAGAGGAGCGCACCTCTCCCGGCGGCATCGTAATCCCAGACAACGCCACCGAAAAGCCGATCAAAGGGGAAGTCCTGGCTGTCGGTAACGGCAAAATCCTGGAAAACGGCGAAGTCCGTTCCCTGGACCTCAAGTCTGGTGACAAGGTGCTTTTCGGGAAATATTCCGGTACCGAAGTCAAGGTTGACGGTGAAGAGCTGCTTGTGATGCGTGAAGACGACATCATGGCGGTCATCGAAGGCTAATCCGCCTGCAGGCAACCTGTTCAAAACATCTTAATGAAGGAATAGATCAACATGAGTGCTAAAGAAGTCCGCTTTTCCGAGGACGCACGCAAGCGCATGGTCGCCGGTGTTAACACCCTGGCCAACGCCGTCAAGGTTACCCTCGGCCCGAAAGGCCGTAACGTTGTGCTCGACAAGAGCTTCGGCGCCCCGACCGTCACCAAAGACGGCGTGTCTGTCGCTAAAGAGATCGAGCTGACCGACAAGTTTGAAAACATGGGTGCGCAGATGGTTAAGGAAGTTGCTTCCCAGACCTCTGACGTTGCTGGTGATGGGACCACCACAGCTACGGTTCTGGCTCAGGCCATGCTGCGCGAAGGCCTCAAAGCTGTGGCTGCCGGCATGAACCCCATGGACCTCAAGCGTGGTATCGACAAGGCGGTTACCGCTGCTGTTGAGTCGCTGAAAGGCCTATCCAAGCCCTGCGACAACGATACCGCTATCGCCCAGGTGGGCACGATCTCCGCTAACTCTGACGCTGACGTCGGCAACATCATCGCCGAAGCCATGCAGAAAGTTGGCAAAGAGGGTGTGATCACCGTCGAAGAAGGCTCTACGCTCGAAAATGAGCTGGACGTTGTCGAAGGTATGCAGTTCGACCGCGGCTACCTCTCTCCCTACTTTGTGACCGACCAGCAGAACATGACCGCTGAGCTGGAGAGCCCGTTTGTGCTGCTGCACGACAAGAAAATCTCCAACGTTCGCGATCTGCTCCCCGTGCTGGAAGGCGTCGCCAAGGCCGGCAAGTCGCTGCTGATCGTCTCTGAAGACGTTGAGGGCGAAGCGCTGGCAACCCTGGTGGTCAACAACATCCGCGGTATCGTGAAGGTGGCTGCCGTCAAGGCGCCGGGCTTCGGCGATCGTCGCAAGGCCATGCTGGAGGACATCGCCGTCCTGACCGGTGGCACCGTGATCTCTGAAGAAGTGGGCCTGTCGCTGGAAAAGGCGACCCTGGAAGATCTGGGTTCTGCCAAGAAGGTTCAGATCAGCAAGGAAAACACCACGATCATCGACGGCGCTGGCGCCGCCGACAGCATCAAGGGCCGCGTCGAGCAGATCCGTGCGCAGATCGAAGACGCCACCTCTGACTACGATCGCGAAAAGCTGCAAGAGCGTGTGGCCAAGCTGGCCGGCGGTGTTGCGGTGATCAAGGTGGGTGCTGCTACCGAGATGGAGATGAAAGAGAAGAAGGCCCGCGTCGAAGACGCCCTGCACGCTACGCGTGCGGCGGTGGAAGAAGGTGTGGTTCCCGGCGGCGGCGTTGCGCTGATTCGCGCTCTGGACGGCCTGACCGATCTGAAAGGCGACAACGCCGATCAGGACACCGGGATCTCAATCGCGCGCCGCGCGATGGAAGAGCCGCTGCGTCAGATTGTGACCAACTCCGGTGCCGAAGCTTCTGTGATCGTCAACCAGGTGGCTGCCGAAACCGGCAACAACGGCTACAACGCAGCTACCGGTGAGTTCACCGATCTCGTGGCCGCAGGCATCCTGGATCCGACCAAGGTGACCCGGTCTGCGCTGCAGAACGCCGCTTCCGTGTCCGGTCTGATGATCACGACCGAAGCGATGATCGCCGAGGCGCCGAAGGAAGAAGCGCCGGCAGCCCCGATGCCCGACATGGGCGGCATGGGCGGCATGGGCGGCATGATGTAAGACAGCGCCCCAGCTGTTAGTCAAAAGCCCCGGCTCGCCGGGGCTTTTTTTTGGGGCAGGAATTTGGGATCGCGTACGTCAGTCAGCGCGCTTTCGCGGGATCCGGCAGACCGGAGGTCAACCACCAGCGCTCCCGCTCTTCATCCCAGCGCCAGACCTGCCGATCCTGCAGGACCTTTTCGCGCATCGTGTGCCGGTTGATCAGATTGATCTGAATCGTCTGCACGAAGTCACCGTCAGCCGAAAAACTGCCGGGCCCCATCGCCTGATAGATGGTGACCTGAAACTGTTCCAGGCGATTGATCTGAAACCCAAGCTGTCGCTCAGCGGGGCGTTCCTCGGGGTGCAGAAACTGAGCGGCCGTCAGCGGCGCTTCCCAGCGTATCGTTTTGCGGTAAGCCTCCAGCGTGTCGTTGAGCGCCATGGCGCGACCGTCGGTTGCGCAGCCGCCGACGAGGAGGACGGTGAGCAGAATCGATGCGCCGGTGGCCAACCTGCCAACTGACCGCCGCCGGCCCGCAGCGGCGAAGATGCGGAATCTCATGCTGAGGCTTCCTCCATTTTTGCGACAAATCGTCCGGTCATCCGGACGTTGGGTTCACTCGCCTGGCCGATCCAGCTGCTGAGCGTTATTCTCGCGACGCGCTTTTGCTCAAGCCGATCCAAAAAAGCATCGTAGTCCTGAGCCGGGGGCTTTTCGCAGCAGGCAAACAGATCGCCGGTGGATGGCCGGTGGTAGCGAATTTCGCTGTCCTGAACCACGATGTCCGCGTTGAGCTCCGCTCGTCGGAGGGCGTTGAACAGCCAGCCCCAGCCCGCCATAAAGAGCAGGCTAGCCAAGCTGCCGCCGAAACCCGTGTTTTTGTCATTCTTGTTGGGCGGCAGGGGCGCGCGCAGCAGAACCTGCTGCTCGCTGACCTCAGCGACGCTCACCTCCATGAAACGGGAAATCGGCAGCTCGCGATGCAGATAGGTTTCGAAGTACTCCTGCTCGGACTGAGCGTCGTTGGCATTCATGCAGCTATTGTAGCGGTCTACCCACCTGCTGCCACGTCACCGGCGTACGGCTAGTGAGGCGCCTGCCTCTGGGCGAGGCGCCCGTGGCCGAGGAGTATGAATCCAGCCTGTTCGTTTAACCCAGCGAGGATGTTGACGATGAAACTCTGCCTTCTTTGTCTACTGCTAACCGGCTGCGCTGGTCTGCCGGCAGCCACTGCCGCTGAACGGCAGCCGGTCTATCGCGGCGTGGCCCCCGACGGAACGGTGCTGTTTGCGGATCGCCCTTCCAGCGCATCCTCGCGCGGGTCGTCGGGCTCCGGCCGTGTGTGGCTCCCACCGGCGAACGTCATGCCGCCTACGTCCATGATGCCAGCGGCGGACGTCGCTGAGCCGCCCACCGGCGAGGAGCCGGTTTCGACCGATGTCCTGGCCGCGCCTGAGGAGCGTGAGCGTAAGACCTGCCGCCAGCTGCGGACCGCGCTCGCCGCGCTGTGGCAGGAACGGCGCCACGGCTATGCTGCGGATCGGGGGCCGGAGCTCAAGGCCCGCATTCGAGACCTGCAGACGCGTCGGAAAGAGGCCTGCGGGCACTGGCGCTAGTCACATTTTTGAGGTGCTGCTTCAGGAGTCCATCGATCGGGACGCGGCTGTCGGTCGTCGGCCGTATAATGTCGCCGACAGTGGAGAGAAGCTATGCAGCGAACGCAGAATTTGCGCGCCCTCACGTTAATTGTCATCTGCCTGTGCCCCCTAGGTGTCTGGGCCCAGGAGCAAGCCCGTCCGGCGGCTGAGCGTTTTCAAGAGCTCTACGAGGCCGAGTGGGAATTCCGTCTCACCGAGAGTCCGCTGCTGGCGAGCTGGGTGGGCGACAAACGATTCAACGACCGCCTCGCCCGGCAAACCCCGGTCGATATTCAGCGTCGCCATCGGTACTGGCAGGGTGTGCTGACGCAGCTCGGCGAGATAGACGCGGCCGAGCTGGACCGGGAAGGGCAGGTCAACTACGCCATCTTTGAGCGTCAGATTCGCAGCTTTGTCGACGGCGTCGACAACCTGGGTTATCTGATGCCGTTTAACAGCGACTCGGGTTTTTACTCGAGTCTGGCGCGGTTGCCGAAGACCACCGCCTTCGACAATCCCGCCGACTACAACAACTATTTGGATCGTCTGGCGCTGGTGCCGGCGGTCATCGACGACAATATCGCGCTGATGAAAGAGGGGCTCCGGGTTGGCATGACTCAGCCGGCGGTGGTGCTCGAAGGGCGCGATAAGGCCATCCTTGCCCACATTGTCGAGCGGGCGGAGGACAGTGTCTTCTACCAACCGCTGATCGATCCGTCTCCGACCCTCAGCGAGACGGCGCGCACCCAGGTTCAGGCTCGAGGTCGCGAGCTGGTGGAAACCGGTATTGTGCCGGCCTACCAGCGACTGCTCACCTTCTTCAATGGCGCTTACGCTGAGGGCGCCCGTGAGAGCATCGGTGCACATCAGCTGCCCGGCGGCGAGCGGTTTTACGACGATCAGATTCGCTACTACACCACGCTGGACCTCAGCGCCCGGGAAATCCACGACGTTGGCCTCAGTGAGGTGGCCAGAATTCGGGCGGCGATGGAGCTGATCATCGAGGAGCTGGAATTTGAGGGCAGCTTTGCCGATTTCATCGAGTATCTGCGCACGGACTCTGCCTTTTATGCGGAGTCGCCCCGTGAGCTGCTGATGGTGGCCAGCTACTACGCCAAAAAGATGGATGGCGCGCTGCCTCGTTTTTTTGCCCGACTGCCTCGGCAGTCATACGGCGTGGAGCCGGTGCCGGCAGACCTGGCGCCGTTTTACACCAGCGGCCGGTATGCCGGCGCGCCGGTCGAATCCACGCGACCCGGGCTCTACTGGGTCAACACTTACAATCTGGCGAGCCGCCCGCTTTACGCGATTCCGGCCCTGACGCTGCACGAGGCGGTGCCGGGTCATCATCTTCAGGGTGCCCTGGCCAAGGAGCTTGGAGAGCAGCCGCCGTTCCGGCGTCACGATTACATCTCCGCCTACGGTGAAGGTTGGGGGCTGTATGCGGAGTATCTGGGTGTGGAGGCGGGCATCTACGAAACCCCCTACGACCATTTCGGTCGGCTGACCTACGAAATGTGGCGTGCCTGCCGGCTGGTCGTGGATACCGGAATGCACGCGTTTGGGTGGAGTCGCCAGCGGGCGCTGGACTATTTGGCGGACAACACGGCCCTGTCGATGCACGAGATCACGACAGAAATCGATCGCTACATCTCCTGGCCCGGCCAGGCGCTTTCTTACAAGCTGGGTGAGCTGAAGATCAAGGAGCTGCGGCAGCGCGCTGAGGAGAACCTGGGAGAGCGATTCGATCTGCGCGCGTTTCATGACGTGCTGCTGGCGCAGGGTTCCGTGCCGCTGGCGGTGCTCGAACAGGCCGTCGACCGATACCTCGAGGAACAGCAACTATGAACAAGCTCGTGCTGGGCGTTTTGATCGTGACCCTCGGCGGGTGCCAGGTCTATCAGACTCGCGGTCCTGCCAATCCTACGCGGGTCAAAGACTTTACGCCGGTGTGCTACGAGGGCAGGACATTACGACTCGAACGCGACGAACAGGTTCGCAAGCACCTGGCCAACGGGGCCACGCTGGGCCAGTGCCCGGGTCCCGAAGACGATTCGAGCGACGGCTAGTCGCAGCAGTCGTCCGCTGATGGACGTTTCCCCTGATCTGCCGGAGGAGCTTGGCGAGCTGGCGGCGGCTGATTCCGCGTTTGCTGAGCGTCTAAATCCGCTTCTCGCCTACAGCAGTTACGCCCTGAGGGTTCTCGAAACGGAGGGCGCCTGGGTCCGGTCGCAGTGGTTAGGCGATGGGCTCGAGCAGCCGCTCGACATTCGGGCACTCCAGGTCCAGCTGAGCCTGCATGCGCCGGCAGCCGAGTTGGTCGAGCTTCCGGACACGGACTTTATGCATTCACTGCGCCGGCTCCGCCATCGCGCCCTGTTTTCGATACTTTGGCGGGATTTCTCGGGGCAGGACTCGGTTGCCCAAACCCTGGCGAGCCTGTCGGAAGCGGCCCGCTTCCTGATTGGTCTGGCGGTTGACCGGGCCGTGGGTGAACTCACAAAAAAGCACGGAACACCGCGAAACCAGGAAGGCGTAGCGCAGGATCTGGTGGTGCTTGCCCTGGGGAAGCTGGGCGGCGGCGAACTCAACTTTTCGTCGGACGTCGATCTTATGTTTGCGTTCGGCGAAGCTGGCGAAAGCGACGGCCGACGAGCCTTGAGCAACGAAGACTTTTTTGCCCGGGTGGTTCGACGGACGCTGAAGCTGCTCGAAGCGGTGACGGAACTCGGCTTCGTGTACCGCGTGGACCTCCGACTGCGTCCTTTCGGCGATGCGGGGCGCCTAGCGCTGAGCATTGCCGCCACCGAGCAGTATTACCTTCGTGAAGGTCGTGACTGGGAGCGCTATGCGCTCCAGAAAGCTACTCCCATTGCCGGCAACCTGAGCCTAGGTCGGGAGCTGCTCCGCTCCCTGAGGCCCTTTATCTATCGCCGCTATGTGGACTACGGCGTGTTTGATTCCCTGCGAGATATCAAGACGCTGATCCGGGAAAGCGGTCGGGAGCAGCAGGCCAACCTGAAGCTCGGGCCCGGCGGCATTCGGGAAATTGAGTTTCTAACGCAGGCCTTTCAGCTGGTGCGCGGGGGCCGGGAAGCGACGCTTCGCGAACCCAGTCTGATCGCTGCACTAAGTGCCGTAGGCCAGCTCGGGCTGCTGCCTGCGGCGGAAGTGACGGAGCTGCAGGATGCCTATTTCCTGCTGCGTCGGGTCGAAAATCGGCTGCAGCAGAAAGCTGATCAGCAGGTGCACAGTTTGCCCGACGCGCCGGATGCGCTGCGGTCGCTGGCCGTGAGCTGCGGGTTTTCGGGCGAGCGGGAGCTGGGAGAGCAGCTACAAACCGTCCGTGACCGGGTCCACCAAATCTTCAGCCGGACGTTCGCGCCGGCTCAATCAGCGGCGGCGGATCAGTGGGAATGGCAGGCTTGGCAGTTCCGCCATAGCGAAACGAAGGCGACCCAAGCCCTCGCGGAGCTTGGCTATCCGGAACCGGAGGCCGCCAGCGACGTGCTGCAGCGCTTCCAGCATCACTCGGCCGTGCTCGCAGCCGGCGTCCGGGGCCGCGCACTGGTGGACCAGCTGCTGCCCCTGCTGCTCAAGCAGGTGGCGGAAGTGGGAGGGCGGCCGCAGCTCCTCGACAGCGTCCTGAAGATCATCGCCGGCATCTGCCGCCGAACCGCCTACCTGGCGCTGCTGGTGGAGCAGCCGCAGGTCCGTGAACGACTCATCTGGGTTTGCGGCCATAGTCGCTGGCTCACGGAACGCTTA
>JBCDKA010000037.1:0-30046 GCA_038747195.1 Pseudomonadota bacterium
ACCGCTTTGCCCACGACGTTGCGGACTATCCCAGGAAGGGCAAGCGGCTCTTTCGAAACCATCCGCTACCCTGGAATCTGGTGGATATCACCGAGATTGAAGAACCGGTGGCGGGGCGAAAGAAGTAGCTGGCCCTCAGCGCCGCTGAGCGCGACATCGGCTTCACCAAGACCCGGTTAACCTAGAATTCGGTAGCCTACGTGAATGGGGCGGGAGCAAGACATTGGAGTGGATTGAACAGCTGCAGTCGCTGGCCCAGCAGCAGCCGCTGCTGGCGGCGCTGGCGTACATATCGCTTTACGCCGGCGTCATGCTGGCCGGGCTGCCGGGTGGGCTTGCCATGTTGTTGCTGGGCGGTTTTCTGTTCGGCAATCTGCCTGCCGCCGGTCTCGCGCTCGTCGGCGCTGGCCTGGCGGCCGCGTTGGTCTACCCCATGGCGCGCGGGCCGCTGGGCCGCTTTGTCACCCGGCGTGCAGGGTCGGCGCGGATGGGCGAGATGAGCTTGTTTGTCCATCGGCAGGGTGTACTCGGACTGCTCCTGGTCAGAATGATTCCGCTTTTTCCGTTTGCCCTGCTGAACGTCGGCCTCGCCGTGGCGGGCGTTCCCTGGGCCCGCTACCTGATCACTACCGTCGTAGGAACGGTGCCGATTGCGCTCCTTGTCACGCGAGTAGGAAGCCAGATGAGCTCGCTGCTGGATTTGGAAGAGGCGTCGGGGTTTGGACTGCTGCTCGATCCCCAGGTGCTCGCACCGCTGCTGGCTCTGATCGGGCTGGTGGTGATGGGTCTGATCTGGCGCCGCCGCACCAACCCGTCTACCTGAGCGCTGCGGCGCGGGCCGCCGTTAGTCGGACAGGTTGTCGGCGACTGCAGACAGGTTGAGGTTTCGGACCGTAGGGGTTGCTGAAGGCGAGTCGACCACTTCAAGCGTCCAGTCCTCATCCGCAAAACGAATCAGGTCGCCGTGGCCCACGGGTACCGGCTCCACAAAACGAACGCCGTTGACGTAGGTCCCGTTGGCGCTTTCGTGGTCCTGCAGAAATAGACAGTTGGGAACGGTGCTGGGGCTGAGCTGAGCGTGCATGCGTGAGGCTCGCTGCGACTGCAGCTGCAGGTGACAGCCGGCGTCGCGGCCGACCATAAACGGCATTTGTTCGATGCTGACCCTCGCGCTGTCACTGCCGACGCGGCTCAGAAACCAACGGGCTTGATCCATCAGTTGTCGTTCCACACTCTGGTAGCCGACATCAGACCCGATCAGCGCAACATTCGCAACGCAGTGCTGCAATACGTCACGATCATTTACACTCGGTTTTTTCGCCGCAAACAGCCGGGAGATTTAGCGAAAACAGGGGATCGGTTTTTGCCCGACGCTTTTGAGTGACGCCAATACTTCTTTCCAGGGCGCCTCATCCCCGGCTCGTCGGTAGTCGAACCAGTAAACGACCGCCTCTTCCTGTCGACGGGCAATCTCGGCCTCAAACCCCAGCGCCTGAAGCGAACGCCGGCGGCGCATCGCGTTGTTTTGCTCCCGAAATAGACCCAGTGAGACCGTGTTTTCGCGGTCGCCGCCCGTGACCACGTAGTAGTCGTTGAGTCCAGCTTCGGACAGCGAGCGCGCCTGATTGATGGCCTCTTCCCGGGTTGCCACGGCGGGCAGATAGACCCAGAAACCCCGATCGACCAGCCGCTGATCCTGGCGCTGCCGGCTGGCGCCCACGTAGGGACTCATGGCCTGCGCGGCCCGGCGCAGATCGGACTGATTCGTGAAGGGTCCCAGCGAAAAACACTCGCTGGTGAGATTACCGCCCAGATCCCCGTCGGTCACCAACATCTCGGCTTCCCGCTCAGCGATGAGCTTGAGTTCCGCCACGCCGGGCGGCAGTGGCGGCAACGCGACCGGTCCACGCCGGGTCTGGGTGGTACCGAACGCGTAATAGCCAAGGTTGGCGAGCAGCAGCGCAAAAAACACGCCCCGCAACATCCATAGCCAGGTTCGGTCGCTGACGTTTTTCACGAGCTTTGCAACCACATGTTCAGTCCCTGCAATACCAGGTCGGCCTCGTACCGTGCGCGCGGGAGGTGCTGGCTCAGCCACCTGCCGTCGCCGCCGCAAACCAGGAGCTGACAGTCGGGGGGAAGCTGTCGATCCAGCAGCTGTAGAGCCCCGAGCACAGCCGCGCTGACACCACCGGCCACGCAAGTGCGCGTATCCTGACCGAAGGCTCCGTCCGAATCAATCAGGTCCGGACGCACCGCCGCTGTCCCGCGGCTCAGCGATCGATGCATCAGCGCCCGTCCTGGCAGGATCCAGCCACCCCGATGCTGGCCATCATCACCCACCACGTCTACTGTCAGCGCGGTCCCTGCGTCGACGACGGCAAACGCGCCACGGCAAAGGCTTGCGGCACCGAGCATGGCAATCCATCGATCGGCGCCCATCTGCTGCGGGTCCGCGTAGGAATTGACCACAAACCTTGCCGTTTCTTCTAAGGGGGCTCGCACCTGCGCCGTCGCGGCCGACTCGGCGTGACTGATCGGGCAGGACCAGCGACCGCGGATCCACTCGTTGAGGGTCTCCCGAACCGGCCGGGCACCAACGCTGACGACCGCGATACGACGGGGTGTCTCCAGCTTGTCCCAGGCGCGAGCCAGCGCCGGCGCCAGGGGCTGGTCGCAGCCAAGCTGGCGCGATGGCTCCAAGCCCTCCGAACCCGCGCGCGTCCACTTGAGCCGCGTGTTGCCCAGGTCGATCAATAGGTCTTTGCCGCCGCTCACCACGGCGAGCCGCTTTCGGTCTCACGACGCTTCATGCGGTTGCGGAAGGCCTGACCGAAACTTCGCCGCTCGCCACCCGGAGCGTCTCGTTGCCCACCTCAACGTTGAGCTCACCACCAGGCGACAGACCGGCGGCGACGCCGTCGAAGCTGCGGTTGCCAATGGTGACCGTTACCGCTCTGCCTGCAAGGACGTCCAGCGCCTCCCACTCGCCGCCGAACGGCGCAAATCCCTCCTCGCGAAACTGGTCGCATACCTCGATCAGCTGTTCCAGAAGCTGACCACACAGCGCGTTGCGACTCGGCGGATCCCCAGCACTCAGGCGCTGGAGATCGGTCCAGGCCTGATCGATGCTGACCTCACCCTGTAGATGCCAATTCAGACCCAGGCCGGCAACCCAGCGGCAGCTGCCGGCAATTTCGCCATCAGCCTCCAGCAGGATCCCGCCAAGCTTTTGGCCATCCACCCAGAGGTCGTTGGGCCATTTAAGCCCGACGCCATCGATGCCTAGCTTAGTCAACGCTCGACAGGCGCCGATGCCGATCACCAGACTCAATGACGCAAGCCGCTCAAGCCCGCCACCCAGCTCCTGCCCCAACGACAGATAGACGCCCTCGCCAAAACCCGATCGCCAGACGCGGCCATGCCGACCCCGGCCGGCGCCTTGATGCTCACTCAGCAGCGCTCGATAGCGTGGCGCCGCGGGCAGTTCGGCTGACCTCAGGACAGCGTTGGTGGAGTCACAGCTCGACACCACCTCCAGCGCCAGCCGCTCGCCGGCCGTCTCGCTCAGGTCTGCGCGGATCCGGTTCTCTTCGAGGAGTTCCATTGGCGTCGCTAGCCAGTAGCCACTGCCGGTTCGCTGCTGGACGCTTAGCCCATAGTCGGCGAGCTTCTGAATCGCTTTCCAAACCGCAGCCCGGCTGATCCCCAGCTTTTGGCCAAGCGTCTCTCCCGAATGCAGCTCTCCATCGGCCAGTAGACCGATCAGGCGCTGCTGATTTGCGCTCATTGCCATCGACGAAAAACCATTGCCTTGGGCATCCTTGGCTCGGTGCCGGCAAACAGCCGCCGGACGTTGCTGTGATGCGCGAGGACCACCGTCATCGCAGCCAGGACGCAGAACACAAAAGCCCAAGGCATCGACGGCTCTGGCGCAAGCCACAGCGACAGCAGCACCGTACCCAGCGAAGCGCAGATGGTGGACAGGCCGACAAAACCGGTCAGCGTCAGGCACAGCAGCCACAGCACAATCAGCCCGAGCGCGACCAGCGGCAGCATACCCAACAGCCCGCCGACGAAGGTCGCGGCTCCCTTTCCACCGCGAAAGCCGAAAAAGACGGGAAACACGTGACCCAGGATGGCGGCCACCCCACACGCGGCGGCCACGGCATCGATCGGCGGCAGAGGCAGCGGCCACAGGAGGGGCATCAGGCCGGTGGCCACAGCGCCTTTCCCAACGTCGATCGTCACAACCGGCAGCGCAAAGCGCCAGCCCCGGGCTCGCAGCGCGTTGGTGCCGCCCGCATTGCCGCTGCCGGATTGTCGTATATCAAGCCGGTAGACGCGGCCAAGAAGCAGGGATCCCGACAGTGAGCCCAGCAGATAGGCCGCGATGATAAGCAGGGTGAGCCCCGCCAGAGTGGTGATGGTCACGGACCCTCCGGCGAGGGCTGGGCGAGGCGATCGGCGACCTGTTTGGGCGTCAGATATTCCTGGATGCCGACGATCACGCAGCCGGGACCGGCGTGCGCTCCGAGCGCCGCCCCCGCTTCAGCCTCCCACACACTGCTGTCGGGAAACTTACCGGCGAGGAGCCCGGAAAGCTCGCGACTATCTTCGGGCGCGGCGCAGTGGGCCACGATCAGGCGATAGGTTTGCGTTGTGTCGAGGCGTCGCTTCAGCCAGCGGGCAAAGCCGGCGACGGCCCGGCGGCGGCTGAAGATTGCGCCGACGGGTCCAACGATCCCCTCGGGGCGGGTCCCAAGAACCGTTGTCAGACGGAGGAAGTCGGCGACGCTCTTCACCCAGGGCGGCACGCGCCCCCCGCGCACGGCAAAGCTCAGGTCACGAACGATGGCAAAGGAGCGGCTGCGAACCTTCATAAACTCCAGCATCTCGACGGTTTGCTCACTGGTGTAACCCGCCTCAGCACACTCGGCAGCAAACACGGCCAGCAGCCCCTGACTGGCGCTTACCTGGCGCGAGTCCCAGGCGGTGATCCGTTCGGCGCTGACCCTTTTTGCCACGCTGTCAGCGGCCTGCCAGGTTCCACTCAGGGCTGCTGAAATGCTGATGCACACCGTTTGTTTGAAGTGGGAATCCAGAAACTCATACTGCCGGCGATAGTCGCTGGGCGGGGGCTGTGAGGTGGTTGGGTGACTGCTTGCGGTCCCCACCCGCTGATAGAAATCCGCGGCGTCAAAGGACACCTTGTCGATGTACTGATGGTCATCGATCGTCACGCGCAGCGGCACGAGATGAAGGTTGTGCTTCTCCAGCAGCTCATCGGGGATGTCCGCCCCGGTGTCGGCTAAAATCGCCAGCCGCTTGCCGCTTCGCACCGACTCGTACTGGGTGTACATATCGTCGACCTTTTCGCGGCTGATGTCGCCGAAACGCTCGCAGACACCCCACACCTCCTGCGGCTCGTTGGTGTGGATGTGGATGCGCATTTTGCTGCGGGTCCCCGCGAGCACCAGCGATGATGAATCCAGATCGGCCAGCGCTTCGCGAAGCCGCCGCTTGTCCAGCGCGTCGGCGGTCAGCATGCACTCGGTGCAGTAGCGGTGCTCAGCGTCTTCACCGTGCACCATGTTCGGCACCGGACCCTCCTCGAACTTCAGGCCCACCGGCAGTACGGAGGTGATTTCGCCGGTTTCGGCGTAGTCCTGCATGCCTTCAAGCAGATCGACAAACCCCTGCGCCCCGGCGTCCACCACGCCCGCCGCTGCAAGGACGTCGAGCTGGTTGGGGGTGTTGGCCAGCGAGCGCCGGGCGCTGGCGAGTGCCTCCTCCAGCAGCTCACGGAAATCGGCGGCACCGTCGGCAATCGCCTGCTGCAACGAGCGGGCGTGATCGGTTAACACCGTCAGCAGCGTGCCTTCGCGAGGTTCGGCGATGGCAACCTGCGCGCTGCTTGCACCCTGCTGCGCCGCCTCGGCAAACCGCTGCATGTCGACGTGTTCCTGCCCCGCAACGCCTTCAGCGAAACCCTGCCAGTATTGGGCAAAGATCGCGCCCGAGTTTCCCCGAGCGCCGTCCAGGGCGTGGTCGGCCACCTCCTCCATAAACAGACCGAGGTGGTGCTGAACCTGCCGGGTGGCGCCGGTCAAAACCGCGTGCATCGTCAGCGCCATATTGGTGCCCGTATCGCTGTCGGCCACGGGAAAGACGTTGATGCGGTTGATGTGATCTCGATTGGAGATGAGCCGATGAATACCCGCGATGAGCGCGCAGCGCATCCAGGCGCCATCAACCTGATCGGTGGCCGAAACCGTGTCCGGAGCTGTCATGGGCGGTATTTTAGCAGCGCTGCCCGGCTCGGAAACCACCCGCTTCGACGGTCCGGCTTGGTCCGGTGTCCGCTGCTGCAACCACCTTATTGGACGCGACGTGAGAGGCCCGCGGTCCACGGAGAACGGAATGATCCCACGCTACCGGCGAGTCTCACCAACAGTTGGCCAACTTGCAGGCGTGCCTCACCGCAAAAACGCTTGCGCCAAGGGTTTTTCCTTGCCGATCCTGGCTAACCCCCTGTTTTTCCTGGGTCTGCTGTCTTGGCACGCAAATTGATTGGTATCTGGCTGAACGACCACTCAAGGGAGCCGGAAATGTTGTTGCATGGATCAGGGATCAAACGACTGGCGGTTGAAAGCTTGCTGGCGCTATCGCTGGCCTGGGCCTCGCTGCAGCTAGGACACGTTTACGCCAGCGAAGGCGAGTGCGCGGGACTTACGGCACTTGGCGCCTTCGAGGAGGCGCGAGATCCTCTAGGTTTGAATCTTTGCCAAAAGGACACAATCAGCGGTGAATAGCTCTCACAACAGCGACGGTTTCGACAAGGTGAAGCGGGTGCTCGGCGGCGGCCCGGGCGAAGGCTGGGTCTTTGGCGTTTGCGCCAACGTCGCGCGCCGCACCGGTTGGGAGCTGTGGGCGGTCCGCGCCGTGGTGCTGGTGAGTCTGCTGATCATGTCGCTGCTGACAATACTCGGCTACTTTGCCCTGGCGATGCTGATGAACGAGACCCGACCGGGGGCTCAACAAAAAATGCGCCGCTGGGCCGGTCAGCTCGACACACTCTTTGAGGCGGTCAGCCAGGGCCTTAAGCGCTTTTTTGATCAGAAAAGTGATGGCCATACGACCGATGGACGTCGTCGCAGCAGCGAACGCCGCGATACCTACTGGCAGGACTACCAAGCCTGACGCGTCGACGCCTCCGCATGCGCCGCCCTGGCGCGTGCAACCAAATCCTGCGTCAGCGGTCTATAGAGACAGGCAGCCGGATCGGTACCTGAGCTGAGAATCCCTCTCTTCGTTCTCAGTGCCCCCAACACTCCGCAGGTCCGATCCGGCTTATCTATCGCCCAAGCCGGCCAGCAGGCCCGGCCCGCTAGCGGCGCAGCAAGACGTTGAATGAGACCGGGACGGCAACCGAAATGGACGTGAGGCCGGCAATTTCGCGCAGCTTCTCGATGCCGTTGCCCAACCCCAGGACCCGCATATTCAGCAGCACCGGTTCAACGCTGACAACCTGCAGCGAACCTTCGGCCGCGGTCACGCTCACCTTCGCCGCGAGCGGCGTACTGGTGCCAAGCAGATTGAGCTCAGCGGCCAGATCCAGCTGCTGACTCTCGCCGACCCCAATATCTCCCAGCAGCACGGGATCCACCTTGCCGGTGACGCTCGCCGCCGCGGCGTCGTCGAGCAGGTTTTCGTGGATGCGGTCATTGCGGATCGGGATTTTGGTGTCCAGGCTTTTGAGATCGATCTCCAGCACAAAGCTGCCGTCTCCCTGCAGCGAACCGGACACGCGCGTAAACTGGTGAGATTCCGCCACGTCGACATTTTTGGTGGAAACGAAGCTGAGTGAGGAGGCTGCCCCGTCCACTTCCCAGTCCGCTGCGAGCAGGCTCCCGCTGAAGAGCAGCGGCAGCGTCAGAAATAACCGTTTCATCAAACTAATGGTCCTAATTGCTTCGGGCGGCGCGTCGCGCCGCGTAAACTCCAAGGCCATGATCATACGTCAGCGCAACCAATGAGCAAGACCGAGCGCCTCTACCATCTCCACAACCTGCTCAGTCAGCGCCGCACGCCCATTACCCGGCAGGCGCTTATGGCCGAGCTGGGCTGTTCTCAGGCGACGCTCTATCGCCTGATCAACGATCTGCGTGACCATCTCGGCGCGCCGATCGAAACCGACCCCGACGGCCGGGGCTACTACTACGATCAACATCCAGGCGTGCGGCCCTTCGAGCTTCCCGGCGTGTGGATCAGCTCTGACGAACTGCGTGCACTGATGTCTGCCCGCGAACTGCTTTCCGGCGTGCAGCCTGGCCTGATGGATACCGCCCTGGCCACCCTGCAGTCGCGGATCGAAAAGCTGCTCGACTCGCAGGGTGTCAACGTCGCTACCCAAAGCAAACGAATCCGCATCATTCACCAGGCCAGCCGGCTGCTCTCGGGTGAGCAGTTTCGCCCGGCGCTTGACGCCCTGGTCAATCGCCACCGGCTGGAGATCACCTATCAGTCGCGCGGGACCGGCGAGACCACCCAGCGGGAGATCTCACCCCAGCGTCTGACCAGCTATCGGCACAATTGGTACCTGGACAGCTGGTGCCACCTCCGCGAAGGCCTCCGCAGCTTTGCGCTGGAGAAAATTGTGGTGGCCACATCCACAGACGCGGAGGCCATCGAGATTCCGGACGTGGAGCTGAACCAGCATTACGCGAGCGCCTACGGCATCTTTTCGGGACCGGCCAGCGGCTCAGCCGTGCTGCGGTTCTCGGCGCGCATCGCCCGCTGGGTAGCCGACGAGCAGTGGCACTCGCGGCAGGAGGGCCGCTGGCTGGACGATGGGCGCTACGAGCTGACGCTGCCCTTCGGCCAGACGGCTGAGCTGGCGATGGACATTCTTCGCTACGGTCCGGAGGTTGAGGTGCAGTCACCGCCCGAGCTGCGCGACCGGGTCGCAAAGCTGGCGCGCGAGACGCTCAGCCAGTATGAGTCAGCGTCGTAACACGAGCGGATCCAGCTAACGCAGCGTCGCCGCCAGCCATTGCCGGTAGTCGTCCGCAACCTGCCGCGGTGCCTCAAGCTGGGGCAGATGCCCAACCCCCGACAGGTAGTTGACTCTGGACTGCGGCAGCAGCCGGGACAGCGTGACCGCTCCGGAAGGATCCAGGACCCGATCTTGCTCGCCCCAGACGATCAGCGTGGGTTGCGCGAGACCTTCAGCGAGCGTCTCGGCCGGAGCAGAGAGTTTGAGCCCCTCGAAGATCGTCTCCATACGCGACTGCCGAGCCACCGTGTTCTCCGCCAGGTAGGACCGCACCGGGCCTGGGAGAAAGGGTTTGACCTCAAAGACAAAGTCGAGCATGTACTCAAAGTCGGCTTCGCTGGCCGGGATCAGTACGTTGGGCTCGCCGTCGACAATCGCCTGAACGAACGGGCTCAAGGGCGGCGTGATCACGCCGCCAGGTGCCAGCAGCCACAGCGACTGAATCCGCTCGGGCGCCAGCCGCGCCATCGCGAGCGCGATATAGCCGCCCATCGAGTTTCCGCCAACGTGAAACTGCTGGTGGCCCTGCTGATCCATAAACGCCAGCACCCGCTCTGCCTGGGCGGTAGCCGTGTAGCGGTTGTCCAGCGCCGAGCTGCTCATCCCAAACCCGGGCAGGTCGGGTACCACCAGCTCCGCGGTATCCTTCAGATGCCGAGCGAGTCGATTGAAGTTGTCTTTGTCCGCACCAAAAACGTGCAGCAACAGCAGCACCGGCCGGGGCTCCTCAACCGGGTCGCTGCGCAGGAAGACCCAACGCTCATCCCCGATCGTCTGGGCTACCGGGGTCAACCCCGCCAGCTGGCGCTCCGTCGCAATAAACATGCGGTAAACCGTGCCCGGCGCACCGAACCAGACCGCCCCCAGGGCGACCAGCGTAGCGGTCAGAATCCAAAACCGGCTTTTCTCAAGAAATGAGAACTTCATCGGTCAGGATAGCGAGCAGCAAAGACGATAGGAGGGCCTGAAATCATGGCTTCAATTATACGCGCGGACGTTAGCCGCATACTGCTTTTCTGGACCGCAGCCGCATTGGTACTTTGGCAGGTGAGCCCCTGGGGCCAGGCTCTGGAGCAGCTGATCGGACCCGCCTGGTTATGGTGTTGCCTGATGCCGGGTGCAGCGTGGGCCCTGCTGGCTCCCCAGCGGTTTTTCGCGGCCGCAGCGCAGCTGTTCCGCTGGTCGTTCAGCGTCCTGCTGTCAGTTGTTCGGACCGGCCTCAACGTCACGCTGGGGCTCCGCCCACTCACCCCGGTGATGTTTTTCCAGGGCCCTCAGACCCGGCGTGCGGCAAGCGTTGTCCAGGCCGGCGGCACGGGCGAAGGGCGACGTTAGCGGCCGTTGGCGGCCGTTGGCGATCCAGAGCGGCGGTGGCGAACCGCCGCGCGCCCCGCTGGCTTACCGGCCCCAGTTTTGCGACGTCACCGTCAGCGTGACGGTCGCCGTGGCGGTGCCGCCGAAGCCGTCTTCAACGGTGTAGGTGAACTCATCACCACCCCACCAGCCGGACATCGGCGTATAAAGGATCTGCTGATCAGCGGTGATGGCCGCGGTGCCAAACGGGGTCTTGGTGTCCACCGCCACAATGGTGAGCGGATCGCCATCCGGGTCGGAATCGTTGGCCAGTACGTCGATGGTGACGGCCGTGTTTTTTCGGGTTACCGCGGTGTCATCCTGCGCCACCGGGACGGTGTTAAACGCATCGACGATGATCGTCACCAGCGCCTCCGCCTGCTGGCCGCGTTCATCCTGGACCGTGTAGCTAAAGTTGTCGGAGCCGACAAAACTGCGTTCCGGCGCGTAGACGAGCTGAGCTCCCTGCTGCGTGACCTCTCCGTTGGCGGGAGCGGTAAACGACACGATGGTGAGTGAATCACCCACATCGTTGCTCAACACGTCCACCGTGACGGGCTGCGTGCGAAGCGTTGTGGTCTGGTCGTCGACCGCCGTGATCGGCGGCAGCTCCAGCACGGTAACCGTCACGCTGGCAGAGGCTTCCCCGCTGGCGTCGCTGGCGACATAGCTAAACGTGTCGGTCCCAAAAAAGCCTGGGTTGGGCGTGTACAGCACCTGATCACCGCTGATGGTGGCAGTGCCGTTGGCCGGTGCCGTCACGGACACCAGGGTCAGTGCGTCACCATCCGGATCGCTGTCGTTGCCCAGCACGTCGATCGACACGGACTGATCCTGATCGATGGTGACGGCGTCATCCTGGGCACTCGGGAATGTGTTGACGATCACCTGGGGGCCGAGGCGTTGCTCGTTGTCCACCTCAGCATAACGATAGGTATCGACCTCGCGCTTGTGCGCAATCGGGTTCTTGAGCGCCCGCTCCAGCCACGCCGGATCGTCGATTTCTTCGCGCTCCCAGCGCACATCCGTGCCGCCGGCAACCGCCGGGGTGATCACCACATCTTCAGTGCGCTCCTCGAGGGTGACAAACTCGATCTCAACTCGCCGGTTGAGCTTGCGGTTGTCTTCTGACGTGTTGGGCACGGCAGGCTCGCTTTCGCCGAGCGCCCGCACCACCAGCTGGTCGAGATCCACACCGTTGCCGGTCAGATAGGTTGCAACCGAATCCGCCCGCCGCCGGGACAGGGCGTCGTTGTATGCAGCGGGCGCCAGGTCACACGTGTGGCCGGAGACAGTGATTTTGCCAACGATGTTGGCAGCACTGATCGTTGCCAGCACGCTGTTCAGACTGTCTTCGGCCGCACCCCTGAGCTGGGACCGGTCGAGGTCGAAGAGGACCGCTTCGTTGAGGGTCGCCTCGTTCCTGACCAGGCGTTTCTCGGTGACCGCCGGCTGGGGCTCGGTGCGCGTTTCGACGCGCCGCTCCAGCGTGTCGCGGGCCGCCTTGTAGCTCGGGCGATGGCGCTGGCCGAACGCGTAGCGATAGAACAGCACCGCGCGGGTGTCGCTGTTGTCGGTGACAAAGTCGCCTGATCGGTCGAGGTACTCCGCCGTCAGCGCCAGCGAATGTGGCGTACCGGAGAAAAACTTCTCAACGCCCACCGTGGCCGACAGCTGCTCTGCACCATCCCTGCCCTGCTCAAAATCGACGCCGCCGCGTAGCCGGATCAGCTGGTCGTCAAAGTAGCGCCCGATGCGGAGGCCACCACCATGATCATAAGCGCGTTCATAGATGGTTGTGATGGTGTCGTTGAACTGATCCTGGACAAACTGCTGATTGCCAACGATACCGCTGAGCTGCGTCAGCTGCGTATCCACCAGCCGGTCAACCAGGCGCCGGCCGGTAATCGCTTTCATCACGTAAGCGCCCCAGAACAGATCGGGCCCCTCCCAACCGAGGCCAAGCGAAACTTTGCGGTCATCAAATTCGTTTTGATCGAGAGCGACAAAGGTTTTGGCGACCCGGGCGCTGCTCTGCTGGCGAGCCGCTTGCTCCAGCGAATCCGCGCCGGTGAGCCAGTGATAATTGAGCTTCAGGCCACCGCGCTCATCGCTGACCCACAGCTCACCGATCCAGTTGGAGTTTTCGTCCTCGCCGAAGACATGCAGGTACTCACCCTGCAGGTCGCCGTCGTCGTCGATGCCGATTCCCAGACGCTGGTAGTCACCGGTGTAAGAAACTCGGGCATTGCCGTCGCTCCCCGTTAGCCGCACCTGCGGATCTGAGGCTTCCTGGGCCGCAGCGCCAGCCGCAAAGCTGAGGGCGGCCAGCAGCAGGGTCAGTTTCGCTTTCATCGATTGTTGTTCCATCCACCGCTCGTTTTGAGCTCTCCTGTCCGCACGTTAGCACATTAAAAAACCGCCACAAGAGACCCGGTGACGGTTGTTGACAGGTGCCCGAAAAAAGTCAGTCTTTGAGTACAAAAGTCACCTTGAGGTTGACCCGGTACTCGGTGATTTTGCCCTTGGCGTCGAGGGTGACCTTCTGACCGTCGACCCAAGCGCCTTTGACGTTTTTCAGCGTCTTGGCGGCTCGTTTGCAGCCCTTGGCAACGGCATCTTCAAAGCTCTTGTCAGACGAGGCGATAATTTCAGTGACTTTTGCAACAGACATAGACGTCTCCTTCGTTGGATGAGTTAAAACCTTTTGGCCCCGGATCTGGGCGGTCATGTTCCTAGGTCAGCCAGGACCTCTCCAGCGCGAAGCTCGAGAGTCTTTCCGCCACCTTACCGCGTTACCAACCACGATGCAGGCACGGTGTCACTAACTGTGTGGGTAGCCTGAGTCTCGCTGCCGGCGCGCTTCGAACAGCATCAGAGCCGCCGCCACGGACACGTTCAGACTTTCCATTTGCGGACTGATCGGTATCCGCGCCAGGTGATCGCAGCGTTCGCGCAGCAGCCGCTTCATCCCTTTGCCTTCGCTGCCGAGCACCAGAACGGTGGGACCGCGCAGATCGATCTCATATAACGTCTGCGGGGCATCCGCAGCGGTTCCCACTACCCAGAGCCCCGCATCCTTGAGCGCATCGACGGTGCGGTTGAGATTCACCACCTGCGCCAGGCGCAGCAGGTCGGCACCGCCGGCAGCGGTCTTGCGCGCTGCCGGCGTCAGGCCCACCGCGCGGTCTTTCGGGTAGATCACCGCGTCCGCCTCTGCCGCCGCCGCGCTGCGCAGGCAGGCGCCGAAGTTTCGCGGATCTTCCAGATGATCCAGCAGCAGAACCAGCGGATTCTCAAGCTCCGCGAGCTCCGTGAGCAAAGCCGCCTCGGTGAGCGGCTCCGCACTCCGGTAGTGAGCCACCGCACCCTGATGACCGCGGCCATGCTGATCGAGCTCCCGTCGGCCGACACGAACTACCGCGACGCCGCCGTTGCGAGCCAGCGTCTCCAGCTCTTTGGCACGTTTGTCGCCACGTTCGCCGGACAGCTCGAGCAGCGTAACGTTGGCAGGGTCGTTGGTCAGCGCGCTGCGGACCGCGTTGATCCCCAGAATTTTCTGGTCACCACCCGGCGCCATGCTCAGTCTTTGTCGTCGGCAACGTGAATCTTAAAATCCACCTGACGATCGTCGGTATCCACCCTCAGCACCTGCACCGTCACCTTGTCGCCGAGGCGATAGCTCATGCGGCGCTTGTCGCCCGTGAGGGTGTGGCTCAGCGGGTCGAAGTGGTAATAGTCATTGGGCAGCGTGGTGACGTGCGCCAGACCGGACACTCCGAGGCCATCGAGCTCGACAAACAGACCGAACTCCCGGACGCCGGTCACCAGCCCGGTGAATACGTCACCAAGGTGAGACAGCATGTAGGCACACTTCAGCCGCTCGTCGACGTCGCGGGAGGCATCCTCGGCGCGGCGCTCGGCCATGCTCGCGTGTTCGCACCGCCGCGCCAGGGCGGTTTGCTGATCGACATCGTCGGGATCTGGCCGCGCGCTGCGCTCCGCCAGGGCGACCAGCGCCCGATGGACCAACAGATCCGGATAGCGGCGAATCGGCGAGGTGAAGTGGGCATACGCCTTCAGCGCCAGGCCAAAGTGACCACCGTTCTTCGGGAGATAAACAGCCAGCGACTGTGACCGCAGAACCAGCGACTCGATCAGCGAGCGCTCGGGTCTTCCGCTGGCTTTTCGCAGAATGTCAGACAGATGTTTGGGACGCAGCCGCTCGGCTGGCGGCAGCTTGATTGCCAGTTCCCCAAGCGCGCCGCGCAGCTCCTCCAGCTTGCGCTCCTGGGGCGGCGGATGCACGCGAAAAGCGGCCGGCAGCTCAGCTCGGTCCAGAGTGCGTGCCGCCTCAACGTTGGCGGCAATCATGCACTCCTCGATGAGTTTGTGCGCGTCGTTGCGGCTACTCGGCTCAATGTTGGCAACCTCGCCGTCATCGTTGAACTTGAAGTACACCTCCCGACCACGGAAATCGATGGCGCCGCGCTTGCCGCGCTGGCTGCGAAACGCTCGATAGACTTCGTGCAGCGCCGCCAGCGACTCAGCGACCGGACCTTCTAGCTGTGGCGCGTCCGCCTGCGCATCCAAAAACGCCCAGGCCTCCTGATAGGTCAAACGGGCGTGGGAGTGCATCACGGCGCGGAAAAACCGGCTCCGGGTCACCTTACCTTCCGCGCTGACCTGCATTTCGCACACCACACAAAGCCGGTCGACCTTCGGCCGCAGCGAGCAGATCCCGTTGGACAATTCCTCCGGCAGCATTGGGATCACCCGATTGGGAAAGTATACCGAGGTGCTGCGATGTGATGCCTCTCGGTCGAGCGCGGTGCCAGGCTGTACGTAGTGCGAGACGTCAGCGATGGCCACCGTCAAAGACCAGCCGCCGCGCGGCTTCTGGCGACAGTAGACGGCATCGTCAAAGTCTTTGGCGTCGAAGCCATCGATAGTGACCAGCGGCAGCTCGCGAAGGTCTTTGCGCCCGGCCCGGTCGGCTTTGCTGACGTGGTCGGGGATGGCGGCGGCCAGCACTTCCTTCGGCCACTCGTACGGAATGTCGTGACTGCGAATGGCCACCTCAACGGCCATGGGCGCGTTGATGCTGCGCCCGAGCACCTCCACTACGCGGCCCACCGCCTGGTGACGTCGATCGGGCTGTTCGGTGATTTCCAGGTAAACAAAGTCCCCGGATTTCGCCTCGCCGGTGGCGTCAGGCGGAATCAGAATGTCCTGGTTGATCCGTTTTTCATCGGCCGTGACAAACGCCACGCCCGACTCGCGGTAAAAGCGGCCGACGAGATGACTATTGGCGCGCTCCAGAACGCTGACGATCGCCCCCTCCACGCGGTTGCGCCGGTCCAGCCCCTGGATTCGGGCCAGCACGCGGTCACCGTGAAGAACGCCCCGCATATGACGCGGTGAGAGATACCAGTCGTCGCCGCCTTCATCCAGCGCGAGGAAACCGAAGCCGTCAGGGTGGCCGATGACGCGACCGGCCTTGAGGTCCAGCTTCTGCGCCACGCCGTAGCCGCCGCGGCGGTTCTGGATCAGCTCGCCGTCCCGAACCATCGCGCGCAGGCGCCGGCGCAATGCCTCCTGCGCCGTTTCGTCGGTGATGTCGAGCGCCTCAGCGATATGGCTGCGCTTCATCAGCTCACCGCGCTGCTCCAGCAGCAGCAGGATTGCCGCCCGGCTGGCGATGGGGTTTTCGTAGCGTCGCTTTTCTTCCGCTGCCCGGGGGTCAACAAATCGGGGCTTTGAGGTTTTCGAAGTTTTTTGGCGGGGTGCCATGGCCGGCATCTTACGGGTCCGTCAACCGAAGCACCAGCACGCGGCCTCGGTGATGTCGGGCGTCGAGCTTCAGAAACGAAAAGGCCGCGGCAATTGCCGCGGCCCCTTAGGTTGCCTTTGGTTACCTGTGGTCGACGGCTACCAGCGCTTCTCCCACTGCAGATACCACTCTCGACCGAAGCTGTTGTAGTAGCCACCGGCGTTGATAAACCACGGCCAGTTGGCGTTGGTCGGATCGGTCGGCGGATCCTCGTCGAACATGTTGTTGATGCCCAGCTGGAACTGGCCGATCTCACCCCAGTCGTAGCGGAACGAGCCGTTGACCGTCAGGTAGTCGTCGACAAACTGGCCGCTCGGTACGCTGCCCGTATCCGGATCTGAGAAGGCGTTGATGCCCGGCAGCTCGTCCACGTAGGCAGCGCGAATCGTTGCGCCGAACTCCTCGTAGTTCCAGTTGACGGTCAGGTTGTGGCGAAATTCTGGCAGCGATGCCAGCGACAGGTTCTCCACTTCCGGCTGCCCGTCAGCAAACTGGGTCTTGAGCGAATCAACGTAGGTCGTTTCCCACTGGAAGGCGAACAGACCCCAGTCGTTGGTATCCAGGTCGTAACGCGCGGTGGCGTCGATGCCCCGGATCGACTGGGTCGACAGGTTGAGCGCCTGGGCCGAGATGTTGCCGCCCTGGAGCGTACCGACCGCATCCCGGGTAATCAGCGAACAGAAGCTGGCGTCCGGCGTACCCGTACTCAGGCCTGCACACTGGTTGAGGATGAACTGGCCAGAGGGCGCTGCGATGATGTTCTCCAGCTCCACATCGTAGTAGTCGACGGTGAAGGATAGCGCGTCGAGCGGCTCCCACACCACGCCGATGTTGATGCTTTCGCCCTCTTCCTCTTCCAGCGCCGTGTTGGCGCCGATCTGGATCTGCACGCTCTGCACGATGTCACAGGGGTCGCTGGAGTTGTTGGGGTCCAGTCCGCCCGGCGCGTTGGGATCACCACCGGCGGCTACGCACAGCGGCGAGTCCACCACGCTGGTGAAGGCCCGGGTGGTGGAACCGAACAGGCGCTGCAGATCGGGAGCGCGGAAGGTTGTCCCATAGCTCGCCCGCAGCAGCAGGTTATCCAGCGGCCGATACTGCAGTGCCGCTTTGCCCGTGGACGCGCTACCCGTATCAGACTCATCGTCATAGTCGTCAAAACGGCCCGCCAGGTCGAGCGTCAGCTGAGAGAACAGCGGCAGCGAGATCTCGGCGCCAACCGCGAGACGATCGCGCTGGCCACCGCCGGCAGATCCGCCGTCGGACGCATCCCCGGACAGGGTGATGGGATCGCGATTGTCGAAGAACTCCTGGTCTTCCCACTCAAACACGCCGGCGACAGCCACCGGCCCCGCGGGCATCTCCCACGGCAGGTAGCCGGAGATCTGGAAGTCGGCAAACCGGTTCGTAGACTCAGCGTCCGTGAAGGGCCGGAAGGACGTAGAGGCCACCACGTTGGCTGGAATTGGTTGGAACAGGTCGAGCCCTGCGTCCACCTGCGCCTCGAAGGCTGACAAGATGATCGAGCCACCGCGCTGCGAGAAGAAGTCCTGCTTGTTAATGGAGTAGCCAGCCTCCCAGTCCCAGCCGTCACCCAAGGTACCGCTGAGTCCAAACAGCCCGCCGAACGTCTGCGTTTCGATGTCGGTGGTCCGAGGTCCGTACTCAAACAGCCGCCGGATGTAGACCGCCGGTCCGCCGTTGGGCCCGGTGATCAGACCGCCGTTGTTCGGCGAAACCGGGGTGGCGGACGCGCCGCCAAACAGCGCGGTCCCGGAATAGGCAAACGGTTCGATCTGCACAAATGTGTCGCCGCGGTTCCAGCGAACTTCGGCAAACGCCGACAGGTTTTCGCTCAGGGAGTGCTCCACGCGCCCGGCAAAAGTGGTCCGCCGATTCTGCGGAAACAGCTGCCTGAACTGAGTGCGGTTAAAGCCGCAGGTGTCCTGACCGAACAGCTGCCCGCCACCCGGCGAACCGGGCGGAATACCCTCGGTGCCAATGGCGCCGGCCGCCGTGCCGCAGTTCGGATCGGGCGTGATGCCGATACCGCCACCGGGCACCAGCTCGACGATATTGGCGCCAAAGGTTGAGAAAACACCCCGGCCCAGCGGATCGGCGATGTCTGACGCGGCAAAGTCGCGCTGGCTCGACATCAGCTCCTCGTTGTCGTCGTACTGCAGCGTGAAGTACACCGACGTGTCGTCAAACGCTTTGCCCGCAACCAGCTCAGCCTGGCGGGTCTGGTAGCCGCCAGCATCCGTGTCGCCGGTACGCAGCCGGGTGGAGATACCGTCGAACTCGCGGCGCGTAATAATGTTGATCACGCCGCCGATGGCGTCGGAACCGTAGATCGCCGACGCGCCGTCGGTGAGTACCTCAATCCGCTGAATGATCGCGGTCGGGATGGAGGCGGTGTCGTAGAACTGGGTGGTTCCCCCCAGGCCCAGCGGGTAGACCGGCAGGCGTCGGCCGTCCACCAGGATCAGCGTTCGACCGGTGCCGAAGCCCCGCAGGTTGACGCCCGATGCGCCCGGCGTGAAGCCGAAAACAAATTGCTGGGACAGGCTGCCGCCCGTGTTCTGGGTCAGGCTGTCCAGCACGTCCTGGACCGTTCGATAACCCATGTCCTCAAATTCAGCACGCTCGAGGACGAGAACGGGGGTGGGTCCTTCGATGTCGCTGCGCTTCAGGCGCGAGCCAGTAACGGTCAGATCGTCAAGTTCGGCGGTATCCGCCGCGTTGTCACCCTCAACCTGTGCCCCGGCGTCTAGCGCGAGGGTCAGGGAAATAGCCGCAGCCAGCGGCAACCGGATCCAGCGACGTGGATCAGTAGAGTTGGCACTCATACAGTAACTCCCATTGCTTTTTTCGTGGTCAACACCCGCAGCCGGCGCCGCGCCCCTGAGACGTATGCGGCGCCGCTGGGGCACGTTACGAAAAAACTAGTATGAACATCTTCGTATATCAATCGATCGGTTGCGGGTCCTGCTGTGGGCCTGCCGGCGGGCGGTTTAAGCGCCAGGCGCTCGTGTGTTGCCGCCAGTGCGGAAAAGTGTTGCGTTATTTCCGATCCAGTTGCCGGAAATGCTGAATCGCGCGTCGTCAGGTGGTGCTGTTTCCTCGCCACCACGCCGTGGCGGGGTCGCAGCCGCCGAAAATCGGGTCTTTTCCGCAACGCCAAAATCACTATCGGCAACCTCGCGTGATCGAATCGCCGGGATCCTGCGGAAAAGAGAAACCACACCTGGGGCATTAGTCCGAAAAACCATCGGGCTATGTTCCGGTTGGAAAGTTTCTAACTAATTCAGTAACCTGCGATGACTTCAACAACAACTATAAGCACTAGTGGATGTAAAAAAGGCCCTTAAAGCAGAAATCGAACGGGTGGCCCGGCGCCAAATCCGCCAGGAAACCGAATCGCTGAGAAAATCCGTAGCGCGCTATCGAGGGGACATCGCGGCGCTCAAACGGGAGCACAAAGCACTGCAGCGGCAGCTGCAGCAACTGACCAAATCAGCCCCGCAACCGGCGGCGCCTGAACCCGAGAACGGGGCCAGGCAGATTCGGTTTGCGCCGGCATGGCTTAAAAAGCACCGCCAAAAGCTCGGCCTGACCGCTGCAGACTATGGTCGCCTCGTCGGCGTCCACCCGATCACCATCTATAACTGGGAACAGGGAAAGTCCAAGCCACGAGCCGCACAGCTCAGGGCGCTGGCGGCAGTGCGAAGCCTGGGCAAGCGCGAGGCACAACGCAAGCTGGCCAGCTGAGCGACGTCAGGGGACTGGCCGATCCAGTCCCACTCCCTGCTACGCTAACCCGCCGGGACAACGATCTGGGGCGATGCTGATCGCCCCTTGCTTTCGTGAACAGATGCTGCTAATTTTTTAGCACATGCTAAAAAATTCGCACCAACTTACCCGACGCGAGCGGCAGATCATGGATGTGCTGCATCGGCTCGAAAACGCGAGCGCCAGGGACGTGCTGGACGCGCTGCCGAACCCGCCCTCCTATTCCACCGTCCGGGCGCTGCTCGCCCGGATGGTCCAGCGCAATCTCCTGACCTTCCACAGCGAGGGCAAACAGTACGTTTACCGACCGGTTGAACCCCGAGCGCAAGCGCGGCTGCAGGCAACCCAGCATCTGGTCGACACGTTTTTCGCCCGGTCACCGGTCAAGGCCGCCAGCGCGCTGCTCGGGCTGGAGGAACAGCAGATCACCCGCGACGACATCGACGAACTCAAAGCGCTGCTGAACCGGCTTGAGTCACGCCACCGGAAGCAAAACTCGTGAGCGGCCCGGATGTTTTGGTGCTCGTGCTGCTGCTCAAGGGCCTCCTGCTTACCGCGCTGGCGGCGGCGTCCGCCTACCGCGGCGATCCGGCCAGCCGTGTCCGGCTTCTCCGGGGGTTGATGGTGACGCTCCTTGCGCTGCCCGCGCTGGCGCTGCTGGGAGAGGTCGCTGGCCTAAGCCTGACAATCACAACAACCCCAACGCCAGCTGCCGACTACGGCAATCAGCCCCTGGCGCATTCGCAGTCAATCCCGGCCGCCAGCCCCGGAGTCGAAGCGATAGCCAAGGTTGGCCCGGCACTTCCCTGGCTGCTGCTGATCTGGTTTATCGGCGCCGCTGCGGGCTGGGTTCGGCTGCTCCTTCAGCTGCGTGCACTCCGAACGATCCGTCGTGCAGCCCGGTTCCACCAGCTGCGGCCAGTTAGCGACCGCAGCGTTTGGATCGGTTGGAGTGACGCCGTTCTCAGCCCGGTAAGTTTCGGCTGGCGGAAGCCCGTGGTATTGCTCCCCGAGTCCTGGCGCCAGCATCCAGACATGTCGGTAGCGGACACCGAGCACGCCGTCGCTCACGAACTCGCCCACGTGGCGCGCGGCGACTGGCTATGGCTGCTGGTCGTACGCCTGGCTGCGGCGGCTCACTGGTGCAACCCGCTAATCCCTCGGCTTTCGAGGCTGCTCGCGGAGGAGACCGAGATCGTGTGTGATCGCTCAGCCGTCACCGGACTCACCGACACCGCAGCGTATGCCCAGACGCTGCTCAAGGCCCTCTCGGTAAGCCAGTCTGCCAGTCCTTTGAGAAACACCCCGGTCAGCCCTGCGCTGGCCATGGCCGGCACCGACCAGTGGCGGCGACGTATCGAACAACTCTACTGTCGGGAGACCCCAATGCAACGATTTTCACTGAGACTCACCCTGGCAGCCGGCATCGCGCTGCCGCTGGCGGTCGGGCAGCTGTCTTTTGCCCAAACTGAACCCCCGCCGGCCCCCGAAGCGGCGGTAGCACCGGCACCCGACAGCGTCAGCAGTCCGGTAGCCCCCACCACGCCGGTCGCGGCTGACGCGCCGGTACCACAGGCGGCGGCAGCTCCGACTGCTGCGCCCGCGGCAGCGTCAGTCCCAGCCGCAGCTCCTCGCCCCAGCGTTGCGCCTGCTCCCGAAGCGCAAGCCGAGGCGCGTCGCGCTGAGGCAGCTCGGAGGAGAGAAGCTGTAGCCGCTGAGCGCGCAGCGGTGCGAAGCGACGCAGCCACGCTGCGGGCCCGGGCCGTGGAAATGAGGGAAGCCGAGAAGGCGCAGGCGCGAGCCGCACAGGCGGAGGTCCGCGCCCGGCAGGAAGAAATGCGAGCCAGCCGCGAGGAAGCCAGACTGGCCCGGGACGAGGCTCGCCGGGCCAACCAGGCAGCGCTCAGGGAGCAGGAGCGGCTGTCACGTCAGCTGGAGCAGCTGCAGGCCCGAATCGCCGAAATCGAGGCCGAACTTGCGGCTTCGAAGGAGCGCGATTCAGAGCGGTGAAACCGGCCCGGCCAGCTTCTCCACGGCCGCCGCGACCCGCAGCACCCGGAATTCGTTCGAACGATACGACATCACGGACAAACCCACCGGCAAGCCGTCCACCAGCCCCATCGGCACCGTGAGGTGGGGATGGCCGGTGATGGCCGGCAGGGTCGAACTACCGATACCGAAGCGGTCGCCGTTTTCCAGATCCGTAGTCCAGGCTGGGCCGTTGGTGACACTCACCAGATGAGTCAGGTTGTGCCGCTGCAGCGCGCCCTCGAGCTGCTGATTCGCATCCCGGCGTACCTCGGTTAGCGCCTTGGCGTAGTCGACCTTTGACCAGGTCACAGCCTGCGCGGCCTCCAGGATTTCCTGGCCAAAATGAGGCATTACCCGTTCAGCGTTGGCCTGGTTGTAGGCGATCAGCTCTTCGAGGTTACGCGGCGCGCCGGGCGCGGACACCCCGGCCAGGTAGCTGTTGATCCCCTCGCGAAACTCATAAAGCATGACCTGATAGGCCCGCGAGCCGAGCTCGCCTTGCTCGATTTCCAGGTCATCAAAAATCTCGGCGCCCGCCTCCTTTAGCTGAGCCACGGTCTTGTCAAACAACGCGTCGACCTCAGCGTTGGTCCCGGCGCCTGGGTAGGAACGCCAAACGCCGATTCGGGCATCTTTCAGGCGCCCGCTGAACTCCGGCGTGAGGATAGAGTACTTTTTGAAGCGGATCAGGGTGGAGCGATCGTTCGGATCCGAACCCACGATAACGCGCATCAGCAGCGCCAGGTCGGCCGCTGTCGTCGCCATCGGTCCCACCATGTCCATGGACGTTGCAATCGGTATGACGCCGGCCCGGCTGACCCGCCCCATGGTGCCCTTCAGGCCAAGTACGCCGTTGGCGCCGGCCGGGCAGACGATCGAGCCGTTGGTTTCGGTGCCCAACGCCAGCGGAGCGAAGCGCATGGCAACCGCTGCACCGGAGCCGCTCGAGGAGCCACAGGGATTGTGGGTCGGGCGCCACGGATTGCGCGTTAGACCGCCGAGCGAACTCCAGCCGCTGGTGGAGTCGGTCGATCGGAAATTCGCCCACTCGCTAAGGTTGGTCTTGCCCAGGATGACTGCACCCGCATTTCTTAGGAGCGTGATCACGTGGGCGTCGTTCGCCGCCCGGTGTTCGGCCAGCGCCAGCGATCCGGCGCTGGTGGCCATGGCGTCCGCCGTATCGATATTGGCCTTCACCAAAACCGGCACGCCGTGGAGATCGCCAGCTTCCCCGCCGGCCGCCAACGCCTGATCCAGCCCTTGCGCAATGGCCAGCGCGTCTGGATTGACCTCGATCACGGCGTTCGGTCCGCCAGCGGCGCGGTCAAGCCGCTGAATCCGCTCCAGGAAAGCGCTCGTTACCGCCTCAGCCGACAGCTCGCCCGCCACCATGGCGCTGCGTAGATCGGTGGCGGTCATGGCCGTGATGTCGTCATTGCGCTGAAATTCGCCGGCCGCAGCCAGCGGCGGCGCGTCGGCCGCACTGCCGGCACTTTCGCCGGAATCACCGCCGCAGGCAGCAAGGATGATCAGGGCCAGCGGCAGCAAGCACGAGTTCGTCAAAACAGCTCGGATTTTCACAGCAAAACCTGATGTTTGGAGAAAGGCCGCTATGGTATCGCGCCTGGTCGTCACCCGTGCGAGATTTTCGGGATCATTTGGGGAAAAGCGGGAAGCCGAGCGGCGCTACCGTACTGGATCGCCACGGCCTTTGGAGGCCAGGCTAGCTGCCGGGCGCGTTAGGCTGCCGACGCGTTTTTGGCGGCCGTAACGGTGTTGTGCAGCAGGCAGGCGATGGTCATTGGACCGACTCCACCGGGCACCGGCGTGATCGCCGCGGCAACACCCTGCGCCGCCGCGTAGTCCACATCGCCGACCAGGCGCTTCTTGCCGTCTTCTTCGATCCGATTGATACCCACGTCGATGACCGTGGCACCCGGCTTGATCCAGTCGCCCTGAATCATCCGCGGCCGGCCGACTGCGGCCACCAGGATATCGGCCTGACGACAGACCGCGGCCAGATCTCGCGTGCGCGAGTGCGCGATCGTCACCGTGCAGTTGGCGCCCAGCAGCAGCTGTGCCATCGGTTTGCCCACGATGTTGGATCGGCCCACCACAACCGCGTTCATCCCGCTCAGGTCGCCGAGCCGATCTTCGAGCAGCATCAGTGAACCCAGCGGCGTGCAGGGCACCATGCGGCGCTGGCCCACCGCCAGCGCGCCGGCATTTTGGAGGTGGAATCCGTCAACGTCTTTGGCGGGAGAAATGGCGTCGATCACCGCGGTTTCGTCGATCTGTGAAGGCAGCGGAAGCTGAACCAAGATGCCGTGAACGCCCGCATCACCGTTCAGCGTCGCCAGCAGCTCAAGCAGCGCTTCCTGTGAAGTGTCGGCCGTCAGGCGGTGCTCTCGAGACTCGATGCCAACCTCCGCGCAGCGGGCGATCTTGTTGCGTACGTAAACCTGGCTGGCCGGATCCTCGCCAACCAGCACGACAGCGATACAGGGCGTGACGCCGCGCTCAGCTTTCAGCGCGGCAACCTCCTGCGCCAGGCGCTCACAGAGCTGCCCGGCAAACGCTTTGCCGTCAATTTTTTCGGTCATGGCGGATTCCTTGAGGTCTGGCTTCGAACTTAAAACATCTCGCTCGGATCGAGCTTTTCTTCCAGCCGCGCGGTGCGGCCCTCGATGTAGTCCCCGGTGATCATCTGATCGTAGGATTGACCGGGTCCGACCATCGGATAGACGCCGGCGTCCGGATCGATAATGACCTCCAGAAAAGCCGGCCCCTCGAAGGCGAGGAACTCGGCGACAACTGCGTCCACCTGCGCCGGATCGTCGAGCCGGCGCGCAAACGCGAAGCCGTCAGCCTCGGCAGCACGGACAAAATCTTTGCGGTGAAGCGACTTGTCGCTACCGGCCATGCGGCCCTTGAAATACATTTTTTGCCACTGCCGAACCATGCCGTCACCGTAGTTGTTGAGCACAACAACCTTAATCGGGAGATCGTAAGTCGTAGCCGTCTCCAGCTCGCCGAGGTTCATTCGCATGCTGCCGTCACCGTCAATGTCGATGACCAGCGCGTCGGGCAGCGCAAACTGGGCGCCGATAGCAGCCGGCAGGCCAAAGCCCATCGTGCCCATGCTGCCCGAGGTCAGCCACAGGCGCGGCTCGCAGAAATCAAAATATTGAGCGGCCCACATCTGATGTTGGCCAACGCCGGTAGAGATGATGGCGTTGCCCGCGGTGATCCGGTTGATCGCCTCGATGACCGCATACGGCTGAACCTTGTCGCTGTCGCGGTCGTAGTTCAGACCGTGCCTTTTCTTCAGCTCAGTGAGCTCGCCGTGCCAGACGCCAAAGTCCTTGTCGAAGCCGACGCGCCGTCCATAGTCGACGAGGTCGGCCAGATCCTGTTTCAGGTCACCGACCTGGTGCCACTGCACACCTTTGACTTTGCCGATCTCCGAGACGTCCACGTCGAAATGGGCGATGCTGGTGGCGTTGGGCGCAAACCGGTTCGGCACCCCGGCAACCCGATCGTCAAAGCGCGCCCCGACGGAGATCAGGAAATCGCAGTCCTCGACCGCATAGTTAGCGTAGGCCATCCCGTGCATACCCAGCATGTGGAGCGACAGCTCGCTGGTGGTATCCACCGCTCCGATCCCCATCAGGGTGGTGCACGCCGGCACTTGAAACGCGTCGATGAAGCTCCGCAGCGCCTCAACGGCGTGACCGTTGATTGCGCCGCCGCCCACATACAGCAGCGGCCGTTCCGCTTCGCTGAGCATGCGGAAAAAACGCTCGCAGTCTGAGGGGCCGAGGCGGTTGTTCATCACGGCCTGCAGCCGGTGGCGGTATCCGGGTAGCGGCAGCGTCCCCTGCCCGGAAAACTCGCAGGTGGCGTTTTGAATGTCTTTGGGCAGATCGACCACCACAGGCCCCGGTCGACCGGTCCGCGCCAGCTCGAACGCCGTGCGCATGGTCTGCTCCAGCCGCGTCGGATCGGTGACCAGAAACACGTGTTTGGCCACCGCGCCCATCACGGCAGCGATCGGCGCCTCTTGAAATGCATCGGTGCCGATAGCGGCGGTGGGAACCTGGCCGCAGATCACCACTATCGGAATCGAGTCGGCTGTGCAGTCCCGCACCGGTGTCACCATATTGGTGGCACCCGGTCCGGAGGTGACCATAGCGACGCCCACTCGACCGCTCGCGCGGGAGTAGCCGGCGGCCATAAAGCCCGCACCCTGCTCGTTAGCCGGCACGATCAGCGGCATCGGCTGCTCGGGGCTGGCCTCGTTGTGACGAAATACCGCGTCGTAGGTCGGCAGAATGGCTCCGCCGGAATAGCCAAAGATTGTGCCCACGCCCTCGTCGGCCATGACCTGCACCACCACCTCGGCGCCGGACATGGCGGATCCGGCCTTCGGGTGACTCCGTTGACTGGCGTTTTCCTCGACAACTCTCATAGCGCTTGCTTGCAGCTTCCCAAGCCTCGGAGTGTCCGCCAAAGTCCCTGCCAATGCAACGACTTACCGGTGGCTTTGAACGTTGCATTTGTCCGGCGGGTCGGCCACCATCGCGCCATGCGACACGTCATTTCGGTTCTGATGCAAAACGAGGTGGGCGCGCTCACGCGCTTCACCGGTCTGTTCTCCACGCGGGGCTACAACATCGAGACGCTCAATGTGGCCCCCACCGATGATCCGGGGGTGTCCCGGCTGACGATGGTGGTGACCGGCTCCGACCACGCAATCGGTCAGATTACGAACCAAATCGGCAAGCTTGTGGACGTGGTCAACATCCACGACATGACCCTCGGGGAGCACTACGAAAGCGAGATGCTGATCCTCAAGCTGCGGCTCGGCATCGGCGGTGTCGCCCGCGCTCAAACGCTCGCGAGCGAGTACGGCGCGACGGTCCTCGACGCCGAGCCGGAAAGCTTCACCATGCAGCTGATCGGCAGCCCGGCAGATCTCAAGAAACTCGTGGAAACAGCCAAGGATGTGGGCGAGATCGCGGCAGTCGCTCGCAGCGGGAGCGTCGCGGTTTCCCGCGGCATCGTGTCACTTTCTTCTTACGACGTAAACCGCCGCCTGACCGGCTGAGGGCTTAGCTGAGACCCCTACTTTCTCATTGACGTCAGGCAGTCCTGCGTGGCGTCGCCGAGCTGCATGCCCCCGTCAACCGGGTAGATCCCGCCGGTGGCGTAAGCGGCATCCTCGGACATCAGAAACCGAATAAAGCGGCCGATGTCCTCAGGCTGCCCAAACCGTTTCAGGGCGGTGGCCGCCTGATACTTGTCTCGCAGTGCTTGGGTGGGCGCCAGGCGACTCATGCCTTCGGTGCCGTCGATCGGGCCGGGCGACACGGCGTTGACCCGGACACCGGCGGCCCCCCATTCGAGCGCCAGGCATTTGACCAGCATATTGACGCCGGCCTTGGCGGCACACACGTGCGCCTGAAACGCCATCGGCACTTCCGCCTGCGGTGCGGTGATGGCGATCAGGCTCGCACCCGGCTTGCGCAGGTATTCGAAAGCCGCCCAGAAAACGTGGTACGTCCCGAGCAGGTCGATGTCGACCACCGCTTTGAATCCTTTCGGCTTGATGTCGATGACCGGAGCCGGGAAGTTGCCGGCAGCGCCGGCGACCACCAGATCGAGCGGGCCCAGCTGCTCAGCGGTCTGCCGAACGAGCTCGGCAACCGCGTCATAGTCTCGAACGTCGGCAGCCAGCCCCAGCGTCTGCCCGCTGCCCTCTGCGTCGATCGCTGACGCCGCAGCCGCCGCTTTTTCCGGATCACGTCCGAAGACCGCCACGTTGGCCCCGCCGGCCGCCAGAACCTTGGCGATGCCGAGATTGATGCCGCTGGTGCCGCCGGAAATCAGAACGTTTTTGCCTGTTGAGTTCGCCATGGTACTCGCGCCTTGAGTCAAAGCCGGCATCGTCCGGCACTGACGCTCGAGATGCAAGGAGGGAGACTTTGTTCACTCACGGGAAGCACCCTAAGGGTGCTAAATTAGCGGTTTCCCCGACTCCCGCTTGCTATGAGTTTTGCCAATCTGGCGCTGGACATCGACGCGCTTCCAAGCGCGAGCGACATCGATCTCAAGCCACTGGATCCGCGCTATCAAAAAGAGGTGCTGACCCAGAGCCTCCTGATTTGGGGCGTGCTGCTTTTGATCAGCTTCATTCCATCGGTGATCGTCGCCAAACCGCCGGAGATCAAGACCCGGCTCCTGCTGCTGCCCGTCATCATGGCCACCGCCAGCGTGCTGTTCACGGTCCTGGCGGTGAAGATGGCGGCGGCCAAACGCATGGCGCTGCGCGATCACGACATCGTCTTTCGCAGCGGCCTGTGGTGGCGCAAGACCGTGCTGCTGCCGCGCAATCGCGTTCAGCACATCGAGCTATCCAGCGGGCCGCTGCAGCGCAAGTTCGGCTTGGCTTCGCTCAAGTTCTACACCGCCGGGGGTGCGGCCGTCGATCTGCAGATCGACGGCCTGAGCCAAGAGCATGCGCGCTCCTTGCGGGACCACGTGATGCAGCAGCACCGGTGACGGGCACCTGGCGGCGAACATCGCCGGTTGCGGTGGTGTTTTTCCTGACCAAGGCGCTGAAGTTTCTGGTGACCGACGGGTTCGCCATGCTGGCGCCGGCGGTCGCCTGGTATGCCACGGCCAGCGACGGCATGAAGGTGTGGGCTGCCGTCTGGTTCGCCGCGCTGGCGGCGGTTGGGGCGGTCTGGGCGGTATTGTCGTACCTGCGATTCCGCTATCAGCTGACTGACTCACAGGTCCTAGTGCGCCGCGGGGTGATTCAGCGTGAACAGCTCAACATCGATTTTGACCGGGTGCAGGATACGTCTATCGACGAGCCGTTTTATGTCCGGCCCTTTGGCCTGGCTGTGCTCAAACTCGATACCGCGGGCAGCGCCCAGAAAGAGATTGCGCTGGCGGGGATCGGGGTTGAGCTGGCCAACCAGATCCGCAACACGCTGCTCAGTTTTCAGCCAAAGACGCCCGATCCGGCAAGCGAAACGGCCGCCGGCGCGCCGACGGACGCGCCGGTTCTGCTCGAACGCAGCAACCGGCAGATTGTGCGCTATGGGTTAACCGCCAACGGCCTGCTGTGGGTTGCGGTGGCTTTTGGTGTCCTGGCCGGTGCGCTGGGCGAAGAGGCCTGGGAAACCGCCGGAAAGTTTGTCCTCGAACGGCTGCGCATGGGCACACTCCTGGAAACCGGCGGACCGGCCCGCGGGCTGCTGCTTGCCCTCGGAGTGCTCGCCGTGCCGGTGCTGCTGGCGCTGTTCTCCATCATCGGGGCGCTCTGGCGCTACGCCAACTATCAGCTTATCGCCGATGGCGGCAGCTTCCGGCGCAGCAGCGGGCTGGTGAGCCGGCAGCAGCAGACGCTGAAAGGGAGCAAGGTGCAGGCCGCGGTGTGGAAGCAAAACGCGATCGCGCGGCTGCTGCGCATCACCAATCTTCAGCTGCGTCTGGTGAGCGCAGGTCAGGAGGTCAACAGCAGCGGCATGCCCGCCTCAACCCCGGCCTTCCTGGTGCCTGCACTTAGCCCCAATGAGGTGGTGCCGGTCACAAAAGAATTTCTGCCCGACACCCCGGCCGAAGAGCCGGTGTTTACCGGCATCAACCGCGCTTACCACTTGAAACGCAGCCTCTGGTACTGGCTGGCGCCGGTGGGCGGCATCACGCTCGGGCTTTCGTTTGCGGTGGGCTTTTACGCCGCGATTGTTCCCCTGCTTGGGCTGACACTCGCGGTCTTCTGCATCCGGCAACGCAGCAGCAAGTTTGGCGTTAGCATCATCGGCGCTACCGGTTATCTTCGTAGCGGCTTTATCGGCACCCATACGGCAGTCTTCTCGCTGTTCAAGGTTCAGCGGGTCGACGTCTGCCAAAGCCCGGGTCAGCGCAAGCGCTCGCTGGCTACCCTCAATGTGCACTTGGCTTCACAC
>JBCDKA010000038.1:0-29678 GCA_038747195.1 Pseudomonadota bacterium
GTCGCCCGCGCTTCGATACACACCACAAAGTCTTCGCCTTCGACGGCGCCAACGTTCGGATCACCCTCCGCCGTCAGCGCGTAGACGCCGTCGGCCAACACCTCCAGCGTTTCGGTCTTCTCGTCAAGATCCTGGGACGAAGCAAATGGTTTGGGCATGGGTGGTCTCCGGCGGGCGGTCTGGTCGCGTTGCTGAGAAATGCCGGCGATTGGCCGCCGGTGTGAAGCCTGATAGTATCAGTTGCGAACGCAACTAACAACGCAAACGAGCGTTGGGTCGGGAGTTTTGCGGTGTTTGATCTTCAGGAGTTCTTGCCCTATCGGCTGTATCAGGCGGCTGAACATACGAGCCAGCTTTTCTCTGACGCCTATCGGCAACGGTATGGGATCAACCGAACCCAGTGGCGGGTGTTATTCAATGTGGGGCAGTTTGGCCCGCTGACGGCCGGCGAAATCGGTGAACGCACCGGGCTGGAAAAATCCAAGGTCTCTCGGGCGGTGGTTCGGCTAGAGACGCTAGGCTGGGTGCTGCGTGAGCCCGACGAACGGGATCGGCGCAGGCAGGGGCTGACCCTGACCGATGCAGGCAAGGAGGCCTTTCAGGACCTGCGTGCTCAGGCAGAGATCTTCCAGAAACAGCTCATCAGCGAGGTTGGTAAAGAGGAGATGGCAGCGCTTGTGGCCGCCCTGCGTGTAGTGGATCAGGTGATGACGGCCGTCCCGGAAGACCAATCGCACCACTCAGGGTCACACCACTCGGGGTCAGGTTCAGGGGACAGGGTAGCTACCCTGTCCCCTGAACCTGACCCCAAACATCACCCCAAACATCGTTAGTTAAAAGCCGTAGTTGACGGTCAGCCCGTAGGTCCGCGGTGCGCCCCACACGCCGACCACGCCGGGCCCGATGACGTAGCTGTGGGAAATGTAGTCATCGTCGGTCAGGTTCTGACCCCACAGCGCGACGTCCCAGGTGCCGCTGGGGGAGGTCCAGCCGATCCGGGCATCCAGCAGGCTGAACTCTTCAACCCGGGTGCGCTGGTCGATGTAGTCGTTGATCTGGTCATCCGTGTGGCTAAACTGCAGCCGGAAGTTCCAGTCGCCGTTGTCGGTCGGCAGCTCGTAGTTGGCGACCAGGTTGTAGGACAGGTCTGGCGCCTGGCGCAGATCTGAGCCTGACACGTCGGTGTTGTTGATGATGATGTCGTTCACCTCGGTGTCTAGCACCGCGACATTGCCGGAGAAGCTGAGAAATTCGCTCGCGTTCCAGATGAGTTCGGCTTCCATCCCTAGGATGTCAGCACTACCAATGTTGGTGGTGATGAACGTGCCGAAGTCGGAGCCGGGAACCGGGCCGAAGCGAACGACCTGAAGGTCCTCGTAGTCGGTGTAGAAGGCGGTGGCGTTGAAGCGCAGCGTGTTGTCGAGCAGGTCGCCCTTATAGCCGATTTCGTAGTTGAGCGCGGTTTCCTGATCGACCGGCCGGATTGCCGCTGAGGCGATACCCTGGGAGCCGCCAAAGCCGCCGCTCTTGTACCCGCGCGAGATCGAACCGAAAACCATCGAGTCATTGTTGAGGTCGTACTGCAGCGCCACCTTCGGCGAAAAATCGCTCCAGTCGTCGCTGGCGCTCACGTCGAAAGATTCCGCGATGATGCTGAGGCTACCGCCGACACCCTGACAGAACGGCGAATTCTCAAACGGCGTGCCCGTCCGGTCTCCCCCACAGTTGACCGAGTTGGCCCGGTAGTCTTTCTCATCGTAAGTAAAGCGGGCGCCGAAGGTCAGCCGCAGCCGATCGCTGAAGTCATAGGTCCCCTGGGCGTAGACCGCGTAGCTGGTGGTTTCGTTAAAGGACCCGGCGACCTCGTTGCCGATAATGTTTTGACTGCCGCGATCGAGCTGGCGGAACGGCACGTTGGGGTCGGGGGTGCCGGCAGCGGTAATCTTAAACTGCTCGATGCGATCCGTGTCCTCTCGAAGGTAGTAAAAGCCGGCGGTGTAGTTGAAGGCGCCGTCGAGGTTCGAGGTCCAGCGAAACTCCTGCGAGAACGTGTCGATGTCCTCAACGATATCGTCGATGACTTCGTCAAACGGCAATCCCAGAACGCCCAGCGGAGCACCAACGGAGGCCATTTCCCAGTCGGTCTCAGCACGCCGAATGGCGGTGATGGAGGTCAGCGTTCCCTTGGCGTAGTCGATGTCACCCTGCAGGCTGATACCGCTGGCTTCCCGCATGGAAAATCCGTCTGCCGGAGCGGCGTTCTGACGCACGTCGTTGACGCCGTTCGCGGCTGCAATCGGGATCAGTGGCGCGTTGTTGTCGATGGGCGTGCGGCCCATGTCTTCGCGGTCGTCGTCCATCCAGTCGGCTGACAGCAGCCATTCCGACTTCTCGCCGGTCCACAGCAGCTGGCCGCGCAGCGAGGTCTGGTCTTCATCCTGCTGATCTTTGTTGAGGATCACGTTGCGCACGAAGCCATCGTGTTCCCGGTGATTGATTGTGAACTTGCCGGACAGATTTTCGCTCAATGCACCGGTGACAAAACCCTGGTAGCGCAGGATCCCCTGGTTGCCGGCGGTGACGCCGATCTTGCCGCCAAATTCCTCTTCCGGCTTGGAGGAGATCACGTTGATGGCGCCACCGATGGAGTTGCGGCCGAACAGCGTGCCCTGGGGACCGCGGAGTACTTCGATCCGCTCCAGGTCAAACATGTCGAAATTGATGCTGGCCAGACGGCCGATATAAACGCCATCGAGGAACAGGGAAACCGAGTTGTCCAGGCCGGCCCCGTCGTCGACGGAGCTGATGCCGCGCATGGAGATGAGCGCCTGACCCGGGGCAAATTCCGCGTAGGCCATCCCCGGCACGTTCACCGCGATGCTGGCCGCGTCAAAGATGTTGGCCTGCTCGAGCTCAATGCTGCTGAGGGCGCTGACGGTCACCGGAATGGACTGCAGGTTCTCCGCCCGATGCTGAGCTGTCACCACAACTTCTTCGAGCGCCTGTGCGTTGACGCCGCCGTGGGCAAGAGCGCCGGCGATCAGGGTTGCCAGCAGCTTGGGTTTGTTCACGGACATCGATAGGTCTCCCTCGTGTGGAATTATTTGGTGAACATGATACACAAATTTAACGAATTTCAAACATTTTGTATCACGTTAGCATCGACGTCACCCGAGGTTCCGATCCTATGATCGGTTCTGCCCTACTCGGAACCCGACGAGCGCAAAATGGCCTCGAGGCGCAGCGCGACGTTCAGAAGCGCCGCGTCAGCGCCGGGGGCGCCGTCGATTTCCAGCCCCACGGGCAGGCCATTACTCGCATCGCCAGCGTAAAAGCTGACGCCCGGCAGGCCGGCGAGGCTCGCTGGATCGGTGTTGCGAATGTAGCTGGGAAACGTTGGCACCGATTCACCATTCAGCTCGACCGTCTCCAGGCTGCCGTCTATCGGCCGGGCGGTCAGCATGGTGGTCGGGAAAATCACGGCGTCGAGCTGCTGGTCTGAAAACAGCGTCTCAAACTGGCGCTGCATCTGTCCGATCGTTGCCAGCGCGCCCTGATAATCCGCCTCTGAGACCGGAGGCTGCTCGCCCGCAACCGCCCCCAAGATCCCCTTGACGTCCGGGCTGGCGACCTGTTCGGCCAGCCCGCTGAGCGTCAGACCGGTTTGGAAACGCGCCAGATAGGTTGTGAGATCTTCCCGGGCCTCGTAGAGAGCGATCGGAAAGCCTGCGCCGACCTGCTCGCCAAGCTCGGGGAAGCTGACTTCAACCAGCTGCACGCCGGCTGACCGCAGGCGACCGAGGGCATCGGTCACCACCGATGCGGTTGCCGCTTCGAGGCCGGAATAGTAGTACTCGGAAATGATGCCGAGGCGAATCGTCGCTGCCTCAGGGACAGCCATTCCGGCCGCGTCCGAGCCGGTCTGGCCGGTGATGACCCGGTCCAGCAGCGCCAGATCAGTAACGTTGCCCGCCATGACGCCCACCGTATCCCGGGTGTGGGAAATAGGCGTCACCCGATTAGACGGATAACGGCCAGGTGACGGTCGGAATCCCGCGGTGCCGGTCAGGGCTGCCGGGATTCGAACGGAGCCACCGGTGTCCGTGCCCAGCCCGGCCGGCGCAAGGCCCGCCGCAATGGCCGCAGCCGTGCCGCCGCTGCTGCCGCCCGGAAACAGTGCGGGGTCACGAGGATTGCCAACCGCGCCAAAAGCGGTGTTGCTGGACGTGATGCCAAACGCGAGCTCGTGCAGGTTGGTCTTACCAAGAATGATGGCACCGGCACCCTGCAGCGCGACCACCGTCTCGTTGGATTCGCGCGGTCCAAAATTCTGCAGTCCAGGAGTGCCCGCCGTGTTGGTCATCCCAGCGACGTGGATGTTGTCTTTCACCACCAGCGGAATCCCGTGGAGCGGTCCCATCACCTCGCCGCGGGCGCGCTGTTCGTCGCGTTGCCTGGCGATCACGGCAACCTCCGGATTAATGGAGATAAAAGCGTTGAGTTCCGCCTTCTGGTCGATTCGCTTCAGCAGCTCGTTGACCAGCGATTCGCTGGTGAGCGTGCCTTCCTGAAGCATCGTCGACACCGTGCTGAGATCGGGCATGGCCGGAACTTCCGCCGTTTTCGGAGGGCCGGACGCGCACCCGACAAGCAGCAGCAAACCTGCCAGACCGCAAAACGAAAGCTTCATCAGACGCTCCTTTTTTGATTTTCTTTCAGGCCTCAAGGCCGAGGTCATTTATCACGATTTTTCCCCGGCGGGCAAACGTGGCAGATTGAGGGCCCGGCGGTCGCGCCACACTTTTTGAACTGAAAGAGGAATGTGCATTCGATGGAGACACTCGAGCTGGCGCGGGCCTGTGCCGACAAAATGCTGGCTGACGATCGAGCCAGCCGTGCTCTGGGTATGAACGTCTCAATCCCGGCTCAGGGCGAGGCGGTTGTGACCATGACAGTCCGATCGGACATGGTCAACGGGCATGATATTTGTCACGGCGGCTACATCTTCACGCTCGCCGATTCAGCGTTTGCTTTTGCCTGCAATGGCTACAACCAGGTGACGGTCGCCGCTGGTGCGGCAATCGATTTTGTTCGTCCGGGCAAGCTTGGTGATGAATTGACGGCCACCGCGGTGGAGGGGCATCGGGGTCGCCGATCGGGGCTTTACGATGTGACCGTGACCAACCAGGATCACAAGCTGGTCGCTCGGTTCCACGGTCGGTCAGCGACCGTTGGGCCGGAGCTGATCGATCCTCCGGGATGAATTACCTCGCTGCTGGCGAGCCGTATCGCTGATACCCAAGCGTGGTTTCCGACCGCTTCTGCTCTTCGATGTCCGCCTCGTAATACCAGGTGCGTTTGCGGCCGAAGCGATGATACATCTCGAACTGATCTTCATAGTAGGGCGAGCGCTGTCCGTCGGGGTCGATAAACCCTGACTGACCCGGCGGCGTCACTTCCCACCCCTCGATGGCTCCCGGACGCAGCACAATCATGTTGTTTTCGGTGCCTCGATTCTGCTCGATGGGGGCGGTCATCAGCTCCTGGTCCAACGCCTGAGGAATGCCGAGAAAATTTTTGTGCGCAAAAGGTCTGGGAGCCGTGGCTAGTCGGGGTTGTTCCCGGCTTGCCGCTACGGCCTCCGCGAAGGCGGACCGGACCACCGCGTCGACGCCAGCGCCATTAAAAAGGTCGTAACCAGCGGCGCCGTCAGCCGCTTCGACGATCGCTTTCAGGCCCGCCGGTAGATTGGTACCCGCGGCCGTCGGCGCCTGCGAGGTGGGGTAGCCGGTGGCCGCGTAGAACGGCCAGACTTCCCCAAGATCATCTTTCAGCACCTGTTCGATGAGCGCCGCCACAAAACGTCGGAACAGGGCCGTCGCAGGCTGGTCATAGAATCCGTCAGCGTCCTTATCAACCGACTGCTGATTCCACTGCTCCAGCATTCGGTAGGCATCGAGCATCGACTGATCGTCGGTCTCCGCCAGCGCTCCTTGCAGCACGGGGAGCAGATAAGGGGCGTATACGTCGGCATACGAGCTTCCCGTCAGCAGATCCCAGGCGGCGTCCGGCGTGATCCGGTCCATGGCCGCAAGCGCGTTATTCAGGTAATCCACCCGATCCGCTCGAGACCAGGAGTAGAAAAAAAAGTCCGGGTTCATGACGCCTTCGCCGGGTTTGTTGTTCCAGTTCGCCAGAAACCCGGTGCCGGGATTAAGGACATGGGGATTGGCTCGGTCGATCGACTGGCGCCCCCCCCAGTCCATATAACCGCTGCCCGACACTGGCAGTCGGTTATCGTGACCCGGCTGGCGACGCGGAAACTTGCCACCGTGGAAGTAGCCGATGTTGCCCGCGACGTCCGCGTAGTACATGTTGACGTTGATCGCGGAGCGGGCGGCTTCCGTTTTCCACTCGTCCCAGTCGCTGGCCCAGGTGGCGCGCAGCCACGCGAGCAGCGTCGCCAGTTCCTCGCCGTCCCAGGCGCGCTTTTTGGCGTAGGCAACACCGGCCGCTTCGTCCATTTTGACAATTGGGCCGTGGACCGACCGCAGCAGCTCGATCGATACCGGCTCACGGTCCTTGATCAAAAATCGTTCGATCCGGCGCTCGAAGTCAACGGTTTCACCGCGATAGACATATTGTTTGGGGTTATCGGGATTCAGCTGCTCGACAAAAATATCGACGATATCGCTGGCACCCCAGGTGCTACCCCAGGCGATCCGATCGTTGTGGCCAAACATGATCATGGGGTAGGCAAAAGGGGTGTTGCCCACAACCGCCCGGTCCGGACCATGCAGTCCCACCGAATAAACGTACGCCGGATTAAACCAGCCAAACTGTGGGCCGTTGACCAAAATGGCCTCAGCGCCGCTGGCCTTGGCGCGGCCAACCAGGTAAACGTTGCTGAAGCCTGCGGTTGCCGGTGAGGGCGTTAGCTCGGCGAGCTCCAGCGTCGCCGCCGGCATCGCTGCGGAGATCGACAGCGAATCGTACGCTGGCCGTGACCAGTCGGCGGACGGGATTGTCGTTGGCGCGTTTTTGGTAAAGCGAGGGTTGAGCAGATTGAACAGGTTGCGGCCCGCGAGCTCACCGTGTCGAGCAACAAGTTCCGCGAGGACGGCGGCGTTTTCCAGCTCCGTATTGAAGTCGCCATAACGGTTGTTCATGGTGCCGATGAAAATCATGGCGACGTCGTAGGGCGTCCAGGGAGCCGGGCGGAATCCTAGCTGACTGAACTGCAGCGGCAGCAGTTTTGCCGGCGCGTCGTCGATCGTTTCGATCCAGCGGTTAAGCCCATCGGCAAAGCCGGCAAAAACGGCCATGTCCTGGGGCTCGAGTTCAGCGAGCTGCCGCCTGATCGAGGCGGGGCTGAAGAGCCTGCGGGTCTCGATGTCGTAGTCCAGATAAGCTTCGCCGAGCACCTCAGCGACGAGACCCTGCGTACTGCGCCGGGCCATCTCCATTTGGAACAGCCGGTCCTGGGCGACCGCGTAGCCATAACCCAGATAGAGTCCGTAACGGTCGTTGGAAAAGACGTGGGGTACGCCGTAGCCGTCGCGAACGATCCGCACGAACGCATCGTTTTCGGTGGTCTTGATCTCTCGCGCGCACCCGGTAAGAACAACCGTCAGGGCTGCGACCATGATGGATAGGCTGGCTAGGCGCACGTGCATTTCTCCGCTCCCAAGCGCAGAACTATAACCCAAGCCCGGTCCTTCACCCCGACCATCATCTAAGGTTCGCCCCGATGCCGCCGATGGTTAGTGAGTGTGGTGCGGTCTGTTCGAGGCACGACACGGAACCGGCTGCGGTGCCTATGCTAGGGTCAACTATGCGGCGACCTGGGGGAAGGACGTGTTAAAAACTAAACTCAAAAATCCCGCTGAAAGGCGGACGCTGATGCCTGCAAGGCGGGCTGTGATGGTGGGTCTGACCGTCTTGCTGCTCGGGTTCACTGCCGCTGCTAATGGCAGCGAGCAGACCGGCAGTCTGCCGCTCAAGTCAGTCGAGGCCACGACAAAGGGATCAGTAGATTCTCAGCCGCCGGCGGTATTGTCTTTTTCCCGGCTTTCGCCGCTCGACGAAAACACCGACGAGGACACGCTTGTTTTTCAGGCGGTTTTTGATGAGGATATTCAGCCTCCAAGCCCAACCGATTTTGCCGTCGACGGCGCAACAACGGCGCTGGTCAGTACGATCTTCCCGGTTTCCGGTTCGATCTACGACGTGGTGGTCGCCGGCGGCGACCTGGCGTTTTTTGACGGGCCGGTCGGGCTGAACCTCAGCGCCGGTCAGGGGATCGCTGATCTTGCCGGCAACGCGCTCCCGGCGGGTGAGCCGCCGATCGACGAGAGTTACCTCGTCGCCAATGAGCTGACCGTGACGGTGGAGCAGGCGACTTCGCAGCCCGACCCGGCCCGGCTGGTACCGATCAGCTTCACGGCCACCTTCAGCGAACCGGTGACCGGCCTGGAGAGTGCCGACGTGATTCTCGGCGGCACGGCTGGCGCTACGAGCGTTTCGGTATCCGGCAGCGGCACCACATACAACCTGGCGGTCAGCGGCATGACCGGCGAGGGGACGGTGATCGTTTCGCTGCCGGCCGGCGCTGCGCAGGACGGCGGCGGCAACCCGAGTTTGGCGTCGACCAGCGTCGACAACACCGTAACCTTTGACGCCGTGCGGCCGACGCTGCTGTCGTTTCTTCGCCAGGACCCGCCTGGGCCGCTCACGGACGCGGACGTCCTCATATTTCGCGCCGTGTTCGACGAGGACATCGTTGCGCCAAGCGCCGCCGATTTTGCCGTTAGCGGCGGTACGCTGGCGCAGGTGAATGGGGTTGTCGCGGTGAGCGCCGCCATTTACGAGCTGACGGTCAGCGGCGGTGACCTCGCCAGCTTTAATGGGTCCGTGGGCCTGGATTTGCGCGCCGCGCAGTCGATTGTGGATCCGGCCGGCAACACGTTGCCCACAGTCGAGCCCGCGGAGGACGAGAGTTTTTTAGTCAGCAATCCAGGTCCCGAGGCGGATCTGTCGATCAGCAAGACTGACGGAAGAGAGAGCGTTGCGCTGGGTGGGATGCTCGACTACGTGTTGACGGTCCAGAACAACGGTCCTGCCTCCGTCAGCGGCGCGCGGGTGCAGGACCAGATACCGGCCGAGCTGATTGGGACAAGCTGGGTTTGCAGCCCCGGTCAGGGCGCGAGCTGTGGCGCCGCGGGCAGCGGGGACATCGACGACCTGGTAGACCTGCTGGCCGGGAGTCAGGTGGTTTATACGCTGTCGGTCACGGTCGACGCTCCGGTACAGACGACCATCGAGAATCGCGCCAGCGTGCAGCCGCCCCTCGGTACGGCCGATCCGACGCTTGCTGACAACGAAGCGCAAGACTTGACGACCGTCCAGGAGCTTCTCTTCGCCGATGGCTTTGAGCAGCCGCCCGATTTCATTCAGAAAGCCAGCCTGAAATGGTTGCCGCAATTGTTGCTGGGTGACCCACGGACGGATGATCTGTTGCTTCATCAGCGCAGCGCGCTGGGCGTCGAGCTCCGGGAGAGCCACCGAGACGAATCGGGGCTTTGGATCCCCGGGCCTTGGCAAAACCCCTGAGCGCAAAGGCTGACCTGAATTTACGGTCGGCCGATCACTGGTGATCGCCGCCTGATGCGGCGACAATACGGGCCCTTTTTGGCTCGACGGTAACAACCGGCTATGGATCCCTTAACCCAGGGCACGCTCGGTGCCCTGGCGGCGCAGTCTGCGGCCACCAAATCCGACCTTGGCAAAGCGGCGCTGATCGGCGGGCTCGCGGCGATGACGCCCGACCTGGACGTGCTGATTCAGTCGTCCACCGATCCGGTCCTCGCGCTGGAGTATCACCGGCACTTTACCCATTCGCTGTTTTATATCCCGCTCGGCGGCCTGCTGGCAGGCCTGCTGCTGCACGGCACGCTGGGTCGACGTTGGGGCCTGTCGATGAAGCTCACGCTGGCTTTCAGCATGCTCGGCGTTGCCACCCACGGTCTGCTGGATCTGTGTACGAGCTATGGGACGTCACTGCTTTGGCCGGTGTCCGACCTGCGGCTGTCGTTGGATCTGGTCTCCATCATCGATCCGCTGGTGACCCTGCCGCTGCTGCTGGCGGTGGCGCTTGCTCGCTGGCGCCGGAGTCCGCGCCTGGCTTGGGCAGGCTTGCTGTGGCTCTTTGCCTACCTGTTTCTGGGCGGTCTCCAGCAGCAGCGTGCCGAGTCGGAAATGCGGGCGATTGCCGAGGCTCGCGGTCACGAACCCAATCACCTGCGAGCCATGCCGAGCCTGGGTAATCTGCTGGTCTGGCGAACGGTCTACGAATCTGGCGGTGCCTTTCACGTGGATGCTATTGGCGTTGGGCTTGGGGCGGGTCAGCACTTCCCGGGAGCGTCAGCCGAGGTCGCAGATCTTCGCCGCAGCTGGGAGATACTCCCCGAGGGATCTCAGCAGCTCATCGACGCGCAGCGATTTGCCCGTTTCAGCCAGGGTTACATCAATTTTGTGCCTGGCAGCGGCCGTCTGAAGATCGGCGACATCCGCTACGCGGCGATCCCCGATGAGCTTGAGCCGCTGTGGGGGATCACGCTGGCGCCGGTGCCCGACCCGACAGCGCACGTCGAGGTGTTTATGCCTTATGAGCGGGATATCGGGTCGCTGGCCAGGCTCTGGGCAATGGTCAAACAGACTGCTAACGCGGAGTAACACGCATGAATATCGAGAACAAAGTCGCTGTGGTCACCGGCGGTGCGTCAGGTCTTGGCGAAGCAACCGTGCGGCGGTATGCGGAAGCGGGAGCGAAGGTGGCGATCTTCGACCTCAATCAGGAAGCCGGCCAGGCCCTGGCTGACGAGCTGGGAGACGCGGCGGTCTTTTGCGCGGTAGACGTTGTTGACGAAGCCAGCGCAACGCAGGGCATCGAGCACGCGCTGGCGAACTTTGGACAGATCCACATCTGTAATAACTTCGCCGGGATCAGCCCCGGCTGCAAAACGGTGGGCCGAGATCACGTCCCGCATCCGCTGGATAAGTTTCGGCAAACCATCGACATCAACCTGATTGGCACGTTTAACGTCCTGCGCCTGTGCGCGTCACAGATGTCGAAACAGGACCCGGTCACCGAATCCGGCACCCGCGGTGTCATCATCAACACCGGCTCGATCGCCGGCTATGAGGGGCAGATTGGTCAGGCGGCCTACGCGGCCTCCAAGGGCGCGATCATTGGGATGACGCTGTGCCTGGCCAGAGATCTCGCTCAGTACGGGATTCGGGTCAATACGATTGTGCCCGGCCTGATCCACACGCCGCTGTTTGATTCCTTTCCGGATCCGGTCGTGGAATCGCTGGAAGCGAGCGTTCTCTATCCCAAGCGGCTCGGCAAGCCGCAAGAAATTGCTCACCTGTCGCAATATATCGTGGAAAACGACTACACCAACGGCGAGTGTATCCGGATGGATGGCGGCCTGCGCATGCAGCCTCGCTGACGAGCCCAGCCGCACCGGCTCCGATCGACGCTTCCCGTTTGGGTCAGCCACCGCCGCCAGTTATGCTTGCGCCATGAGGGGATTGTCGACGTTATGGCTGGTGCTCGCGCTGGCCGTCTGGCCTGCCCATGCGTCCGGTGCTGATCGTGAGAGTTCTGATCAACGCTGGCGCGATCTGGTCGACGCCGTGTTTCTCAATCTTTCCGCAGAGCAAGGACTACCCTTTGGCCGGGTTCCGGGCGTTGCCCACGATCGCGCGGGGTTCGCCTGGCTGGTCACCTCCGACGGTCTGTCTCGCTGGGACGGTTTAGAGCTCCAGCGGCTTGCGAGCGAATGGTCCGACGTCGAGACGGATATTCGGATCCTCAGGACGGGACCGCAAGGCCGGCTCTGGGTGGGCACCGGTCAGGCGCTGCGGAGTTTTGATCCTGACGACGGCAGCTGGCGGCAGTACACGCTGGCGGAGGGCGCACCGTTTCCGGTCACCGCCATCGATTTCGAAGACCGTGCCGAGGGCCTGGTCGTCTGGGCCGGCACGGGGCGGGGCGTGTTCAGACTCGACACTCGCACCGGCTCGTCACAGCATCTTCTGCGGGAACCTTTCGACGCCGATCGAACCATGCGTACGTTCAGCGTGCTGTTTGCGGCGGATGACGCCGTGTGGGTCGGCACAAGCCGGGGCCTGTTTCGCCAATCCCAGCGTGGCGAGGCTTTCGTCGAGTTTTCCCTCGCTCCGGAGCTTGAGCCGGGCGTTCGAATCTCGAGCGTGATGCAGCTTTCCAACGGGTCCATCTGGGTAGGCACACCTCGCCATGGCGTGGTAAGCATCAGTGTCGATCACGCTGCTGCCCGGGTCCCCATCACCGACTTTAGCGGCGAGTGGATCTTCGCGATGGCGGAGGTCAGGCCTGGGTTGATTTGGCTGGGCAGCTATGGCCGTGGCCTGATTGAAATCGATACCGTCGGCGGTCGCTCCCGGCGCCTCGAGCACCTGCCTGCCCAAAAGTACAGCCTGGCGGACAACGAGGTCTGGACTATCGTGCCGGATGACAACGGCCTCGTTTGGGTGGGCACCAGCCGTGGACTCAGCCTGCATGATCTCACTCAAACCGCGCTGCTGACCGCCTTTGGCGGCACCGGGAGAGATGGTGCGCTGAGAGACCGAGCCGTGACCTCACTGCTGGAGCTGGACGACGAACGGATCCTGGTCGGGCTCCGGCAGAGCGGTGTCGATATCGTGGATCCGCAGCGGGGCAGGGTAGGTACGATCAATGTCGATCCCGACAGTCCGGAGTCCGCGCTGCCCGGCGGGGCGGTTGAGGCAATGGCGCAGACCGACAGCGGCCAGATTGTGCTCGGCAGCAACTGGGGGGTATACCTCTTCGAAGAGCCGCGGCTGGCGCGCATGGCCTTTGACGTGCGGAGCAAAGCGGTTTTCACCGGCAGCCTGCTGGCGCAGGGAGACACCCTGTGGGCGGGTGGCAGCGACGGCCTCTGGCGGCTACGGTTGAATCAGCTGCCCTTTCGCTCGGAGCTTGTGGAAGCGTCGGTGACTTCGGCCTTTACCGATCCACGGATCTCGTCGCTGCTGGCCGGCGCGTCAGACCGGCTGACCGTGGGGACCTGGGACGGCGTAACCTGGATCGACGGTGGCGGCGAAGTGCTGAGCACGCTGCCTGAACGGAACGCGCAGCCTGCGACCTTGGAAAATGGTTACGTGACGTCGCTCCTGGAAGATCAGCAGGGCCGGACCTGGATCGGTACGTCCGGCGCCGGAATCTATGTCTACGAACCGGGCGGGTCGCTCGATCACCTCACGCGATCTGACGGTCTGCCGAGCAACCTGACCGGCGCTTTGCTCATGGACTTGGCCGGGCGAATCTGGGCCAGCAGCAATGGTGGCATTGCGGTCATCGATCCGCTCGATTATTCGATCAGTCGAATCGGGCCAGCCGGCGGCGCGTTGGTGACCCCGTATTTCCGACAGCCGGCCGTGCGGACCCGCTACGGAGAACTATTGTTTGGCGGTGACGGGGGCCTAACGATCGTCAAGCCCGACCGATGGCAGCCCTCGGCCCGTAGCGCACCGCTGGCGTTTACCGCGGCCCGGGCTGGCGATCAGGAGCTCAATCCCCGCCAGGCCGGCTTGTCGCCGAGCGAGCCGATCGTCGTTCCCGCGCAGCGCAACGAATTCTCCCTAGCTTTTGCGGCACTGGACTTTCTCGCCGCCCGCACCATTCGCTATCGCTACCGGCTGGAGGGTTTCGATGAGTCGTGGCGAGAGGCTGGCGTCAGCGACCGATCCATCAACTACACCTCGCTGCCGCCCGGAAGCTATGTGCTGAGCCTTCAGGCAACCAATCGTCAGGGTCAGTGGGATCCTGCAACGCTTATGCGTTACGTGACCGTCCTGCCGCTGTGGCACCAAACGCCGGCGGCGCGCTGGCTGGCGGCGCTGGCGCTGGCCGCTCTGGTGCTGCTGATGATCCGCTGGCGCACCGGCGCTCTGCGGCAGCGACAGGTTGAGCTGGAGGAGACGGTGGCCCTTCGCACCCGAGAGCTTCGTCAGACCGCAGCCGAGCTCGAGCAGAAATCTGCGCAGCTGAGGACCGCCAGCCTCACTGACCCGTTGACGGGCCTGTTTAATCGACGCTTCGCTGAGCATCACCTGCCGATCGATCAGGCCGCGTGTTTCCGCGCCTACGGCGCCGGCCGAGGGCAGGTGCTCGAAGGTGCCGACCTGCTTCTGTTTATGATCGACATCGATCACTTCAAGCGGGTCAACGACCGGTATGGGCACTCGGCGGGTGATGCGGTGCTGAAAGCGGTGCCCGATCGGCTGGCGACCATCTTTCGCGAATCCGACCACCTGGTTCGCTGGGGCGGGGAAGAGTTTCTCGTGGTCGCTAGAAACACCTCTCGGCAGCACGCCGCGGAGCTGGCGCGGCGTATCGTTTCGCGCTTTCACGAAACGCCTTTCGAAACGCCTCACAGTCCCGAACTATCGCTAACTTGCAGCATCGGCTTTTGCCCGATGCCGTTCGCGCCGGCTGACCCTGGGCAGGTTGACTGGCAGGATGCGGTCAGACTGGCTGACATGGCGCTTTACGCCGCCAAACACGCCGGGCGAAACGCTTGGACCGGGATTGTGGCCGGACCAGCGCTGCGCGGCCAGGTGGACGTCACTCGATGGTTGACCGACCCGGCGGCCGCCTTTGCCGACGGCCTAATCGAGCTTCAAAGCAATCTGCCTGACGCCAGCCTTACCAGCGTCTGGCGAAGCATGGATCGCTGCTGAGGATTCAAGTACCCGGCCCGGGCACCTTGGCGCAGGGCTCGCCGTACATAGCCCCCTGATCGATACAGAAGAATTGGGCTTCGCCCGGGTTGCTGGGTTGGTCACCGACGCTGTCGCCCACATAGGCCACCACCGTGACGTCCGGGTAGCCCTGCACGGCCAGCAGCTCCGGGACCACGCTGAACCGATCGTCCTTCTCGCCCGGCGCTTGTGGGCTGGCGCGGGTGAGCAGCACGCGGAAATCCTGGCCTCGGACAACGCCGAGTTTCGCCAGGTTGTTCTCCGTGGCGAGCTGTTCGCGGTCTCTGCGGTTGGTCACAAAAGCGACGTGGCCGCCCGCCGAGTTGACCGCATTGATAAACCACAGCGCCCCCGGCACGAGGGTAGCGTTCTCCTCCTGGGTCCACTGGTACCAGTTCTCCGGCGTATAGGATTTGCCGTCGTTCTCCAGCATGACCTGATACTGAACATTGTTCAGCACGGTTTCGTCCAGGTCCAAAACCACTGCCCAGCTGCCGGCTGGCCGTCCTTCGCTCGCCGCCAACACATAGTCGGTTGCGGCCTCGAAGACCTGGTTGGCCTCGTCGGCCCAGCCTGACGAGTTGGCCACCCAGTCGGTGCCGGGGCTGAGCGGCCGCTCGCCGAAGGTGACGTTAACCGAGCAGGCGTTGAGCAGCAGCAGCATCAGCACGGCGGTTGTTGGCAGAAGCACAGGTCGAGTTTTGGTCATCGGTGGTCAATGTTCCGCGCAGCGGCGATCCGGGCCGGTAGTTTAGTCAGCTACGCCCCGCGATGGAATTGTCGCGGCTGGGCAACTCGTGGATGATGACCACCAGAGACCGGACGCCCGACAAACGCGGTTTGGGCGGTCGTTGACCGCCGATATTTCAAGGGAGGCAATGATGTTTGGAGACCTGAATGGCAAGGTGGCGCTCGTGACTGGCGCTGGGCAGGGAATCGGTGAGGGAATCGCCAAGGTGTTTGCGGCGGCCGGCGCCGCGGTGGTGGTTGCCACGCGAACTCAGGAAAACGGCCAGGCGGTTGTCGACGCGATTCGAGAAGCGGGCGGCCAGGCTGAGCTGGCGCAGTGTGATGTCGGTGTTAAGGCTGAGCTGCTGGCTGCCGTCGAACAGGCGGTTGCGCGTTTTGGGGCGCTCGATATCTGCATTCATAACGCCGCGGTGTTTCCCATGTTCCCCGCCGAGTCATTTCCGGACGACGAGCTGGATCGAGGCCTGGCCGTTAACTTCAAGCCCTGCCTCTGGCTGACGCAGGCTGCGGTGCCGCATATGCGCAAGCGCGGCGGTGGGCGGTTTATCTTCACCTCGTCGGTGACCGGTCCGCGAGTCTCCATGCCCCTAACCTCCGCCTACGTTGCCGCAAAAGGCGCGATGAACGCCTACATCAAAACCGCGGCGTTGGAGCACGCGAGGGAGAACATCACGTTCAACTGCGTTGAACCGGGCTTTATTCTGACGCAGGCGATGTCGATCCTGGCCGACGAAGAAGGCCTCAAGGAGATGGCGTCTTACATTCCAAAGGGGGAGATCGGCAAGCCGGAGGACATTGCCTACTGCATGCTGTACCTGGCGTCCGACCAGGCGTCTTACGTCACGGCGCAGACCATCGCGGTGGACGGCGGGTCATGCATTCCCGAGAGCCCGGTGCAGCTCCGAGAATTTTACGAAGAGAAAGGTCAGGCTTAGTGGGTCGAGCGGCCCACTAGCGGGCCCTAATACCCGCTGACCCAGTCCGGGATAATGACGGCGTTTTCCTCGGCGTAGGCGGTCCAGTGCCGCTCGAGTTCGGCCACCTTGTCCGGGTTGCTGGCCGCCAGATCCTCGCTCTCGGCCGGATCGGAGGCCAGGTTAAAAAGCTGCCACTCCCCGCTGCCGAAGGGTGGTGGCATGTGCACCAGCTTCCAGTCGCCTAGGCGGAGCGAGCGCTTGCCCATCAGCTCCATGCCGAGCGGCCGCTCCGGCATACGTTCGGCTGGATCTGCCAGCAGCGATGCGAAGGAGACGCCGGTCATCGGCTCGACAGGTCGGCCGCCGTATTCGCCGTCGGGCGGGCGGAGGCCAGCCAGTTCGAGCAACGTCGGGGCAACGTCCTTGATGGCCACCAGCTCGTTGCTGATCCGACCGCTGTCGATGACCCTCGGGTAGTGCACAAACGCTGACGTGCGGGTACCGCCCTCGGTGGGGAAGGCCTTGTGGAGTCGCCCGGTCGGCGACCCAACGCGTGCCCAGTTTGGTCCGTAGAGCAGGTAGGAGCCGGGTTTGCCCATCTGCTCGAAGCTGAAGTCGAAGCTCTGATCGATCACCGCGCGGATCTTGGGAAACATGTCCGCAGGCCAGGTTTCATCGAGATCGTGCCCCTCAGCGCCGTTGTCGGACAGAAAGACGACAACCGTATCGTCCAGCTCGCCGGACTGGCGCAGATAGTCGATGACCCGCCCGGTATGTGCATCCATCTCGTCGATCATGGCGGCATAGACCTCCATGGCTTTGGCTTCGACGCGCTGCTCCTCGACGGTCAGCGCCGACCAGGAGCGCCCCTTTGGCGGTCGGCTGACGGCCACGGCGTTGTCCGCCAGCAGGCCGAGTTCTGCCATCCTCGAGAGTCGCTGAGTCAGCACCTCATCGTAGCCTTGGTCATAGCGACCGGCATATTTTTCGAGCGCAGCGTCCGGCGCCTGGAGCGGCCAGTGCGGGGCCGTGAAAGCCAGCAGGGCAAAGAAGGGCTGCTGTTCGTCGTCGCGCTCATCGAGGTATCCGATCAGCTGGTCGGCAAAATACTGCGAGGAATAAGAGAAGCTGGGCGGCAGCTCGGTGAGCTTGACGTCATCGCGCATATAGTCCGCTTTGGCGTCCGGGTTGGGGGCGTAAGCGGGTTTCATATCGGCAAAATGACTGCCTCCGCCGCTGTTGAGCACAAACGAACGGTCGAAGCCCCGTTTGCCCGGATAGCTTTGTGGCTCGCCTCCCAGGTGCCACTTCCCGCTGAGAAACGTGCTGTAGCCGGCGTCGCGCAGCAGCGTGGCGATTGTCACCACGTTGTCGTTCAGGTAACCCTCGTAGCCCGGCTGGCCCTTTTGGTTGGGCGATAGCTCCTCCAGCATGTTTCCGTAGCCGGCTTTGTGGGCGTCCACGCCGGTCAACATCATGGCTCGCGACGGTGAACACATGGAGGCCGTCTGGAAATTGGTCAGCCGCACGCCGGCTAGCGCGAGCTCGTCGAGATTGGGCGTTTCAATTTCGCCGCCGAAACTGCCGAGATCCGTGTATCCCATATCGTCCGCGACGATTAGCAGGATGTTGGGTCGGGTATCCGCCGCGCCGGACGGCTCGCTGGCGTCAGGCTGCGTGCTCGGCTCGGGAGCACGGTCGCAGCCGGCGAGGAGGAGAACAGCGGCGATAAGAAGCGTGAAAAGCTTAGCTCGGTGCATGGATATCGTTCCGCGCAAGACCCCAGGTGCTCGCCATCATGGCCCCGCCGGCGGGAAATTCAAAGAGCGGTGTGAGAAGACGCCGCCGGGTCGGTGAGCTGACCCTGCTGCTGGCGATACTGCCTGGGCGTGACTCCAAACCAACGGCGAAAGGCGCGAGTGAGGCAGGCGGTCTCGGCGTAACCCAGACGCCGCGCGATGCTGGCGATGGGCAGGGTGGGCTGGGACATCATCCGCTGCGCCAGCTGCTTACAGTGATCGTCCAGCAACCCCTTAAACGACTGGCCCTCGCGGCGGACCCGACGATGCAGCGTGGCCGTCGAGATCCCGAGCCGCGCAGCAACCACCTTGGCCCTCGCGCCCTCCCGCAGCACGTCGTCAGACAACACCTCGATCACCTGATCGGAAAATCGCTGGGCGCGGGCCTGCTGGGCCACCGATTCGTTCAGCTGGGCTTCCAGAATCGGAAAGAGGTTGGAATCCAGCGCCGCGGACGTGAGCTTCATGGCGCTCAGTGGCAGATAAATATTGTTGTTGGGCTGATTGAAAAGCACCGGCGCTCTAAACAGGCGCTTGTGAACAGCGATGTCCTGCGGTGGCGCGTGCTCAAAGTCGACCTGGACCAGCGGGCAGCTGCTGCCGGTGTAGAGCTGGATGAGGCGCCACATAAAAGCGAGCGAATACTCATTGTCCTGCCGGCACTCGGCGAGGTTGTGGTGAGCCACCCGGTAGCTGACGAGGGCGTAGCGGGTGCCGAGGGTCAGCGCCATATATGACACGTCCTGCACCGCCTGGATATTGCGGATCATGCTGTTAAAGGCCTGTTCCAGGGTCGCGGAGCTCAGAAACAGGTAGCCGACGGCGCCGATGGTCTCTACCCCCGTCCGGTCGGACAGCTCGAGCCCCAGATTGGGGGATTCGAGCTCCTCGGCCAGCCATTCAAACAGGCGCAGATAGCTCTTGAGGGGCACGCGGTGATAGCTGTCCTGGGCGCTGAAACGTGTCAGTGAGAATCGGCGCAGCCCCTGCTGCACCACCGGCTGGTGGTCGGGCAGCGCGTCGCAGAGCGATTGCACAACGGAGGCGGCGATTGTCGGTTCGCGGGCGGGCATTGATTCAAAATATCAAATTAATGATCCATTTTGTCAATTTCTTGCCAGCGCAGTCCAGGACACTTGACGTTTCATGAATTCTACGTGAAGACCATATGTCAGCCTATTCCGCCAACCTGTGGCACCCGATGGTCCATCCGAACGAGGCAGAAGCCCGCGAGCCGCTGCATATCACTCGCGGCGACGGCGTTTACGTACAGGATGATCAGGGGAAACGGCTGCTGGACGGCGTGGCTGGTCTGTGGTGCGTCAACGCCGGTCATAATCGCACGGAGATCAAAGACGCGATCATCGCGCAGCTCCACGAGCTGGAGTACTACCAGCTCTTCGACGGCGTGTCTCATCCGCGCGTTGTGGAGATGGCGGAGCTGGTGCTGGAGTTCACCGCCGAAGAAAACATGCGGCGCGTGGTGTTCAACTCCGGCGGCTCTGACGCCATTGAGACGGCTCTCAAGATGGCCCGTCAGTTTCATCGCCTGAACGGCCAGCCGGAGCGCACCAAGTTCATCTCCCTCAAGCACGGCTATCACGGAACCCACTTTGGCGGCGTGTCGGTTAACGGCCTGAACGTCAATCGCCGCAACTATGAGCCGCTGCTGCCGGGGTGCTTCCACCTCGACAGCCCCTGGCTGTACCGCAACCCCTGGACCGACGTTCCGGAGGAGCTGGGTCGCCTGTGCGCCGAGCAGCTCGAGCGCGAGCTGGAGTTCCAGATGCCCGATACGGTAGCGGCGTTTATCGCGGAGCCGGTGCAGGGCGCCGGCGGGGTGATTGTGCCGCCGGCCAACTACTGGCCGCTGATCCGCGAAGTCTGCGACCGCCACGGCGTGCTGCTGATCGCGGATGAGGTGGTCACCGGTTTCGGCCGCTCGGGCTGCATGTTCGGCAGCCGCGGGTGGGGCGTTAAGCCGGACATTATGTGTTTCGCCAAAGGGATTTCTTCGGGTTACATCCCGCTGGGCGCCACCGTGGTCAATGAACGGGTGGAGGCGGCGTTTTCAGCCAATCAGAACTTTGACGGCGCAATCATGCACGGCTACACCTACGCCGGCCATCCGGTGGCCTGCGCTGCGGGGATCGCCAGCCTCAACATCGTGCGCGACGAAAAGCTGCCGGAAAACGCGAAGGTTCAGGGTGACTATCTGCTGGCGGCGCTCAAACCTTTCGAAGAGCGTTTTCCGTCAGTCGGCGAGGTGCGCGGCAAAGGCCTGATGATCGGTATCGATCTGGTCGCCGATAAGCAGACGCGCGAGCCGATCGATCCCACCGGCGGCTTTGCCTACGAGCTGGCCGGTGTGGCCCGGCGGGAGGGCGTCCTGGTGCGCCCGGTGGGAACCAAGCTGATCCTAAGTCCGCCACTGATTTTTCAGCAAAATCACTGCGACGAAATGGTCGCGGCCCTGACCAAAGCGTTCGAGGAGCTGGATCGCTGACATGATGCACGTGCTGCTAGGCGATCGAAGCCGGCCGCTGGACGTCAACTCAAGACGTTCACTGGTGGCGATTGTCTATCTGGCGGTGATCGGTCCGTGCGTGTTTATTGTCCAGCCGGGATTTGTGCAGGGTCTGGTCGAGAGTGTGGGTCTCACGGAACAGCAGGCCGGCTACATCGCCTCGGCTGAAGTCTTCGGCATTGCGGCGACCACCATCCTTCTCAGCCTGATCGCCGCAAAAATTTCCTGGCGGATATTCCTGAGCGGCTGCGTGGCGTTGGGCGTTGCGGCCAACCTGCTGTCGATGAACCAGACGGATTTTGAGGCGCTCGCCGTCCTCCGTTTCGCGGCCGGTCTGTGCTCGGGCGGGTTGATCTCCCTGACCTTCACCATGATGGGCATCTCGGCGAGGCCCGATCGAAATTTTGGGCTCATTATCGTCTGGGTGCTGACCTATGGCGGTATCGGTCTGCTGGTGATGCCGACCGCCTATGGACTGGTCGGCATGAACGGCGTCCTGGTGTTTTTTGCGTTGTTTCACCTGACCGGCCTCGCGTTTATCCGGTCGGTGCCGGACAGCGGTCGGGCGGAGGAGACGGCAGCGACGCCCGATTTCCACCCGACGACGCGGCGGCTGTCGCTGCTGGCTATTCTGATCTACAACATCGCCATCGGCATTGTGTGGGCCTATCTGTTTCTCGTCGGTCTGGAGACCGGCATGGATGAGCAGGCGGTGGCCAACGCGCTCACCGTGTCCCAGTTTCTCGGCGTCGGCGGTGCGTTCTTTTCCGTGCTTTTTGAAACCCGCCTAGGCCGGCTCTGGCCGCTGGTGCTGAGCATCATTGGGACCGGCGTCGCGACCTGGCTCCTGACCGGCGGCGCCGCACCGCTGGAATTTTGGGTGGCGGTCTGTGGTTTCAACCTGCTCTGGAATCTGAGCATGCCTTACCTGCTGGGCTCGCTGTCGGACTACGACGCGAGCGGCCACACTGTGGTGCACGGCGTATCCATGCAGATGCTGGGGCTGGCCATCGGACCTTTTGTTGCCGCGCGAATCCTGGGAATGGGGGGATACGACGCGGTCAATCTCACGGCGGTGGTGCTGTTTGGTGCCGCGCTCCTGGTGAAGCTGCCGGGCCTGGTGGCCCAGCGGGTGCACCACATCGCCAGGAATGCACAGCCCAGCGCCGTAGGCATACCGGATCCCGGCCCGTAGCCCGGGAAAAGCTGACTTTCAACATGATAAAAATCCCGGAGGGAGACACATGAGAAATCCAAGAAACCCGCTCAAAACGCAGCGCCGAACGCTGTTGTTTGCGGCCGTCGCCATGGCCATGTCGGCCGGCGCTGGTGCGCAGGTGCTGGAAGAGGTGGTCGTGACTGCCCAAAAGCGCGAACAAAACCTGCAGGATGTGGGGATCTCAGTCACCGCTTACTCCGGTGAGCAGATGAAGGCGCTGGGCATTACCAACACCGTGGAGATCACCGAGCAGATTCCGGGTCTGCAGATGACCACGTTTTCTCCCAATCTGACCGTCTTCAACATTCGGGGCGTGTCTCAAAACAACTTCACCGACAACCTGGAAGCGCCGGTAGCGGTGTACATCGACGACGCTTACGTTGCCAGCATGAACGCCCTCAACGGCCAGCTCTTCGACATGGAACGGGTTGAGGTGCTGCGCGGTCCGCAGGGCACGCTGTTCGGTCGCAACGCCACCGGCGGCGTGATTCACTACATCACGAAAGGCGCCGACGAGGAGGAGACCAACGGCTACCTGTCCGTACTCGGCGCGGAGTTCGGTCGCGTCGCCGTGGAAGGTGCGGTCGGTGGATCGATTTCTGACACCGTTCGCTACCGGGTAGCGTTTCGCCAGGAAGAGTCAGACGGCTTCATCGAGTCTGCTCCCTTTCCCGAGGGCAACCCGCTGCCGCCCAGCGGCACGGACCTTGGCGGCACGGACGGCTACGCGATCCGCGGTTCGCTGCAGTTCGACATCGGCGACAAAGGCAAGCTGGATCTCAGCTATCGGCGGACCGAGGATGACGACGTGCCGACGGGCGGCTACAGCTTCATGCCCTACGGCAATGCTGCCGACGCTTTCATCCCGCCGGAATTTGTCGACTTCGTTACCAACGTTATCGGCGCGCCGGCCGGCGCGACGGCGGACATCTTTTTCTGCCCGAGTCAGCTCGATTGTTTTGCGCCGGTGGATGAGGCAGGCCTGACGATCTTTGACGGTGATCACCCAACGCCCTTCCAGCATTTTTCTGACTACTCCGGATTCATGGATCGCGAAACCAACGCGTTCACGGCGCGCTTTGATTACGCGCTGGACAACGGCTGGGACTTCACGTCGATCACGAACTACTCCGACCTGGATAAGTTCTACACCGAGGACGGCGACGGCATTCCGGTGCCGATTATCGAATTCACGACCGTCGCGGACTTCACGCAGATCAGTCAGGAATTCCGCCTGTCCGGGTCCAGCGACACCATGCGCTGGCAGGTGGGCGCCTACTTCCTGGATATGGAAACGGATGCGGACGTCATCACCCGGGGGGCTCCGGTCTCCGGCGTGGCGGTCGAACTCGGCTTTGATCCCACCACACTGACCGCACCTGCCGTCGTGCAGGATTACACGCTCGACTCACGCAACTGGTCGATCTTTGGTGAGGCTGAATGGGACCTGGGGGAGCGATGGACGCTGATCACCGGCCTGCGCTGGTCTCAGGACGACAAAGACTTCCGGTTTGTGACCGACTTCGAATCGCCGGAAGAGGGGATCTTGGTGCCCGGTCTGTTCGACCTCAACGCCGCGGCTCGGGCCGCGGGTTCTGATGTCGACGAAGTGGACTACGGCGACTATGCCGCCAGACTGCAGCTGAACTACCAGGCCAACGACGACACGCTGATCTTCGGCTCTCTCAACCGCGGCATCAAGGGCGGCAATTTTGCGCCGTCTGCCAACGTGGGCCTGGATCGCATTCGCCACGATGAAGAGGTGTTGACCTCGCTGGAGTTCGGCATCAAGACCGATCTGGCGGACGGCCTCGCGCGGCTGAACGCCACGACGTTCTTCTACAGCTACGACGACTATCAGGCGTTCACCTTCAGTGACGGCACGCCCAGCGTGTCTAACGCCGACGCGCAGAACATCGGTGCGGAGATCGAACTGATCCTGCTGCCCAGCGAGCGCTGGGACATCATCCTGGGCGCGGCCTTCATGGGTTCTGACGTGGACAACGTAGAAACGCCCCAGAGCCAGGTCACGCCGGTGGGCTTTACCGTGGACTGGCCGATCGACTTTCTAGACGATCGCGAGCTGCCCAACACCCCGAACGTCAGCTTCAACTACCTGTTCCGCTACAACTGGGATGCGCTTGGCGGCAACTTTGCCGCGCAGCTTGACGGAGTCTGGTACGACGATCAGTTCCTGGAGGTCACCAACGGCGGTGCGGCCTTCCAGAGTTCTTACGGGGTCGCCAACGCCAGCCTTGGCTGGACCAGCGCCGACCAGCGCTGGAACGTTCGAGGCTGGGTCAAAAACCTCGCCGATGAAGAGTACAAGCTCTACGGGCTGGATCTCGGGATCCTCGGCGGTACCGCGGTTTATGGTCCGCCCCAGTGGTACGGCATGGACCTGACGTTCAGCTTCTAGGCGCTTTGTCGTGAACACGCCGCTGCCCGGAGGGCCGGGCAGCGGCAGCCAACAATAACCAGTTACGGAGACCGCGGTCTTGACTACTCAATACACCATGACCATCAACGGCCAGCAGGTTGCTGCTGACAGCCACAGCGAGATCAACAACCCATCGAACGGCGAACTTGTCGGTCTGTCTCCACAGGCCAGCAGCGCACACCTGAACGACGCCGTGGCGGCGGCCGGCAAGGCCTTTCAATCCTGGCGTTTCAGCAGTGACGATGACCGCAAGGCCGCGTGTCACAAAATGGCCGATATTCTGGAAGCCAACGCCGGTGAGCTGGCGGTGCTGCTGACCAAAGAACAGGGCAAGCCGCTGGCGGGCATGGGTTCCAACTTTGAGCTGGGTGGCTGTATCGGCTGGACGCGCTACACGGCGGAACAAAGCCTTGAGGTCAAAGTGCTCCAGGACAACGAAGGCGGGCGCATCGAGCAGCATCGCGTTCCGATCGGTGTCGTCGGCTCGATTACGCCCTGGAACTGGCCGCTAATGATTGCCATCTGGCACGTGATTCCGGCGATCCGTACCGGCAACACCGTGGTGATCAAGCCGTCTCCATTTACGCCGCTCAGCACGCTCAAGATGATTGAGCTGATCAGCGAAGCGGTGCCCCCTGGGGTGCTCAACTGCGTTGCCGGCGGCAATGAACTCGGTGCCGAAATCACTCAGCACACGGATATCGGCAAGGTGGTGTTTACCGGGTCAATCGCCACCGGCAAGAAGGTGATGGCCAGCGCCTCGGAGACGCTCAAGGCCATCACGCTGGAGCTCGGCGGTAACGATCCGGGGATTGTCCTGCCGGATGTCGATCCAAAAGCGATGGCGGAAGGTATCTTCTGGGGGTCGTTTATCAACAGCGGGCAGACCTGTGGCGCTCTCAAACGCCTTTACGTGCACGACAGCATCTACGAGGAGACCTGTCAGGCCCTCACGGACTTTGCCGCCAACGTCCCGATGGGTGATGGCATGGACGAAAACAACGTGCTGGGCCCGCTGCAAAACGAAATGCAGTTCAACAAAGTGAAGGAACTGGTTGAAGATGCCAAGGCGCAGGGCGCACGAATCCTGTGCGGCGGTGAGCCGACCGGTCAGGGCTATTTCTATCCGATTACGCTGGTCGCTGACATCAAAGACGGTACCCGGCTGGTCGATGAAGAGCAGTTTGGACCCGTGCTGCCCATCATTCGCTATTCCGACCTCAACGATGCCATCGCGAGCGCCAACGGCCTCGAGTTTGGCCTCGATGCTTCTGTCTGGAGTACCGACGCCGAGGCGGCTGCCAACGTGGCGGCACAGCTTGAGGCCGGCACAATCTTCATCAACAAACACGCGGAGATTGCCCCGCACGTGCCGTTTGGCGGCATCAAGTGTTCCGGGCTGGGCGTGGAGTTTGGGGAAGAGGGGCTTGAAGCCTACACCCACATCAAGATTGTCAACGCGGCGGCCTGAAGATGAAAAACATACTGCTAGCAGGAGCGATCCTCACCTTTGCTACAGCCGCCCAGGCGGAGCTGCAGCCGGAACAGCTCGGCAAGGTCCTAACCCTGCCGGAGAAGTATCCACCACACTGGATCATTGTCCACGACGCGACCTTCTTTCACATGCTAGACGGACGTCAGTACGTGATCGACGCTGATGCGGAGACGCTGCCGGAACAGGTCAAAGGCATGTTCAACAGCTCGTTCATCGCGACGGTCAATCAGTCTTCGGTGCGGCCAGAGATGTATGTCGCTGAGACCTATTACACCCGGGGTTCTCGCGGCACCCGGACGGATGTTCTGACCATCTACGACAAGCGGACGCTGGAACCGGTTGACGAGGTGATCCTGCCCAACAACAACCGCTACAGCGGGATGCCCAATCAGTACGCGCACACGCTGATCGACAACGAACGCCTGGTGCTGATCTTTAACCTCAATCCGGCAACCTCGCTGAGCGTGGTGGACCTGGAAGAGCGCAAGTATCTCGGCGAAATCCCGATCCCCGGCTGCTCGCTGGCGTTCCCAACCGGTGAACGAGGCTTCACCTCAATCTGCGCCGGCGGTGATATGTACTCGGTGCAGCTCAATGCGGACGGCACCATGGCCTCGAGCGCCCGCACCGAGTCGTTCAACGATATCGACAACAACCCGCTGTTCGAAAAGCCCGCCATGGTTGGCAGCACCGCTTACTTTCCGACCTTTTTGGGTGACATGGTGGAGGTGGACTTGAGCGGTCCGGCCGCCAAGGTCGGGGAGCGGTGGTCGCTGCGTCAGGGTGACGACGACGGCTGGCGCCCCGGCGGCATGACCTACGCCCTGTCCGATGCGGAGGGCCAGCTTTACGTGTTGGCTCACCCGGCGGGTTATGACGGCTCCCACAAAGATCCGGGTATAGAGGTCTGGCTTTACGACCCCGCCACCCGCAAGCGTACGGCCCGTCATCCGCTAAAAACGCCGGGGCTGTCGATTGCGCTGACGCGCGATGCTGAGGCGCCGCTCATGATCGTCACCAATATCGAGATGGGCCTGGATGTCTATGACGCCAAGAGCGGCAAGTACCTGCGTACCGTGACCGGCTTCGGTCAGGAAACTCCTTTTGTAGTGCACGGAGCACGATGATGAACTGGTTGATGAAACAGCTGGACCGCATGACCGAGTCCAAAACCCGTACCGTGGCCCAGAGCACCGGCCGACGCAGCTTTATGGGCCGGCTGGCCATGACGCTTACTGGCGTGTCAGCGCTGCCGCTGCTGCCGGTGGCGCGGGCGCAGCAGCAACCGGGCGAAACGGGTGACCCCAACTCCTGCGACTACTGGCGCTATTGTGCGATCGATGGGTTTCTCTGCGGCTGCTGCGGCGGCTCGATGAACACCTGTCCGCCCGGCACCGAGATGTCGCCGATGACTTGGCTTGGCACCTGCCAGAATCCGGCGGACGGCAAAAACTACATCATTTCGTATAACGACTGCTGCGGTAAAACGTCGTGCGGCGCGTGCTTGTGCAACCGCAACGAGGCAGACCGGCCGGTTTATCGTCCGCAGGCGGCCAATGACATTAACTGGTGTATTGGCACCAAACATCTGACGTACAACTGCTCGACGGCCATTGTGGTCGGTACAGCGCTGGAGCAATGATGCGGACAGCAGCATTCGCTTTGTCGGTAGCCGCGCTGGCGGCCACCGGCAGCAGCTTGGCCCAGCAGAGTCCAGCTGACGCCTACAACGTTTGCGCCGCCTGTCATCTGCCGACGGGCGCCGGTATTCCCGGCGCCTTTCCGCCGATCCGGAAGCGCGGCAGACAGATTGCCGTGCTGGAGGGCGGGCGCGAGTACCTGATCGGCACCGTGCTCAACGGGCTGATGGGGCAGATCAGCGCCGGCGGCCAGAGCTACTTTGGCGTGATGGCCGGGCAGCGGGGCGCGATGGACCATGAGTCGATTGCGCAAGCGCTGAACTACGTGATGTTTGAGCTGGCCGATGACGACGGTAGCGAAGTAGCTGCGTTCACCGCGGACGAGGTTGCCGGAGTCGCCGAGCAGTGGGGGGCAGCAGGCCCTGACAAGGCGGCCAAGGTCCGTCAGCAGCTCGTTGAGAAACACGCTGATGCCTGGCCCAAGTAACCCGCTACGCCTGGTGATCGCGGCGGCGATGCTGGCGGTCGGCGCGGGTTCCAAGGCTGACGACCATCGGGCCAAGATCAACTACATGCTCTACTGCCAGGGCTGCCACCTGCCGGCCGCCGAGGGATTGGCAGACAAGGTTCCGAAGATGAGCGGCTTTGTCGGGTACTTTACCCACAGCGAAGAAGGTCGCCGGTTCCTGATCCAGGTACCCGGCTCAGCCACCGCGCCGGTCAACGACGAGCAGCTTGCGGAGCTGATGAACTGGATCTTGCGCACCTACAGCGCCGACGAGCTGGCCAAAGATTTTGAGCCTTACACGCTAGCCGAGGTTGCGGAGCTGCGTCAGTCCCCCGACACGGATCCCGCTGCCCGGCGGCAAAAGATCCTCGACGATCTGAGCAAGACCAACCGGCAGCTGCGCCGGTCGCTGGACCGGCCCTCCGCGTCACCCTGAGCGAGCGTCCCGGCCGGGTTTCTAACCGGCCTGCTGAAAGTATTCCTGGATGGAGGCGATACCCGTTTTTTTCGCCTCAAAGAGGCTTTCGAGGTGCTCGCGTGAATTGACCAGCCCCTTGGCCCGCAGGATGCCCTGCTCGTCGATGAGGACCGCATAAGGCAGCTTATCCACCTGGTAGGTCATACCCAGTTCGGTCGAGAGGACATAGGGAAAGTCGTCGAGCTTTTCGCGCTCGATAAACGCCTGCTGTTTCTCAAGCTCACCGTCGCTGGCCAGCATCACGTCGAGCCAACCGCGCTCCGCCCGCGCACTTGAGCGGATGACCGGAAGCAGCGTTTTGCAGACCGGGCAGGACGGCGCAAGAAAAAAGATCAGCTGACTTTTGGCGTCGGCCAGCGAGACTTCTGCGGGTCCCAGGTGATGGACTTCGCCCGCCAGGTCTTTCACCGCCAGCGAGGGAGCGGCGTCACCCACCTTGGGCCCGCCGCCGGTGGACAGCGCACCGGCCGGCGCAATGCGCTCGTGGAGGATGCCAATCTGCCGCGCCAGCGCAATCACCACCATAATCAGGCCAATAACAACCACCCAAAGCAGCACCACCGAGATCATCAACGCGTTTTCCACAGGCGAGCCTCCGTGTTGGTGGTCAGGCGTAGGTGGCTGGCGATCAGCGTGTTGGCCGCGCCGTACAGCGCTGCTGCGGCAGCAAGCCCCAACGTCACGGTCAGCCAGTCGAACCAGCCGAGCGTTCGACCCTGGCCGGGCACCAGGGCCACGGCGATTACCGTGAGCAGCAGGACGTTGCGCAGCAGCAGCCAGCCCGACAGGGTTTGGCTAGCGGCAGGACCAGCGCAGCCACAATCGATATCCCTGCGACCTCGCAGCAGGTTTAGCGCGATCCCAAACGTATAGCCCGCCATCAGCAGGCCGGCCAGCATCAGGGCCGCCGCGGCCTGTCCCAGAAGGACCAACGCAACCACCGCCAGCTCCGCGCTGATGACCACCCACGATGCTGCGGGCACCAGGCCGTCGGGCATGATCTGGTAGTCCGCCAGCACCGCGGCGAAGTGCTGCGGGGAGCGGATCTTGTGGCTGACGGAAAAGGCAAATAA
>JBCDKA010000039.1:0-29284 GCA_038747195.1 Pseudomonadota bacterium
CAGACCCCGGGCGGTGATCATGTCGCTAACCTCGCTGCCTGGCCCGAACTCAAGATTCTCGACGGCGACGGTACCGACCCGATAGTGACACCCGGCCTGATCGACGAGGCGGTTGCACACTGCCGCGATGGCCATGGCGCCTGCCTGCTCCGGCTGAAGGTGCCGCGCCTCTGTGGGCACACGTTTCAGGATACGCAGACCTACAAGACCGAGGCGTTTATCGCCGAAGAGCAGACCCGCGATCCGTTGCCGAAGCTAAAGCTCTGGCTCGAAGAGCAAGGTTCGCTCAATGCTGCCGGCTGGGCTGAGCTGGAGCAGGAGGTGGAGCGGGAGGTGCGGTCTGCGCTCGAGGCGGCCCAAGCGCGACCCGAGCCCGACACGGGTAAGCTGCGACGTTACGTGATGGCTGAGAAGAAGTCGGACGGCGGTATCGAGCTCCCGATGATGGGTGGTCTGGCGGCTGACCAGCATCGTTTTCCGGAGTCCACCACCACTCCGCAGCCCAGCGGGCAGCGGATCAACCTCATTACGGCCATTCGCCGGACGCTGGACGCGGAGCTCAAAAGCAACCCGCGCGTGCTGGTGTTCGGTGAGGACGTGGGTCCCAAAGGCGGTGTGCACGGAGCAACGCTCGGCCTCGCAGAGTCCCACGGTGACGGCCGCGTGTTCGACACCAGCCTGTCGGAAGAAGGCATTATCGGCCGATCGGTCGGCATGGCGGTGGCCGGCTTGATGCCGGTACCGGAGATTCAGTTCCGCAAGTACGCTGAGCCCGCGGCTGAACAGATCACCGATGCGGGCACCATGCGCTGGCGCACGGCCAATCGGTTTGCTTGCCCGATGGTGGTGCGGGTGCCCGGCGGCTTTGCGCGGCGGGGCGATCCCTGGCACTCCATGTGTGACGAGGTGGAATGGGCGCACAAGGTGGGCTGGCAGGTTGCGATGCCTTCGCATGCTGAGGACGCGGTGGGTCTGCTGCGCGCCGCGCTGCGTGGCGACAACCCCACGATGTTTTTTGAACACCGCCATCTCTACGACAACGCCTGGTCGCGCCGCCCGTATCCGGGTGACGACTACGTGCTCCCGTTCGGCAAAGCAGCGACAGTGGTTGAGGGTGACAAACTGACCATCGTCACCTGGGGCGCCATGGTGGAGCGATGCGAAACGGTTGCCCGAAAACGCGAAGGGTCGGTCGAGGTGCTGGACCTGCGAACGATCAGCCCCTGGGATAAGGAAGGTGTGCTCGAGTCGGTCAAGAAGACCAGCCGCTGTCTTATTGTTCACGAGGATAATCTCACCGCCGGCTTCGGCGCCGAGGTGGCTGCCGTACTCGCCGACGAGCTGTTCTGGTCGCTCGACGCCCCGGTACGCCGTCTGACCATGCCAGACATTCCCAACCCCCATAACCTTGGCCTGCTCAACGCAGCGGTGCCTCGCGAAGACGAAATCGAACGGGCCGTGGCCCGGCTGCTGGCGCTATGAGTGAGCTGGACATCGTCTTTGCCGAGCAGACCGAAGGCACGACGGCGCGCCTGAATCGGTGGCTCGTATCGGTCGGAGACGCGGTCCAGTCCGATCAGCCGGTCGCCGAGCTGGAAACCGATAAGGTCACGGTGGAAATCGCCGCGCCTGCCGCAGGCTTTCTCGCAGAGCAGCTGGTGGAGCTCGATCAGGAGCTGGAGCCCGGGACGGTGCTCGGTCGGCTTACAAAAGAGGTGGTGGCGGGTGCCGCTGACGCCTCGCTGACCGAGGTGCTGTTTGTCACTGAAGACAATGAGGGTACCGCCGCAACGCTGGGCCGCTGGCTGGTTGAGCCCGGTCAGCAGGTAGCTGCCGGACAGCCGCTGGCGGAGGTGGAAACCGACAAGGTGATGCTCGAGATTGTGGCGCCGGACAGCGGTTCGGTGCACAGCCTCGCGGCGGAGGCTGGTCAGGAGCTCACTCCCGGCCAGCTTCTCGCGCACCTGGCCGTCGTCGACGCGCCCACGCCGACCCCGTCCGCTGATGCCGAGGCGCCGGGCGCCGACCGGATCAGTCCGGCGGTGCGACGGCTGATGGAGCAGTACGCCATTCACAGCCTGAAGATGATTCCGGGCACCGGCGAAGGCGGCCGGGTCACCCGCGACAACCTGCTGTCCTGGCTAGAGCAGCGCGCGCCGGAAGCCGGCGTGCCGGAAGGTCGTCGGGTGCCGCACAGCGCGATGCGAAGGGCGATTGCCCGCAACATGATGGACTCGATCAAGAAGTCGCCCCACGTGACGAGCTTGTTCGAGGCCGACATGAGCGCGGTGGCCGCACACCGCCAGGCCCACAAAGCCGGGCTCGCTGAGCAGGGCATCAAGCTGACCTACACCGCCTATTTTGTGGCGGCGGCGGCCGCCGCCATGCAGGCGGTGCCCCAGGTCAACAGCCGGTTCCATTCCGATCATCTTCAGCTCTTTGACGATATCAATATCGGTGTCGGTACTGCACTCGGTGAACAGGGGCTAATCGTGCCCGTGATCAAGCGGGTTCAGGATCGCACGCTGGCCGAGATTGCGGCCGACCTCGGCGAAAAAACCGAGCGGGCCCGCACCGGCGGCCTGACCCAGGACGACCTGCGCGGCGGCACCTTTACGATTTCCAACCACGGGGTGTCAGGCAGCCTGCTGGCGGCTCCGATCATCATCAATCAGCCTGAGGTGGCCATCCTGGGCGTCGGCAAGCTGGAGAAGCGGGTTCGCGTCCGCGAGATCAACGGTGAGGACCAGATCCAGATTGTGCCGAGCTGCTACGTCACGCTCTCAATTGATCACCGTGCGCTTGACGCCTTCCAAACCAATGCCTGGCTGGCGGCGTTTGTCGACGCGCTGGAGAACTGGCCGGCCGACTGAAGCGAGCCGGTCAGCGATCCCGGTGTTGCGTCAGGCGGTTTGGCTCTGTAGCCAGGGAATCAGGTGAGTCGTCAGCTCCTCGCCGGCGTCTTCCTGAATAAAGTGTGCCGCCTGCGCAATGATGGCGTGCGGCTGGCCCTGGCATCCGGGAACCCGCGACTGAAAGAACTTCTCTACGCCCGCCATGATGGGGTCTGAGTCACCAAACAGCGTCAGAAACGGCCGTTCGTAGGCGGCAAGCGTCTTCCAGGCCTCGCGGTTTTCCGTTGCGCCGTCGATGTCCGCGGTAATCGGCACCAGCGGCGGAAACGCCCGGGCGCCGGCCTTGAAGCTTTCGTCGGGGTAGGGTGCATCGTAAGCCGCTTTCACCGAATCGCTGAAGGGTCGTGCACAGCCGGTTTCAATGATCTTGCCGGTGGGAAATTCCGGCACAGACTGCGAGAAATCCCGCCACTTGATGAACGCGGTTGACGGCTCACCCTGGCCGGTCGGCAGGATGGTGTTCGACGCACACACGGAGGCGAAGCGTTCCGGCTCGGCCGCGACTAGCCGTAAGCCGAGTATTCCGCCCCAGTCCTGGCAGAACAAATGGATTTGATCGAGCTCAAGTGCGTTGAGGGTCTGGGTCAGCCAGTTCAGGTGGCCGCTGTAGGTGTAGTCCTCGCGCCGGGCAGGCTTATCCGAACGGCCAAAGCCCACCAGGTCGGGCGCCACGCAGCGAAAGCCGGCCGCCACCAGCGGCGGGATCATCTTGCGATAGAGAAAGCTCCACGAAGGTTCGCCGTGGAGCAGCAGCACGACCGGGCCACTACCTTCGTCGAGATAGTGAACGCGAAGGTCGCCGAGCGCCGGATCCGTGACGGTCAGGTAGTTGGGCGAAAAGGGATAGTCGGGCAGATCGGAAAACGCCTCGTCGGGCGTGCGAAGTACGGCGTCCATCGGGCGGTATCCTGTTCGGCTCGCGGTGGTGTCGCGGTCACCCTACCCAGTCGGGCTCGGGCGCTCCCACCAGCCATTCCGGATAGTGAGACTGATAAATCATTTTCAGCATGCCCTTTGGGCGAAAGCGCTGCCAGTCATCCGCCGGCTGGGCCAGGCGGTCGGCCAAGGCGATTAGCGCACGTGAATTGAACCCCAGGCCCACGTGGGGGCCGCCGACGTGGATATTCTGAACGTCGTGACGCACCGAGTTTTCCACCGTTCCCTGCCAGGCGACGATGCCATCCGTGCGGGTGTATAGCGCGGTGGTCGGCACCGGCGGTGGCGTTGCCAGCCCGTCGAGCAGCGCGCGATCGCGCACCAGCGAGTTCTGCGTCACGTAGTTGTAGATGCGAAGCACGTTGGTGGATTCGGGGTTGCACCGGAACGGGCTGCCCATGGTGATCACCTGACGAACGCAGTCCGGCATGTCGCGCGCGAGCTCTCGGCAATAGATGCCGCCAAGGCTCCAGCCGACGAGGCTTACCCTGCGGCCATAGCGCCGGTGGAGGTTCGCGATCCGGTCGCCGATGCGGCCACGCAGCTCCTCGGAGTAGCCCATGTTGGTGCCGAGCTTCCAGCGATGGCTGGCGTAGTTCAGGCCGGCAAAGAACCGCCTCAGCGGCCAGGTGGCCCGGGAGCTGGTTAAAAACCCTGGGAGAAACAGCACCGGATGGCCGTCGCCTTTGGGCAAGAACCGTCGCAGCGCAAACATTGGTGCCATCGTCGCTGCGTCTACGGCAACCCGGCCTTCCAGCGCCAGCAGCAAGAGTGAGGGTGGGCGTTTTGTTGCAGCCGGTTTTACCTTGCGTGTCATCCCTGTTCCTTCAAATACGCTTCCAGCCGATCAGCAGTCTGGCTCAGGCTGCTGAGCTGCTCGCTCAGCGATCCGGACTCCTCCGGCGTTGCGGTGCCCGCAACTTCTTCGAGCTCTCTTAGCGATTGTCGAAACAGATCGCCGAGACGCTCGGGGTCGGGCACCAGGCTGACGCAGGACGTGATGCCGATCGACAGCTGGCCTGCGTAGCTAAAGATTACCAGAATCAGGCCCAGGCCATCTATCAACGGTGCCGTGCCGTAGGTGCTCAACACCCGGGCGCCGCCAAGATACAGCGGCTGCTGCGGTCCGGGCACGTTGGTGATCACGAGGTTGAAAAATGGCCGTCTACCGTCACCCAAGGCCGTGCGTGAATAGAGCCGCGCGGCCAGCGCCGCGGTCGAAGTTGGGATGAGCTCGATCAGGTGGTTGGCGGGGAGGGCGCCCGAGTAGGCTTTGGAGCTGGTGGTGTTCTGGTGTATCTGGTTGAGCCGCTCGAGCGGATCATCCCGGTGGGTTTCGAGGCCCACCAGCATGGCGGACACCTGGTTGCCCATCTTCCCTCGCTGCTGCTCGCTGCGAACCGAGATCGGCGCCATGGCGACGAGCGGTTTATCGGGCAGGTCGTCATGTTCCTGGAGGTACGACCTCAGGCCGCCTGCGCAAACCGCCAGAACAACGTCGTTGACCGTGGTTCCCGGCACCGCGTTCTTGATGGCTTTGATCCGTTCTAGCCCGAGGTCGACGGCGGAAAACGTGCGCTGAGCACACACGGGGGCGTTGAAGCGGCTGGGCGGCGCGCTCAGCGGCAGCGTCGGCGGACGCAGCTTGGTGATGCGGGAAAGGCCATAGAGCCTGGCCGCGCCGCTGCCGACTTCTTTCGCCAGCGCCGGCAGGCTGCGGGTTTTCAGCCCCAGCCTGGCAGCTGCGCTTATCGCCAGACGCGCGGCGCTGGGCATCTCCTCGGGCTCCCAGTCGTCGTCGATCGGCGCCGGTCGTGGCTTGCTGGTGAGATCCATCAGCACGCCCATCAACTCCGCGCCGGAGGCGCCGTCAATCGCCGCGTGGTGAACCTTGCTGATCATGGCCCAGGAGCCGGGGGATACTCCGTCGATGCCGTTGACGCCCTCAACAAAAGCCAGCTCCCAGAGCGGTCGGCTGCGGTTGAGTGGTCGGGAGAAGCTCTGGGCTGCCATCTCTCGGAGTTCCTTGCGCCCGCCGGGCGCCGGCAGGGCCCAGCGTGGGAGATGCAGCGACAGCTCAAAATCCGGATCTCGGATCCACTGCGGGTGGGTTAGATGAAGCGGCACCTCAAGCAGCCGTTCGCGCAGCATCGGCGCCAGCGGCAGGCAGCGCCGGATGTGCTCACAGAACGCCTCGTAGCCAAAGTCCTTCGGCGCGTCGGCAGCGTCCAGCAGGTAAACCCCGCCGATGTGCATCGGCGAGCGGGCGTTTTCAAGGTAAACAAAGGCGGTGTCCAGCCCGGAAAGTGCGCGCATCAGGTGGTCTCGTGCAGCGGGCGCTCATCGTGCCATCTGCCCGAAACAAGCGCAATTGGATGGCGCTCGCCCAGCGCCGCAATCAATCAGGCGCTGGCGTGCCAGGCCTTCAGCACCTCAGCTTCCCGCTCGGCGCTCAACCCGGCTCGCAGCGAGGTGCGGCCAGCCTCATCAAACCAGGCGAGCGTTCCGCTGATCGTGTCGGACAGCGGCCGGATGGTGAGGCCTGCCGCCTCAGCGCGGGCCGTGCTGACGCGCCCAAAACCGGCGTAGTTGCCCGCAGGGGGGATCCACGCCGGCAGGTCTTGCCAGGGTGCAACATTCTGTTCGGCCAGGAAATCGGCGGGCACCCAGGTGAGCTTGGACTCCGCCGGCGCAAATTTCAGACACGCGTCGAGCATCTGGCTGGTGGTCAGGGAACCGGCGGGTCGATCGGTGTTCATCGTGCCGGTGACGCCGTTTTCCATGCACAGAACGATAAATTCCGCCTGATCGCGCACATCGATAAACTGCATGGCGGTGTCCGCCTCGCCGGGCGCCAGGATCTCGCCACCCCGACGGGCGCGAACCGGCCAGTACGTAAAGCGGTCGGTCTTGTCCAGCGGACCCACGATGAGCCCCGGTCGTACAACCGTGGTGCTCTCTGGATAGTGTTGGTAAACCGCCTCCTCGCTGAGCGCCTTCAGCGCGCCGTACGTGGCGCCGGTCACCTGTTCGGTCTCTTCGGTGAGCTGGGCCAGCGGTGCGTCCTCGGTCATCCCGGGTTCTGCGAAACCCTGATAAACAGAAATTGTTGAAACGAAGAGATAGTGTGGGACGCGTTCTTGGAGCAGTTCTGCCGACATCCCCGAAATCCGCGGCACGTAAGCCGAGGTGTCAATAACGCCGTCGAAGTCGCGGCCCTTCAAGGCGTCCAGCTGGCCGTCGCGATCGCCGATCAGCGTTTCGACGTCGGGGAACATGTCCGGGGCGGTTTTGCCACGGTTGAAGAGGGTGACCTTGTGACCGCGGCTCAGGGCGCTCTTGACGATATGCGGGCCAAGAAATCCGGTTCCACCCAGGATCAGCAGATGTTTGGGGTCTGGCTTGGTATCGGCGGCGCGAAGGTTGACGCCCGCAGCGAGCAGGCCAGCGGCCCCGGCTAGCTTAAGAAACTGGCGACGGTCGTGCTGGCTGACTGTGGACATGGCGCGGCTCCGGCGAAAGCCGCACCATCGACGACCCGGCCCACTCCGTCAATGGGCCGTCGGTCATGCCGTCGCCTCCTGCCGTGATTTCCAGTAGCCCCAGATTGGCATGATGATGCCGAGCGGCGCATAGGCCAGGCCGGCCCAGGCCCGATACTGAGGCGGCGCCAGCGTCGCGATCAAGGTGGACAAAACGCCGGAACTCAGCAGTATCAGCCACGCCTGCAGCTCAGCTTTGGCGATAAAGCGTTCCAGCGAATTGAGGTTCAGCGCCTTTACGCGCAGCGCATGCACATAAAGCAGGCAGATCATCGTGGACATACACACAAAGCCTGCGCCGTACACCACAAACACGTAGGCGACCACGTTCCCGCTGGCCTCGTCGAGCTCAAAGGGAACCCAGCCCTGCGTGATCCACGACAGGAACGCTGACGCCATGAGCCGCAGGGGGAAAACAAATACCAGCGTCACAAAGACAAATATCAGGCTGAGGACAACCGTTATTACGTCATCGAGCCCGAAGCGTCGGCTCCATTTGTGGTGGGCATACCAGAACATGGCGATGAGCAGGAAGCTGGCCGCAAAGGCCGGGATGTTCTTCAGCGCCGCATTCAGCTCCGCAATGCTCGTGGGGATGTTGTCGAACGAGATGACCAGCAGCGTCAGCGCGAAGGCAAACGCTGCGTCGGTGAAGGTTTCCAGCCGGGTCATATCCATGCCCCGCTGGCGGAATCCATTGATCTGCGGCAGCTCGGCCAGCTTTTCCTCGGTCCACATGGCCCAATTGTAGCTCGACCTCAGCTAGTGGGCCGCTAGGGATTCAACCAGCCTCCGACCGCCTGCAGCGGGGCCTGAGTACCGTCGCTGACCCAAACCGCCACCGCCTGCCGCTGGGTGGGACGGCGGCTGATTGGGAGGTCCAGCGTACCCTGATAGTCGCCATCGCTGACCGTCAGCCGCGTTGTTTCCAGACCCAGAACCACGAAGTCATGGGACAGGCGCCGGCCGCGATTTTCTCCGCGAGGCACCTGGGTCTGCAGGCCAAAACCCAAAATGGCCACGTGGGCCGTCGGTTGCGCCAGTCCGCGGGCAGACAAAGAGATGTGTACCTGATCCTGATCGATGGTGGACACCAGCCGTGGCGCTGACGCTGGGGCAGGGTTGAGCTGCTGACGCCGGAAAAACCCGCGCCATTCTTCACCGTCGACAAAAAAACCTGGCGTATAGACGCCTGAGGCCAGACCCTGGCCGGCATAGCTGCGCTGGCGGGCGCTGTGCTCGGGACGCGCGAATGGATCTCGCCAGCCAAGGTAGTCCCAGTAGTCCACATGGAACGCCACGGGCACGACGTCCCGCCAAAGGGCTGGATCGTCGAGGTGTTCGCGGAGCCATCGATCGGCGGGCGGACAGCTGCTGCAGCCCTCGGAGGTAAACAGTTCAACGAGATGAACTCGCTGCGAACCGCTGTCAAGAACCTGAACGTCAGCCAGCGCAGGCTGGGTGGCGAATAGTATAAGGAGTGCCCATGATCGCATCGCGTTACCAGGTGTGTTGCTTCACTGGTAGAGAAGAGCGGGAAAGCTCGGGATCGCTTTCAAAGCTGCGCGGCGAGCGCCGCGCAGCTAGGGGTTTCTGCCGCCCTTCTTAGGGCATCTGGATTTTGCCGCCGGGCGGGCCGCCGGCGATGCCGCCGGTCGGGTCGACCTGCGGTACCACAATCGAGGACTGCTGCTGACGTCGCAGCTCCTTGAGCTCCTCCATCGTCTGGTCGAGCGCCTGCTGGGCGTGGTCCCCGAAGGCCTCAACGGCCGCTGCGAGGCTGTCGGCTTCGATCACAAAATTTAAGGGGAGCGGGCCGGCGGGTGTCATCAGCTGGGCGGCGCCGATGAACTGCACGTCGCGGGAACTGTCGACCTCCCCGTCGGCGTTCACGGGCGTCATTTTACGGATGGTGCCGAGGCGCTGATCACTAAAAACCTCTTCTTTATAGAGGTTTTCGGCATCCATCTTTAGTTCAGGTTGATCGGGGGTCATGCTTAATTCTCGATATCGTCGGATCCATGGCACTACATGGGGCGGAGCGGGCCGAATTCAATGAATATGATAACGACATCAGCAAAATCCATAGCCCCTCTCTCTTCTATCTCATGTTAAATCACGGTATAACTGGTCGCCCGGTGCGATACCCCCCTATTTACCCTGGGTGTGTCGCGTAGAAAATTCCTAATTGCGTCGACGACTCGCAAAAAATCAAAATAGTACGGAGGGGTACAATGAAACTACGCAACGCGGCCATCGCCGCGCTGATGGCCTGCCTTGTCGCAGCTTCTGCCGGGGCCCAGAACCTAACGGATCTGATCGGCGCCCAAAACCAAGGTAACTCCGCCTCCCAGGCGTCCCAAGACCGCGTCGACAACATCGTCGATCAGACTCGCGATATCACCGGCGACTACAAAGCCGTGCTGAAAGAGATCGATGGTCTGAAGGTTTACAACCAGCTTCTGCAAACCCAGGTTGACGCTCAAAACCGCGAGATCCGCCAGATCGATGAGTCCATGGATCAGGTGACCGTGGTTGAGCGACAGGTCATTCCGCTGATGATCCGGATGATCGACGGCCTGGAAGACTTCATCAATCTCGACGTGCCTTTCCTCCTGGAGGAGCGCACGGAGCGAATCGGTAACCTCCGCGCCATGATGGATCGGGCTGACGTAACCGCCGCGGAGAAATTCCGCCGCGTGCTCGAGGCCTACCAGATTGAGAATGACTACGGGCGCACGATCGAAGCCTACGTCGGTACGCAAAACATCGACGGCACCGACCGTTCCGTCGACTATCTGCGGGTCGGTCGAATCGGCCTGTACTACCAAACCAGTGATACGACGCTATCCGGCGCATGGGACCAGTCGGCCCGTTCCTGGACGCCTGTCGGAAACGACGCACGCGGTCAGATTCGCGACGGTTTGCGCATCGCCCGCCAGCAGACGGCACCGGATCTGCTGACCCTGCCTGTCGCTGCACCGGAGGCCGGATAAATGAAAAAGCTACTTACTGCCGTTTTGATGTTTGGTCTGGCCGGCACCGCAGCCGCCCAGGAAGCTCAGACCCTCAGCGAATTGTTGCGCGCGGTTGAACAGGGCCGCACCGCAGAGGCCGCCGAAAACCGGGAGCGTGAGCAGCGTTTTGCTCAGGCGCGCGGTCAACAGCAGCAGCTGCTCAACGACGCCCGCACCGAGCGAACCAACCTGGAAGCTCAGAGCCAGCGTCTCGAGGAATCGTTTGAGGTCAATGAGCAGGTCATCGTTGAGAAACAGGAAGCGCTGGATCGGCGTCTTGGTTCTCTGAAGGAGCTGTTTGGCGTACTGCAACAGGTTGCCGGCGACACCCGCGGCAACCTCGAGTCATCCATCACCAGCGCTCAGTACCCTGATCGCACCCAGTTCCTGACGGACCTGGCGAAGAAAATGGGTACGTCTTCGCAGCTTGCGACCATCGAAGAGATGGAGCGACTGTGGTTCCTGATTCAGCAGGAGATGACCGCAACCGGTGAGGTTGCGCGCTTCCAGACCCAGGTGATCGGCGCCAACGGCGAGCTCGCCAGCCGCGAAGTCATCCGGGTGGGTCCTTTCAACCTCGCGTCTGACGGTGCTTACCTCAAATACGTTCCGGAGAACGGGTCGGTGGAAGAGCTCGGCCGTCAGCCGCAGGCGCGTTACGTCAGCACCACTTCGGCCCTGGCCGGCGCTCAGTCAGGCCTGACGCTGTTTGCGATGGACCCGACCCGCGGCTCGCTGCTCGGCAACCTGATTCAGGCGCCGAGCCTGATGGAGCGCATCCAGCAGGGCCAGCTCGTGGGTTATCTGATTCTGGCGCTCGGCGCCATCGGTATCCTGATTGCGCTGGAGCGGCTCATCACGCTGACCATCACGTCAGGCAAAGTGGCCAGCCAGCTCAAGAGCGATTCGATCAGCACCGGCAACCCGCTTGGCCGCGTCATCAAGGTTTACCAGGACAACCCGAACCTGGACACCGAGGCCATCGAAGTCCGGCTGGGTGAGGCGATTCTCAAGGAAATGCCGGCGCTCCAGCGTGGCGTGACCTTCCTCAAGATCATCTTCGTCGTGGCCCCGCTGATGGGTCTGCTGGGTACGGTGACCGGTATGATCAAAACCTTCCAGGCCATCACCCTGTTTGGTACCGGTGATCCGAAGCTGATGGCCGGCGGTATCTCGCAGGCCCTGGTGACCACCGTGCTCGGTCTGGTGGTGGCAATCCCCATCGTTCTGCTGCACACGATTGTGGCCGGCCGAAGCAAGCGGATACTGCACGTTCTGCAGGAGCAGAGCGCGGGCCTGGTGGCAGCGCACATCGAACGCAACCCCAAATAGGGAGCCTTAGCTGATGCTTTTTGAAATTCAAGAAGCGCTCGAGGCGGTCCGCGATTTTCTTGAGCTCGGTGGGGGTGTACTCACTCTCATCACGCTGCTGGTGTTCTTCATGTGGGCGCTGATTCTCGAGCGCCTGCTGTACCTGAAGACCCGGCTGAAGAGCGAGTCGAAGTCTCTCGCCTCCGAGTGGAACCAGCGCAGCGACCACACCAGCTGGGCGGCGCACCAGATGCGCAACTCGCTGGTGGCCGAGGTGAACTGGAACGCCCGCAAAGGAATCGACGTCATCAAGACCTGCGTGGCGCTGTGTCCGTTGCTCGGGCTGCTCGGTACGGTGACCGGCATGATCGAGGTGTTCGACGTCATGGCCATCTCCGGTACCGGCAACGCCCGCTCGATGGCCGCCGGCGTCTCCAAGGCCACGGTTCCGACCATGGCCGGGATGGTGGCCGCGATCTCCGGGCTGTTTCCGAGTATTTATCTCGAGCGTCAGGCGGACCAGCTGTCCGGCCAGTTCGAAGACGAGGTGGCAGCCAGCAGCGTTTGATGAGTGCTTCCCGCCAGCAGGCGGGCGCTCAAAAAGTTTAACCCCATCAGCGGGCTCCGCCCGTTGATGAACTTAGAGGTGAAGTTATGCGTCAAATGATGCAAATGGTGGCCCAGCAGGAAGAAGAGTCGGAGATCAATCTGACCCCCATGCTGGACGTGGTGTTTATCATGCTGATTTTCTTCATCGTGACGGCGACGTTCGTGAAGGAGTCGGGCATTGACGTCAACCGGCCGGACGCGCCGACTGCGGTAGTGCAGGAAAACGCCAACATCCTGGTGGCCATCAACGAGCGAAACGAGATCTGGATTGATCGTCGCCGGGTGGATCCGCGTTCGGTTAGAGCCAACATCGAGCGGATGCACGCCGAGAACCCTCAGGGTGCGGTAATCATCCAGGCCGACGAGCTGTCTCAAACGAAGACTCTGGTTGGCGTGATGGACTCAGCCCGCCAGGCTGGCGTGTTTAACGTATCGATTGCGGCCAACGAAGAATAAGTTGCCGCTCGCTGAACTGTTGAGGTAAGAGCCATGGTAGCCAGAGCTGGAACCGCCTTGTTGATGGCCGTTGGAGTGACCTTTGGGTTGCTCTTTCTGATGCAGCTGCTGATCGCCATCGGCGCCGACGCCCAGACCGACAACCGAACCGGTCGCATCGTCGACTTTGTCCGCGTCAAGCGCGACGAGACCGTCGAGCGGAAAAAGCCCAAGCCGAAAAAGCCTGCGCAGCCGGATCAGCCGCCGCCGGATATGCCACAGCCCGAGATGGACAACATGGACATGTCCATGGACGCCATCGGGATTTCTCCGGTAAGCATCAATCCCAATGCCAGCATGAACATCGGCCTGGGATTCTCGGGTGCTGACGGCGAATACCTGCCGATTGTTAAGGTCGCGCCGGTTTATCCGCGGCGTGCGCTGGAGCGGGGCATCGAAGGGTATGTGCTGCTGGAATTCACCGTGACCCGCTTGGGTACGGTGGAAAATCCGGTGGTGATCGAGGCCGATCCGCCCAACATCTTTAACCGCGCGGCGATCGCTGCCGCGTTGAAATTTAAGTACAAGCCGCGGGTGGTGGAAGGGGAAGCCATTGCGGTACCGGGTGTACAAAACCTGATTCGATTTGAACTCGAGGACTGATTGGGCTTCAAAGCCTACGGAGCGTGTGATGCAAGTAGTTAGAGCTTCCCTTATCGCCTCGGCGGCCCTGCTGGCCGCCCCTCTCACCCTGTCGGCCAGTCCGCTCAGCCAATGGTCCAACCTTGGCAGCGTGATCTTCGCCCAGGAAGAGGAAGAGAAAAGCAAGCTGGATGGTCGGAAGACCAAGCGCGCGCAGACCATGCGCGAAGCCGTGTACAAGCGGCTGACGGCAGCCCAGGAGGCGGCCGAAGCGGAAGATTACGCGACGGCGGAAAAGGAGCTTGCCGCGGTCGAGAAGGTGAAAAACCTGACGCCCTACGAAACGGCGCAGCTCTACAACTTCTACGCCTTCATCTACTACTCCAAAGAAGACTACGCGGCCGCAACCCGGGCCTACGAGACCGTGCTCGCTCAGCCTGAGCTGCCCGAGGGAATGGTGCTGGCGACCAGCTACAGTCTTGCCCAGCTGTACTTCGTGCAGGAGAACTATCGCAAGGCCGAAAGCATGCTGGTCGACTGGTTCAAGCTGGTGGAAAACCCGAACCCACGGGCCTACGTCATGCTGAGCCAGGCCCGCTACTCCATGGAGGAGTACGCCAGCGCACTGATACCGATGACCACCGCGATCGAGCTGGCGGAAGCGTCTGAAGAAGGTAAGGCGGACGAAAACTGGTACTCGCTGCAGCGAGTGCTGTATTACCAGCTTGAGGACTATGAGAACACGGCGAAGGTGCTGGAAAAGCTGATCCGGCTCTATCCCCGCAAGGACTACTGGATGCAGCTGGCCGGCATGTTTGGCGAGCTGGACGACCAGGAAAAGCAGCTGATCGTGCTGGACCTGGCCTACAAGCAAGGCTTTTTCAGCCGCGGCTCTGAGTACACCAACCTCGCGCAGCTGTTGATTCAGGACGAGATCCCATATCGCGCAGCTCGGATCCTCGAAGACGGCATGGAAAAAGGACACGTCGAAAAGAACGTCAACAATCTGCGCCTGCTGTCCCAAGCCTATGTGGTCGCCCAGGAAGACAAGAAAGCGATCGAGCCGCTGCGCGCCGCGGCCAAGCTGGACGATGACGGAGAGCTGTACATGCACCTGTCTAACTCGCTGTTCAACCTCGACCGATTCAAGGAGTCGGAGGAAGCGGCACGCGAAGCGATCAAACGCGGGCTGAAGAAAAAGTCTGACGCCCAGATTACGCTCGGTATGTCGCTCTATGAGCAGGACAAGCTCGAGGCCGCGCGGAAGGTCTTCCTGCAGGTCAGCGGCAAGGGCTCCAACAGCAAGATGGCATCCCAGTGGGTGAACTACATTGTGAAGGAGCAGGAGCGGCTCGATCAGCTGGAAAAAGCGATCGCCGCCAACAAAGCCTCCTGATCCGAGCTTGAAGTTCTACAGAAGGGTCAGCCGAATGGCTGGCCCTTTTTTTTGCCCGCGTTAAACCGAGCTATTTGAGTCCCACGGCATCCGCGATGAGGTTACGCAGCGCCACCGTGTTGCGGCGACCTTTTAACCCTCCGGCCAGCACCCGTAGCTTACCGTCACGAGTTTTTAGGGTCAGCCGGTAATAACGGGTTTCGCCCACCTGCATGCCGTCAGTAACCTGCAGGTCTTCGATGTCCGCTAGTCGATAGTAGCGGTCCTGACCCAGCCACCAGCCGCGCCGGACGCCCAGCTCACCGATTCGCGTTCGAACCTCACTGCGCATGAGCAGCTCATTCAAGCCCACCAGCAAAAATACGCTGCCGAGCAGGCCGCAGACGATCGTACCCACCAACGGCAGCTTGCCAGCGGCAGTGCCGAAGACGGCGATGCCGCCCGCCACCAGTCCGGCACCAGTGAAGCCGGAGCCAACCGCCAGGTGACGGGCCGGCGCAAAATAGTAGCGGAGGCCTCCACCGCGATAATGCATGTCAACGCCGGTCGCCGCCGCGTCACCGCCATCTTCGGCGGCAGCGAGAACCGGACGATCGTCGGCGCCTGCCGCGTCACTCTCCGCGATCTGCCCCAGGTTGCTGATGGGGCTCAGCATGTCCGCCTCGAAGACCGGCAGCTCAAACGATACGTCGAGATCCGGGCCACGGACCCTGGCGGTTGCCTTGAGGTGCCACTCGATTTTATGCCGGCTGTCGGAGACATCGCGCTCCGGCTGGTCTGCCGGCAGCGCAAAGCTCACCGGCACCCGACGGTGGCCCGCGGCGGGCTGAACCGTCGCCTCGGCTTCGTCCTGGTACAGCACGGTGCGGTGGGTGCTGCGGTTTTTCCCGCTGCCTGAGATGCGCACCTCAACACAGGTCAAGGTCAGCGACACCTGCCGAGCGTCCAGCGATGTGCTGACCCTGAGATGACCTTCGAGCCGGGCACCCAGGCGCAGCGGCAGTTCCGGTAGCACCAGCGTGCTCCGGCCGTAGCGGCGCCAGCGCGCGACCGAAACGGCAGCCCAGACGATGAACCCGATTCCCACGGCAGGAAACAGTAGCGCGATGAGCGCCAGGTAATTTCCCTTGGCAAGCTCCTCCGGTAGAAAAAACCAGACCGCTGTGCTGATCAGGTTCCAGAAGGTGGCCATGGACACCGCCACCCACATCCGGGCCTTGCCGGCGCAATGGATTTCCCCGTGCTCCCACTCGGGTTCCCAGCGCCACGGCTCATCCGGATGGGCCTGCTGGAGCTGCCGCTCTGCTTTGAGCTTGCGTGCGCCTACCACGCCAACACCGATGATGGTTATCCCAACGCCCCCAAAGATGGCCAGGAACATCAGCAGAAACGCCACCATGCCCCAGCGCACCTCGCGCAGCAGCACCGCTTGATCAGGCCGGTCCGGATTGACGAAGGCGGTCAACCCGGACGGAACGTTCAGGCTGGGCTGAAGCCGGCTGTAGTTATCCCGATGGTAGTCCCCGATGTTGTCGCTGCCGAGGCTGAAGTCGAGCTGGTCGCTGACATAGCGCTGGCCGTTGTACTCGTACCTGAACCGGCCGCGCAGGGCGTACGTGTTGCCGCCATCGTCCGATCGTGAGGTTGCCAGCTCGAGCTGGGTCAGGGTCGCCGGCGTTGCAGTCCAGCTGCTCGCCTGCCAGGCGTTGAACAGCATGAACAGCCCCATACCGCCGGGCACCAGACCGGCGATGGCAAAAACACCGCCAAACAGGCCAAGACAGCCTGCGCCTGCTTTGGGCGAAGGCTTGCGGCTCAAGGTCTGCTCCTAGTCAGTGCGTTGAGGGCTTAGCTTTCAACCAGCACGGGAATGTCACCGATCTTGGATCGCCACTTGCTGGGCCCGCTGGTGTGAACCGAATCGCCCTGGGTGTCCACGGCGACCATCACCGGCATGTCCTCCACGACAAACTCGTGAATGGCCTCCATGCCCAGCTCCGGAAACGCGAGAACGGTGGATTTGCGGATGGCCTTCGATACCAGGTACGCCGCGCCACCCACCGCGATCAGGTACACGGCGCCGTGGCGGGATATCGACTCGATGGTCGCCGGGCCTCGCTCGGCCTTGCCCACCATGCCGATCAGCCCTGTGCTCGCGAGCAGCTGATCGGTGAACTTATCCATGCGGGTAGCGGTAGTCGGTCCTGCCGGGCCGACGGCTTCGTCGCGCACCGCGTCGACCGGGCCGACGTAGTAGATCATCTTGTTGGTGAAATCCACCGGCAGCGGCTCGCCGCGGTCCAGCAGATCGATCAGCCGCTTATGGGCCGCGTCTCGCCCGGTCAGCAGCGTGCCGCTGAGCAGCAGCGTCTCGCCCGGCTTGAATTCGGCCACAGCTTCCCGGGTGAGCTCGTCCAGGTTCACGCGCCGGGCGGTGGCGCCCGCTTCCCAGGTGACCTCCGGCCAGTCTTCCAGGCTGGGAACGGCCAGGCTGGCCGGCCCGCTGCCGTCCAGCACAAAGTGGGCGTGACGGGTGGCGGCGCAGTTCGGGATCATCGCCACCGGTTTTGACGCGGCGTGGGTGGGATAGTCAAAGATCTTGACGTCGAGAACCGTAGTCAGCCCGCCGAGACCCTGAGCGCCGATCCCGAGCGCGTTCACCTTATCGAAGATCTCGATGCGGAGTTCTTCGATGCGGTTCTTAGGCCCGCGAGCTTTTAGCTCCGCCATATCAATCGGATCCATCAACGACTCTTTGGCCAGCACCATGGCTTTTTCAGCAGTGCCGCCGATCCCGATCCCTAGCATGCCCGGAGGACACCAGCCGGCACCCATCGTGGGCACCGTTTTCACCACCCACTCGACGATATCGTCGGACGGGTTGAGCATCACAAACTTGGCCTTGTTTTCTGAGCCGCCGCCTTTGGCCGCTACCGTTACGTCGACCGTGTCGCCCGGGACCATGTCGATGTGCACGACAGCCGGAGTATTGTCTCCAGTGTTTTTCCGCGCGCCGGCCGGATCCGCCAGAATCGAGGCGCGAAGCTTGTTGTCTGGGTGCAGGTACGCTTTGCGCACACCCTCGTTCACCATCTCCGTAACCGTGCTGCTGGCATCCCACCGCACATCCATGCCAATTTTTACGAACACGGTCACAATCCCGGTGTCCTGGCAGATCGGGCGCTTGCCCTCGGCGCAGAGTCGGGAGTTGATCAGGATCTGGGCCATGGCGTCTTTGGCGGGGGTCGACTCCTCCAGCTCGTAAGCTTTGGCCAGGTTCTGGATGTAGTCTTTGGGGTGGTAGTAGGAAATGTGCTGCAGGGCGTCAGCAACACTCTGGATGAAGTCGGACTCGGAAATGGCGGCCATGAAAAGTTCCAGGAAAAGGGACGGTGACGGTAAAGTGACAGTTTGAACCGATCAGTTCGGTGAATCCAGACCCCAGAGAAGGCCCATGGACTATCAATGTTACCGCTGTGGCAACCCGCTTACCGGCATGATTCTTCCGGTCTCGCGGCGCGAGGAATGTGGAAACTGCGACGCCGAGATCCACGTGTGCCGGATGTGTATCCACTATCGGTCCAACCGTCAGCAGTGGTGCGCTGAGGAGCGGGCTGAGCCGCCGTCCAGCAGGGAACGGGCTAACTTCTGCGACTATTTTGCGCCCGCTGAGGGTGCGTATGCGGGTTCCAACGGGGACGCCACCCAGGACGCGCTAGACCAGCTTTCATCGCTGTTCAAGGACTGACCGCGCGGCGGCCCCTCCGTTGGGCTAAGCCGTGTTAATCCCATGTCAACCAAGTCCGCGCCGGCGCGTTGTCATGATTGAAACGCCCAATCATGCAAGGAGATGAACGATGAAAGTATGGATTGCTACCGCAGCGCTACTGTTTGCCGGTGTCGTGGTCGCCGACACGATTACCCCCCGAATTGACACCCGGCAGCAGATCCAGAGCCAGCGGATCACCAACGGGGTTGTCGACGGCAGCCTGACTCGCGCAGAAACCGCCCGACTGGCGGGTCAGCAGCGGGCCATTGCCCGCACCGAGCGTCGCTTTGAGCGCGATGGTCAGCTGGTGCCCTATGAGCGTCGGACGCTGACCCGCATGCAGAACGGCGCCAGCCGGTCCATCGGTCGACAGCGCGGAGACCGGCAGCGCCGCGCTCCCCGAGGCTAGCGTGACCCCCAAAGCCTAAACCTGGCCGCCGGCGATTGCCGGCGGTCTTTTTTTGGTGGGTCGGCGGCCGCGCCCGGTCCGGTAAGATGGCGCCCGATGCCCGCCACCCCAGCCAACCACACGTTCTTCCCCGTACTCCACGCCCTGCGCGGGCTCGCCGCACTGTGGGTTATGAGCTTTCACTGCTGGTTTTTTGCCGGCACGCCGGAGATGGTCGGCGGCAGCTTCTTTCAGCTGGGTGGCTACGGCGTGCATTTGTTTTATGCGCTGTCCGCTTTCCTTCTGGGACATCAGTACTTCAGCGGCGGCTTGGCCGGCGGCTACGGCGGTTTCATGAGGCGACGTTTCCTGCGCATCTTTCCCGCGTACTGGGTCCAGCTGATTCTGCTGCTGGCGCTGGCCCTCGGCTGGGGGCTCTACGCGCTCCCCGACCTTTGGGCCCTGGCGGCCCACGTGGTGATGGCCTTCCACCTGCCGCCGCTGTTCGTACAGCCGATCAACGGTGTTTGGTGGACCCTGCCGATCGAATTTGCTTTTTACCTGGTTCTGCCGGCGCTGGGCTGGCTCGTGCTCCGTTTTGGCGTAATGCCGTTTGCCGTGCTGTGTGTGGCCGCCACCGTCGCCTACCGGGCGGCCATTTTTTCGGGAATGAATGACCGCTCTATCGCGGAGATTGCGAACCTGATCGGACAGCTGCCAGGCGTCTTAAGCGTTTTTGGGATGGGGCTGATCGCCGCGAGGCTGGTCCCTCGCCGGCTGGCCAGCCGCGGGCGAGCGTTATGGCTGTTCCTCTCGCTGGCACTGCTGGTCGCCTGGAATAACCTGCTGCTTTGGCGACTGGACAGCTACTGGCAGGGCGGCTGGCTGCTTTATGTTTGGGAGTCGGTAAACGCTGTCGGGCTCGCCGCGCTGATCTACCTCGCCCACGATGACGCTTTTGAGCTCAGGCTTTCGCGCCTGTGGCGCTGGCTCGGGGATGTGAGCTACGGCGTTTACCTGTGGCATCTGCCGGTGATCCTCCTGGTCCTTCGGGTGCTACCGGAGAGCTGGCCTCCCTCGCTGCGCTTCGCGGCGCTCGCGGCAACCGCGCCGGTGGTCTTTGTCCTCGCGCACGCTTCGTTTCGCCTGATCGAACGCCCGGCGATGCGTTTGGGCCGTCAACGGTGACCGGGTATCATGTGCGGTGCCGTCGCTGGTGCTGCACCCAGCCGGCGGTCGCCGGGGAGTCATCAGGCGCCACAACACCACTCAAACGGGGACTCAAGGGGAACAGATGTGACGATTGCAGCCAACAACCCTGAACTAAAAAGCTGGGTTGAAGTTCCGGCCAACAGCGATTTTCCGATTCAGAACCTGCCGTTTGGCATCATCCGCCCCGCCGGGAAAACCGCACGGGTCGGGGTGGCGATCGGTCACTATGTGCTCGATCTGTACGTCCTGGCGAGCCACGGCCTGCTCCGGGAGCTGGGGTTCCCCAAAGCCTGCTACGGCTCCCGGCACCTCAATGCCCTGATGCAGGCGGCGGGCAAGACCGGTATGCGCGCGCTGCGCCAACGAATCTCCGATCTACTCAACGCCGAAAACGACGAGCTGCGCGGTGCGGAGCTCGTGCGAAACGAGGCGCTGATTCCGAGCGAGCACGTGGATCTGATGATGCCCGTGCGGGTGCGCGACTACACCGATTTCTACGCGAGCGAACAGCACGCTTATAACGTCGGCTGTATGTTCCGTGATCCGGATAACGCGCTGATGCCCAACTGGAAGCATCTGCCCGTCGGCTATCACGGCCGTGCCTCAAGCATTGTGGTTTCCGGCGTGCCGCTGCATCGACCCAAAGGACAGCGCAAGCCGCCAGACGCGGACGCACCGGTCTTTGGTCCGAGCACCCGACTGGATTTTGAGCTGGAAATGGGCTTCGTGACCTTCGCCGGCAAGCCGCTGGGTGAGTCGATCTCGGTGGCCGAGGCTGACGACTACATCTTCGGTCTGATGCTCTTTAACGACTGGTCGGCGCGCGACATTCAGGCCTGGGAATACGTCCCGCTCGGCCCGTTTCTGGGCAAAAACTTTGGTTCGAGCGTGTCACCATGGGTGGTGACGCTGGATGCGCTGGAACCCTTTGTTGTTTCGGGTCCAACGCAGGAGCCGAAGGTGCTGGAATACCTCCAGCAGGACGCTGACGGGCACTATAACGTTGCGCTGGAGGCCTGGATTGAAACGCCCGCGGGGGTTGAAACCCGCGTCAGCGAATCCAACCTCAAGCACCTTTACTGGTCGATGCGTCAGCAGCTGGCCCACCACACGGTCAACGGCTGCAACCTCAACGTCGCCGACATGCTGGCCTCTGGCACCATCAGCGGCTCCGAGCCGCACGAGTACGGGTCGATGCTCGAGCTGTCCTGGGCCGGCAGCAAGCCGGTGCCGCTCAAGGACGGATCAGAGCGGAAATTCATCGAGGACGGCGACACCGTGATCCTGCGGGGCCATGCCGAAAAAGACGGCGTTCGCGTCGGCTTTGGTGAGGTCCGTTGTCAGATCCTGCCGGCCGTTTAGCCGTTATGGCCCGCACGACAAAAACGTCGACCGCCGAGCAGGAGGTCCATCTGCGGCCGCTGGCGCAATCGCTTCCCATGACGCTGCTGCGAGCCCGCGAAGCGTGTATGGCGGAGTTCCGGCCCATGCTGCACGAGCACAAGCTGACCGAGCAGCAGTGGCGCGTGCTGCGCGTGCTGATGGAAAACGACGAGATCACCGTGACCAAGCTGGCTCGCGAAGCCGTGATTCTGCCGCCGAGCTTGTCTCGGATCTTAAGGGGCCTGATCAGCAAAGGGCTGGTCAAAAAACGTGCGCAGCGGATCGATCAACGGCGCGCTCAGGTCATGATGACCGCCAAGGGGCAACGCCTATATCGAGCCGTGGCGCCGCATTCTTCCGAGATCTATCGCCAGCTTGAGAAACGTCTCGGCAAGCAGCGCCTGGAGGAGCTCAACAGCATGCTCCAGGACATCGAAAACGACCTGGCGGACAGCTGAACGCTAAAAAAAGGGGGTCAGGTTCAAAAAAAGGGGGTCAGGTTCAATTAATATTTGAACCTGACCCCCTTTTTTTAAAGCCCGCTCAACACCTGATTGAGCTCCACCACAAAGCCGTCCGGATCGGTTAATACGCTCACCATGACCTCAATCGTGCCGCTACCGTCGTAGCTCGGATAGCGGGTTAGCGACGGTTTGCTCAAAACGCGCGTGCCCTCAGTGGCGGCCGCGGCAGCAAAACGCGACTTGAGATCGCCGGTGTTAAACAGTAGCACCATCGACCCGGGCGTAAACGGCTCCAGACCCTGGTGGGCCGGTTGTTTGAGCGGCTTTCGGTATTGCAGCAGCCCGAGAACGCCGATGAAGTCATCGTTGGCGCGCAGAAACACGAGTCGCCGGGCACGCTCAGCCTCTTCATCAGATTTGGCGCTGCTGGGCGTGATGATATCCCGATCGTAGATCACCTCCATGCCCAGCGCGTCGCGATAAAACTTGAGCGACTGCTCAATGTCCCGGACGACCAGCGTGGTGCGCCGCAGATCGAGATCGATGCGCTCGTTTTCGGCAACGGGCGCGGCGAGCGCCGCTCGAGTAATCACCAGTGCCGCCAGTACGGTCAGCTGGACGAGCCAGAAAGCTTTGGCGCGGCGGGTAAGAGGGGTTGACTGAACCATGGTGGACTCCAGTTGGGCGCTGCCCAATCTTAACCTCCGACCCGGCTCACGAATACGTTTTGCCCGTCAAAGGTATTGCGCTCCGGCGGCGAAAAACGCCACAATCGAGCCATGTATCGTTACATCGAAAGCTACGTCCACAACGGCCGCATCGGGGTGCTGGTGGAGCTCGAAACCAGCGATGATTTCACCGCTCGCACGGAAGAGTTTGCCGCCCTGGCCCGCGACCTCGCGATCCATATTGCGGCCATGGACCCGATTGGTATTTCTCAGGTTGAAATGGAGCCGCTGCAGCGTGCCTGGCCCGACGCAAGGCCGGTGCGCCAGGATGCGCTGCTGCTCAGCCAGCGGTTTGTCCGATCCGATACCCTGACCGTAGCCCAGTACATCAGCCAGACCGAGCGCGACCTGGGCAGCCAGATTGCCGTCCGCCGCTTCGAGCGCTGGACCTGCGACGACAGCTAGCCCGCCACAAATCCCGAAAGGCCGACGATCCACAGACCCACTGCGGAGTCCGGCCACGCCTGCATGGGCGAACGCCCTTTGGTCAGTCCATCGGGCGCGGCCCTAGCCGGGCCAGCTGTTCCTCCAGGGCTTCGACACGCTCGGTCAGGTCCGCAACCTGCTGAGCCAGCAAGCTGCGGGCGCCGGCCGAAGTGGCGCTGGCGGCGGGTGCCGCCAGCAGCTCGGCAGACGGCTCCCCGCTGAGCAGATGGACGTAGCGGTCGTCCTTTTGCCCCGCTCCCCGGGGCACTCGCTGAACCAGCGCCGGCTCCCGCTCAATCAGTCGATCCAGGACATAAACGACGTCATCGAGATCGTCAAATTCGTGGATCCGCTGACACCGGGTTCGCACCTCGCCGGGCGTCTGCGCGCCTCGCAGCATCAGGACACACAGCACCGCCAGCTCCTTTTTCAGGACCTGAACCACCTCGGCAAAGTGGTGTTCATACTTTGCGGCCCGGGAGGCTCGCGACTCGCTGACCAGCCGAAGATCACCGAGCTGCCTGAGCGCGTGACCGATTTCCCCGATTTCGTAAGACGTTACGGGGTGGCGGCTGGACTTCTGATTGCAGGCGGTGGTCAGGCTGTTCAGCGTGAGCGGATATTGATCTGGCGTGGTGGCCTGTTTTTCGATCAGGCAACCCAGGATGCGCACTTCGACGGGGCTCAGTTCGCGGGGCAGTGACATGTCAAAATAACCTGGTGGATTGCCGCTATCTTACCCTGCCTGGCGGCGCACGCTAAGATATCGAAAACACCCGAAGCCCCTTTTATGAGCAACCAAAACACCCTGTTGATCCGGCAAGACCAGCTGGATAAGACCCAATGGCATCGTGCGCCTGCACCCGTCCCCGAAGCCGGTCAGCTGGTATGCACCATCGAGCGCTTTGCGCTGACGGCCAACAACATCAGTTACGCGGATCACGGCAAGACCCTCGGCTACTGGCGGTTTTTTCCCGCTGCCGACGACTGGGGCGTGCTGCCGGTCTGGGGGTTCGGCACGGTGACAGAGAGTCGGGTTGAGAGTGTCGCGGCCGGCGAGCGACTGTTCGGCTTCTTCCCGCTGTCCTCGCACCTGCTGATGACGCCGCTTCGTCAAACGCCCGCCATGATCGAAGACGGCGCGGAACATCGGCGTGAGCTCCCGGCGGTTTACAACCAGTACATGCGTACAGCCGCCGACCCGCTTTACCGACCGGAATTTGAGGCGCAGCAGGCGCTGTTCAAACCCCTTTTCGCGACTGCCTTTGTGGCGGACGATTTTCTGGCCGAGCAGCAGTTTTATGGAGCGGCAAAAGTGCTGCTGTCGAGCGCTTCGAGCAAGACCGCGATGGCCATTGCGCATCTACTCCAGGGGCGCTCAGACGTGGCGTGCATCGGCCTGACGTCAGCAGGCAACGTCGCTTTTACCGAGGGACTCGGCTGCTATGACCAGGTGGTCAGCTACGATGAGCTGGAGACGCTGGATGCGGAGATGCCGGTGGTTTACGTCGACATTGCCGGGAACGGCTCGCTGCGCGATCAGATCCATGAGCGGTGGGACAGCCGGTTGAAGTACAGCTGTTCCATCGGCGGCTCTCACTGGCAGTCGCGGAGCGACGCGCCGCCCGCCTTCGGGCCCAAGCCGCAGTTCCTGTTTGCGCCAAACCACGTTGAACGTCGCGTTGCCGAGTGGGGCGCTGCGGAGTTTCAGCAGCGTCTGGCCACCGCCTGGCAAGACTTTCTGCCGCTGGCCGGTCGCGCGCTTGAGGTGACCGTCAGGGGAGGTCCTGAGTCGATCGGTCAAACCTATCTGGATCTGCTGGCTGGGCATAACAATCCCAGCCAGGGTTACATGGCTCAGTGGTAGATCCGACGCCAGACCTGCCAGGCCTGGTCTTTTGGGGTGAGGCCTCGCTGATGGAGCCGCAGCCGGCGGTATCAGCGGAGGACATTGCGGCGGAGGATTGGTCTGATCGTCTCGACACGCTGGCCCGCTGTATGGACGCCTACGGCGGTATCGGTATCGCCGCGCCGCAGATCGGCTGGGCAGCGCGGGTGTTTTGTTTAGGGATCAGCGGCGTCAACGATCGCTATCCGGATGCGGAGGCGTTTCCGCTTCAGTTCTGGATCAACCCGGTGATCGATGCCAGCAGTGGTTCATGCTGGGCCTGGGAAGGCTGCCTCTCAGTGCCCGGCTTGCGGGGCTGGGTCTCGCGCCCGGCGGAGATTGAGGTCAGCGGGCTGAACGCGCATGGTGAACCGGTCGCGGCTCGCCTGGACGGTTTTGCGGCGCGCGTGTTCCAGCACGAACTGGATCATCTGGATGGGATTCTGATGCCGATGCGTATCACTGACCCGCGCTTTCTCCTGTCCGACGCGCTGCTCGCCAAACGCGATAGCTGGCAACCGCACTGGCCGTCAACCGGAGCCTTCAGCACCCAGCCCGGCCGCACCAGCCTCGAACGTTAGAAGGACATTAATCGCTTTCGAAACCGTCTCGAAACAGGAGGCCGTCCGGGGTTGTGGCCAGCACGCGACCGTCCCCGCCGAGGAAGTACATCTCCCCCGCCTGGTCCAGGCCGATGGAGACCAGCGTTGAAGGCAGCTCAACCGGGCCGCTGGCCTCAAGGTCGGAGTAGACCCCCGTTAAGGGGTCACCGAAAAACACGCGGGCGCCGCCCGAGCCACTCCCCAGAAAGTCGCTGAAGACCACCCGGCCCGTGAGCTCCGACAGGTTGCTGCCGCGATAGACGACGATACCGGTCACGGACTGCCCGAGACTGTGGGTGTATTCAAAGACTGGAGGCACGTAGCTAAACCCCGACGGTGGCGGATTGTTCTGTCGGGTTCCTTCAAAGAACGGCCAGCCGAGGTTGTCACCAAGGCTGACCTGGTAGACCGACTCGCGTGAGCTGGCCCCGTTGCTGCTGACCCACAGCTCGTCGGTGAGCTGGTCGACAAAAATGCGAAATGGGTTGCGCAGGCCGTACGCAAAAATCTCCGGTACCGCGTCGGCGGTGCTCAAAAACGGATTGTCGGCGGGTATGCGATACGCGCCGTTGGCGCTCACCGGGTCGGTGCTGCCGGGCGTTTGCTCCGGGGCCAGCGGATCGATTCGCATGATGGTGCCGAACACGTTGTCCAGCTCCTGGGCGCTGCCGCTGATCACCGTATCGCCGACGGCGATGTACAGGTAGCCGCCGGCGTCAAACGCCAGGTCGTTCACGTCGTGCCCGCGTCTATGCTCATGGATTCGCAGCACCTCCCGCTTCAGTCCGGCGAACGCGTTTGCGCTGAGCGAGTCGGCCCGATACTCATAGAGCACCCGGTCGTGGGCCGGATTGTTGCCGCCGACAAAATCATTGCGAATGCCAGGAAAGTCCGGCGGTGGATTGGCCCGGGTGACCTCGGGTTCAACGGTGTACAGGCGGCCAAACCCCGGTGTTCCCACGTTGGCAAAATCGGGGTGAAAGGCTACGGTGGTGAGGCCAAACGAGGCATTGCCGTTTTCTGCGTTGATGGTGTCGTCGCTGACCGTATCGATATAGGGTGTGGCCGTTAGCGTGCCGTCAATTAACCGGATGCTGCCCCCCAGCGTGCTGATCAGCAGGCGGCCGGAACCGTCGGGGAACGCCACGAGGTCGGTGGGAAAAATCTGGCCGTTATCGCCCAGCCCCTGGGCCACTTCGGCCAGATCCACGGTGGCTGGCTGTCCCGGGTCGTAAGTGGAGCCGGCGAGACACACGGTTGCAGGCAGAGCCAGCAGCAGTAATGCGGGCCAGGAGGGCGGAGCGCGGCGGCGGGTGTCGGCGGTCCGAGATCGATTCCGGGTCAGGTGCATGGCGAACCTCAAGCGTTGATCTTCGAGGGTAGCGAGGACCTTTGACTCGTCGTGTGACTGCGAGCACAGTTTTGGTGCTCCGCCTGGTCTGACGATCGCCAGCGAATCGATGTCAAATTGTTGTCCGGGCATTCACACGAAAGCTGGTAATGTGCCCGCTCTCCTCCTCGGGACCTTCTCGCTTTGAACGCAACACCTCGCGCAGCGCACCAGCCTCAGGCCAATGACGGCCTGACCGCGGCGGTGGCAGCCTACCTGCTCTGGGGCTTTATGCCGCTCTATTTCAAGTGGGTGGTCACCGTGCCAGCACTGGAGATGCTGGCCCATCGCGTGATCTGGGCGGTGCCTTTCGGGCTGGCGATTGTGGTTTTTCGGCGGCAGCTCGGAGAGCTGCTGGCGATTCTTCGTAAACCGTCGACGTTGGCGTGGCTATGTCTGTCAGCCACGTTTATCGCGCTGAACTGGATTACCTACATTCTGGCGGTGCAGCGCGAACAGGTGTTCCAGGCTTCCCTCGGCTACTACATCAATCCGCTGATGTATGTTCTGGTTGGCGTGATGTTTTTCGGCGAGCGGCTGGGTCGCCCGCAGTGGCTGGCCGTGCTGCTGGCGGCGGCCGGCGTCACGGTGCTGACCGTCAGCGGCGGTCAGGTTCCTTGGCTTGCCCTCGGGCTGGCCGTGTCTTTCACCGTCTACGGCGTGGTCCGAAAACAGGTTGCCGTCGGCGCCATGCCGGGGTTGTTGATCGAGACGCTGCTGCTGGCGCCGCTGGCCGTGGGTTACCTTTATTGGCTCGTCAGCAGCGAACAGCTGGTGTTTCTCAACACCGCCACCAACCAGAACATCGGCCTGATGCTCGGTGGGCCGCTGACAGTCCTCCCGCTGCTGTTTTTTGCGGTCGCGGCCCGGCGGCTGACGCTTTCCGCGATCGCGTTCCTGCAGTTTATGGCGCCGACGATTCAGTTTCTGCTGGGCGTCTATTTCGGCGAGCCCATCACGCCGGCAACGGCGATTTGTTTTGCGCTGATCTGGTGTGGCGTTGCGCTATTTGCCTGGGACGCGCTCGGACGCTGGCGCAGCGCCCGTCAGGTGCCGCAAAACGTCCGATAGGACGGCAGGCCCGCATCCGGCAGCTTCTGCAGCCATAGATTGTCCGGCGTGCTTTCAAAAGGGTTTTGCAGTGCTTTGTGCAGCTGCAGAAACGGTTTGAGGTTTCCTTCGCTGGCTGCCGCTGTCAGCGCCAGCTCAACCTCATGATTGCGCGGGATAATGGCCGGGTTGACCTGATTCATGCGCTGGCTCGCCTGGTTCAGCGCTGCGCCGTCGTTATCCGCTAAGCGCTGCCGCCAGCGTGACAGCCACAGTTTCCAACGACCCGCATCCCGCGTGGCAATCGTCTCCGGCAACGCGTCTTCCGTTGTCTCGACGGTCAGCTCGGCGAGCTGCCGAAACGTTGCGGTGAAGTCGAGATTGCCGTCTGACAGCAGGCTCAGGAAATCCTCAATGAGCTTGTCGTCATCAGGTGTTGCCTCGCTGATCCCGAACTTCTGGCCCATCGCTCGGCGATAGGCGGCGTGCCAAACCTCGGTGTAGCCCGTGATCAGTTCATTGGCCGTCGACAGCGCCTTTTCTTCGTTCGTGTCCAGCAGCGGCAGCAGCGTTTCGGCCAGCCGGGCGATATTCCACTGAGCAATGCCCGGCTGGTTGGCGTACGCGTATCGACCCTGGTGGTCGATCGAGCTGAACACGGTGCGAGGGTCGAAGCGATCGATGAAGGCGCACGGCCCGTAGTCGATGGTCTCACCGCTGATCGCGCAGTTGTCGGTGTTCATGACGCCGTGCACAAAGCCCAGCCGCATCCACTGCGCGACCAGCGCTGACTGCCGCTGGATCACGGCCTTGATGAGGCCTTGCGCCTTTTTGGACTCATCTGTCCCGGCAAGCTCCGGATCATGGCGGCGAACAACGTAATCGAGCAACGTACTGAGCGCCGCACGGTCGCCACGGGCGGCAAAATACTGAAACGTCCCCACCCGCACGTGACTGGCTGCCACCCGCGTGAGAACCGCGCCAAGTTCTGCCCCGCGCTCTCGATAAACCGGTTCCCCGGTTGCTACGGCGGCGAGCGCCCGGGTGGTCGGAACGCCCAGCCGGGCCATCGCTTCGCTCACCAGATACTCGCGCAGCACCGGCCCCATGGCGGCCAGCCCGTCACCACCGCGGGAAAAAGGGGTTGGCCCGGCGCCTTTGAGCTGGATATCGCGCCGCTC
>JBCDKA010000040.1:0-28945 GCA_038747195.1 Pseudomonadota bacterium
ACCGGCATGCTTCTCAAGTCGAGCCTGATCAATCGCCAGGGGCAGGCGATTGAGCAGGTGTTGTTTACCGATATTGAGATCGGGGCGGTGATCAGCGATCAGGATCTTTTGCCGGACATCACGAGCGATGGTTATGTGGAGGTCGCGCTGCCGGACCTGAAAACCAGCACACCGCCCGACTCGGCCCCGCGTTGGCGCGTCACCAAGCTGCCGGTCGGCTTTGAGCCGCTGGCACAGCGCAGGGCGGGGCCGCTCAGCCATCTGACCTTCAGCGACGGTCTGGCCGTGGTGTCCGTGTATGTTGAGCCCGCCGGTGACGGCCAGACTGCGCCCCGCGGCTACTCGCGCGTCGGCGCCATGAATATTCTGTCGCAGATGCGGGGCGGCTTTGCGGTGACGGCAGTCGGCGAGGTGCCTCCCACCACCCTGGAGATGATGGTGAGCTCCGTAGCCCAGCAGCCGGGTTTCGGGCCGGCGCGGGCCAACGTTCCTTGAGCCGCAACGGCGGCGTAAACCCATCGGACTTTCATCACGCCGCGCTCAGACGTTTGCCGGTAAGCTCGCTCGGCGCGTAAAATAGGGGATTCGGCCTTCGGTCCTGGATCGGAGGCTTTCGTTTTTCTTGAGGACGCGTTTGGCCGTTCTTCATGGGTTGCCCGCCCGCTTTGCTGTCCTGACGGCAACCGGCAGGCCGGCACAACGAGGTTGTTGACTTGACCGCGCAAGCGAACATTCGAAACTTTTCCATCATCGCTCACGTCGACCACGGCAAGTCGACGCTGGCCGACCGATTTATTCAGGTTTGCGGCGGGCTGTCGGAGCGCGAGATGGCGGAGCAGGTGCTCGACTCGATGGATCTTGAGCGGGAGCGAGGCATTACGATCAAGGCGCAGTCGGTGTCGCTGAATTTCACCGCTGCCGACGGTGAGAGCTATCTGCTGAACTTCATCGACACCCCCGGCCACGTCGACTTCTCCTATGAGGTATCGCGATCGCTTGCGGCCTGTGAAGGCGCGTTGCTGGTGGTGGACGCCGCGCAGGGCGTTGAGGCGCAGAGCGTGGCGAACTGCTACACGGCGGTGGAGCAGGGGCTGGAGGTGCTGCCGATTCTGAACAAGATCGACCTGCCCTCAGCGGAGCCCGAACGAGTCGCGCAGGAAATCGAGGACGTCATCGGCATCGATGCCACCGATGCGCTGCAGGTCAGCGCCAAGACGGGGAAGGGCGTTGCCGAGGTGCTGGAGATGCTGGTCCAGCAGGTGCCCCCGCCGGCGGGTGAACCCGACGGCGAACTCCGGGCGCTGATTATCGACTCCTGGTTCGACAATTATCTCGGCGTGGTCTCGCTGGTTCGCGTCAAAGACGGCGTGCTGCGCAAGGGTGACAAGATCCGCATGATGTCCACAGGCCAGTCTTACCAGGCAGAAGGTCTGGGCATCTTTACGCCCAAGCGCGAGGTGCGCGACGCCCTGAGGGCTGGCGAGGTGGGTTTTGTGAGCGCTTCGGTCAAAGATGTCCACGGAGCACCCGTGGGTGACACCATCACGCATGAACGGGCCCCGGCTGCGGAGCCGCTGCCCGGCTTCCAGCGGGTCCAGCCACGGGTTTTTGCGGGCCTGTTCCCGACCAGCTCAGACGACTATGCGGGCCTGCGCGAAGCGCTGGATAAGCTGCAGATCAACGACACGGCGCTCATGTTTGAGCCGGAAACCAGCGAGGCGCTGGGCTTTGGATTCCGCTGCGGCTTCCTGGGCATGCTGCACATGGAGATCGTTCAGGAACGTCTCGAACGGGAGTACAACCTCGACCTCGTCACGACTGCGCCCACTGTCATCTATGAAATTGTGGGCACCGATGGTGAGGTCACCAAGCTCGACAATCCGGCCCAGCTACCGCCACAAAACAAGATTGAGGAGATCCGCGAGCCGATCATCCTGGGCAACATTCTGGTCCCGCCCGACTACGTCGGCGGCGTGATTGGCCTTTGCGAAGAAAAGCGCGGCGTCCAGCGCCAGATCCAGTACATGGGGACGCAGGTTTCGATCAGCTACGAGCTGCCGTTGAGTGAGGTGGTGCTGGACTTTTTTGACCGTCTGAAGTCGGTCAGCCGCGGCTACGCCTCCTTTGACTATGACTTTCTGCGCTTTGACGCGGGGCCCTTTGTGCGGGTCGACATCCTGATCAACGGGGAGCGGGTGGACGCGCTGTCGGTGATTGTCCACCAGAGCGAGTCGCAGCGACGCGGACGGCAGCTGGCTGAGGCGATGAAAGCGCTGATCCCCCGGCAGATGTTTGAGGTCGCGATCCAGGCGGCTATCGGGGCCCACGTCGTCGCTCGCACAAACGTGAAAGCGCTACGTAAAAACGTCACCGCGAAGTGTTATGGTGGCGACGTTTCGCGCAAGCGAAAGCTCCTGGAAAAACAAAAAGCCGGCAAAAAGCGGATGAAGCAGGTCGGCCGGGTGGAGATTCCCCAGGAAGCTTTTCTGGCGGTCTTGCGGGCCGAAGACCGTTCCTGACGCCGCATCGCCAGTCTGCCGGGGCTGCCCGCAATAACAAGATATGACGGGGTTTGACTATGCATTTTGATTTCGCCGCAATTCTGGTGATTCTCACGGGCGTGACGGGCGCAATCTGGGCGCTGGATTCGCTGCTGCTGGCGCCGAAACGCCGCGCCGCGCTGGCGGGCGGCGGGACCGAAGAAACCGCCGAAACCGCCGCAGGTGGCAAGGAACCGGTGGTCGTTGAGTATGCGAAGTCCTTTTTTCCCGTCATCTTGATCGTGCTCCTGATCCGTTCGTTCCTCGCAGAGCCGTTCCGGATTCCCTCGGATTCCATGATGCCAACGCTGCTCGACGGCGACCTGATCCTGGTTAACAAGTTTTCCTACGGGATTCGCCTGCCGGTCATCGATACGAAGGTGATCGAGCTCGGGTCTCCGGAGCGAGGCGATGTGGTGGTGTTCCGCTATCCCGAGAATCCGAAGCAGGACTACATCAAGCGTGTCGTCGGGATTCCCGGCGACGTGGTGGAATACCGCAATAAACGCCTTTACCTGAACGGCACTTTGGTCGATACCCAAATAACCGGGACCTATGTGCCCGAGAAAGGGACCTCGCGCATTCGCCAACAAAACGCGCTGGAAAAGCTACCGGGCCGTGAGCACAACATTTTGCTGACGCCCGCCGCGCTCAATCCGCCATTTGGCAGCAACCGATGGGTGGTCGGCGAAGACGAGTATTTTGTGCTGGGTGACAACCGCGATAATAGTCGGGACAGCCGCTACTGGGGCTTTGTGCCGGACCGAAATCTGGTGGGCAAGGCCTTTTTTATCTGGATGCACTTAAGTCCCAGCGCCCTTGATCGCATAGGAACAGTGATCAAATAATGCTAAGGTTTTCCCTTAGATATTAGCCCCTTTGGAGGCATTTCTATGAAATCAATTGACCTAGCTTCACCCAAGCGCCAGCGGGGTATTACGCTGATCGGGCTGATCATCGTACTGACCGTCCTGGGTTTTTTCGCCTTTATCGGAATCAAGCTGTTCCCGGTCTATCAGGAATACTTTTCGGTAGTGCAGGCGATGAAGAGCGTGGCGTCGCAGCCGGGCGTCAGCCGCCAGGAGCCCCGGCAGGTTCAGGAAATGCTGGTCAAGCGCATGTACGTGAGCTACGTCGAGTCAGTCAACAAGAGCCACATTCGGGTCACCCGAGGCGGTCTCCCGACACTGAACGTGAGGTACGAAGTCCGCCGGCCGCTGATCGGCAACCTCGACTTTGTCGCCAAATTTGACGAGACGGTTGACCTCAAAGGCTAGTGAGCATGGACCGGTCGCGGCGGGCGGCAGCGGTCTAAAGCTAGGTTTCACTTTTTCGGATCCCGCCCTGCTGACGCAGGCGCTGACCCATCGCAGCGCGAGCCGCACGAACAACGAGCGGCTCGAATTTCTCGGCGATTCGGTGCTGAGCACCATCATTTCCGAAGCGCTCTTTGAACGGTTTCCCAACGCCTCCGAAGGCGACCTGAGCCGCGCGCGGGCGCGGCTGGTGCGCGGCGTGACGCTGGGGCGCCTGGCGGGTGAACTCGGCTTTATGGGTGCCGTGCTGCTGGGCCCTGGTGAACGAAAAAGCGGCGGCCAGCGCCGCCAGTCAATCCTGGCTGACGCGCTGGAGGCCGTCATCGGCGCGATCTATCTGGAAGCGGGCTACCTGACCTGTCGCCAGGTGGTCCTGAGCTGGTTTGAGAACCGGCTCGCTACGCTGCCGGCAGCTGAGGCGCTCAAAGACGCAAAGACCCGGCTGCAGGAGCATCTACAGCAGCGGGGCAGACCGCTTCCGGAGTATCAGCTGCTCGGGTCGGAGGGCGCCGATCACGCGAAGGTATTTCAGGTGCGCTGTGTGCTCGATGGAGACCCGCAGGTCTTTGAGGCCAGTGGCAGCAGTCGCCGGAAGGCGGAACAGACGGCGGCCGCTATGGCGCTCAGCTATCTGGAGGCAGGTGAGGGTGACTGATACAGACCAAAACCCAACTCATCGCTGCGGCTACGTGGCGCTGATCGGCCGACCCAACGTGGGTAAGTCGACGCTGCTCAACGCCTTGCTGGGCCAGAAGCTGAGCATCACCGCCCACAAACCTCAAACAACACGTCATCAGATCCTGGGTGTGAGCCATCACGACGATGGTCAGCTCGTGTTTGTGGATACCCCGGGGCTTCACGCCGCACCCGCCGGCGCGTCGGCCATGAACCGTTACCTCAATCGGGTCGCCGAAGCGGTCTCTCAGGGCGTAGATGTGGTCGCGTGGCTGCTGGACGCGCGTGGCGTGACCGACGCGGATTTGAAAATCGGGGAAGGGCTACGCCAGCGGCAGGGCAAGCTGTTCTGCGTGCTGAACAAAACCGACCTGGTTACCGACAAGGCCAAGCTGCTGCCGCTGTCTGCCGAGCTTGCCGAGCGGTTTGATCCTGACGAGCTGCTCATGATTTCAGCACAGAAAGGCAAAGGCCTCGAGGAGCTGCGCATGCGCCTGCTGGCGGCCGTCCCGGAAGGTCCGCCGGTATTTGGTGAGGACGAGCTGACCGATCGGAGCGAACGGTTTATCGCCACCGAATTCATCCGGGAGCAGGTGACCCGACGGCTGCACCAAGAGCTGCCTTATGCTTCGACGGTAGAAGTTGAAGCTTTTCAGCGGGAGGGTCCGGTGCTGCATATCGCCGCCGTGATCTGGGTCGAGCGGGAGGGCCAGAAAGGCATCGTGATCGGGCAGCGCGGGGCGACGCTCAAGGGTATCGGAACCGCGGCGCGGGCGACGCTTGAAGGGTTCTTTGCCTGCCGGGTGAACCTGAAGCTGTGGGTCAAGGTGAAAAAGGGCTGGTCGGACGATGAGCGGTCGCTGCAGCAGCTGGGCTACGTGGATTGAATCGGGTTCTGACCCCAGCGTTTGTTCTGCACCGTCGCAATTTTGAAGAAGCGTCGCTGCTGGTCGAGCTGCTGACCCGGGATCGGGGCCGTCTCGGTGCCGTCGCGCGCGGCGCGCGCAAATCCCGGCGCCATCGCGGCGGGCTTTTGCAGCCCTACGTGCCGCTGCAGGTCAGCCTGTCGGGCCGGGGGCAGCTGGCGACGCTTGGTCAGCTTGAGGCGGAGGGGCCGCCGATTCTGACGGTGGGCAGCCGGCCCGCGCTGATCGCGCTCTATCTGAACGAACTGCTGCTGCGGCTCACTGCGCGCGATGACCCCAACGAGACGCTGTTTCAGTGTTACCTGAAGACGCTCGTCGGGCTTGCCACCGGCGCTGCAGCGCCGGTCCTGCGGCGCTTCGAGCTGGCGCTGCTGGCGAGTCAAGGCTACGCGGTGGCGTTGACACACGACGCGGTGACCGGCGAACCGGTACAGGCGACGCAACACTATCGCTATGAGGTTGAGGAAGGACCGGTGGCAACGGCGCAAGACTCCGCGGAGACGGTGCGCGGCGAAACGCTGCTGTGCCTCGCGCGGGGCGAGGATGGAGACGCAGCGGTTCAGCGCGAGGCGCGGCAGCTGCTGGGTGAGGTGCTTCGACACTACCTCGGCCCCAAGCCGCTGCGCTCGAGGCAGCTATACCAACAGATGATTCAACCGGAGATTCAGTCATGAGACCGATTAGTCTTGGGGTCAATATCGATCACGTCGCGACGCTGCGGCAGGCTCGGGGCACGGACTACCCGGACCCGGTGTTTGCCGCCGCCCTGGCGGAACAGGCCGGCGCTGACCTCATCACCATCCATCTTCGCGAAGATCGCCGGCACATCCAGGATCGGGATCTGGAGCTGCTGATGCGGACGGTCACGACCCGCGTCAACCTCGAGTGTGCGGTGACCGATGAAATGCTGTCGATCGCCTGCGAAGCCCAGCCTGAGGACGTCTGCCTGGTGCCAGAACGACGCGAAGAGGTGACGACCGAGGGTGGCTTGGACGCTGCCGGCATCGGTCAGCCAGTCGCTGATGCCTGCCAACGGCTGCGGGACGCCGGCATTCGCGTTTCTCTATTTATCGATCCGGATGAGAGCCAGCTTCGGGCGGCCGCGTCGATGGGCGCCCCCGTGGTTGAGCTTCATACCGGCGCCTACGCCGAAGCCAGCGGCGCCGCTCGGGAGCAGGAGCTCACCCGGATCGCGGTGGCGTCAGAGCTCGGCCGATCGCTTGGGCTGGTGGTCAACGCCGGCCATGGTCTGCACTACCACAACGTCGCCCCCATTGCGGCGCTGGAGCCGATTGAGGAGCTCAACATCGGCCACGCAATCGTGGCGCGGGCCGTCTTTGTCGGCCTCCCTGAGGCCGTCCGGGAAATGAAGCGACTGATGAACGAAGCGAGGCGCTGACCGCCTCCTCAGGTGCTCTGACTAAAGCTGACGGACGTTGTCAGCGGCCTTGGCCAGCTCATCGAGCGCTGGGGTGATTTCGCCTGGCTGGCCTCGGGTGAGCGCCAGCTCGAGCTTGGCGGCCGTTTCCTTGAGCTCCAGACAGCCGGTGTACCCGGCCGAGCCGCGCAGTTTGTGCACGGGGGCGCGCGCTGCGGCAAAGTCGTTTGACGCGACGGCCTGGCGGATCTCCGGCAGGAAACGCGTTAGCTCCTGATGCAGCATACCCATCAACCGATCGAGCAGCTCGACGTTGCCACCCGCCGCGGCCAGCGCCGCTTCGCGATCCATTACCGGCGTCGCGCTGCTTTCCTCCATCGTAGGCTCCGGCGCCACGTCGCTGGCCAAAAGCTGGCGCACGGTGTCTCGGCTGATCGGTTTCGCCAGGCAGTTGTCGAAACCCTGCTGCTGGAGATTGGTGGTCGTGGACAGCTGCAGGTCTGCGGTCAAGCCAATGATTTTTGCGCCATGCGTCCGCCCGGCGCGGCTCTCCGCCTGCCGGATGGCTCTAGTTGCCTCGATGCCGTCCATTTCGGGCATGCGGATATCCATCAGCACCAGATCGAACGGCTGCTGCAGAAAATGGTCGAGCGCCTGGCGACCGTTCACCGCTTCCTCGATCTGGATGCCGGGGTCGCCCAGGGCAGCCTTGAGGAAGTCTCGGTTGATGTCGTTGTCGTCTGCTATCAATATCCGCATGGTTTACCTGCCCGGTTTCGCGACGCGATTGCCAGTATAGTCCGATCCATTCATGGTCCGATGCGCCCGCCACACCGCTTTGTCTGCCGCTGAGCGTTTTCCCTTCCTACGCCTGGGGACCGTGCTGGCTGTGCTGCTGTCTCCAAGCGGCACTGCCTTCGGTCAGCTGACCCTGTCCGGCTCGGTCGCTGAGCTGGCTGGCGCGGACTGGCGGGCGCAACAGATTGATTGGGTGGTCGTCCCTAATGGTGAATCCTCCGTGAATATTGGCACGCTGGGCATCAGCAACATGCCCGCGTCCTTGTCAGAAATTTCCCTACGTTGTGCCAACCTTGGGCTGGCGAGCGATGCCGGCAGCTGCGCCGCAGGCGAACTGACGTTCCGGCTGGACGAACGGCCAGTGCAGGGACGATGGGACGCCAGCTTCAGCACGAGCAGCAGTGAATCGAGATCGGTGCCGGTCGACGGATCCGCGAACGTACCGTCGCCTGATCCGTTCACCGCCTTGCAGGCGTCGCTGACGATCGCCTTGGCCGGCGGCGAGGTGTCCGTCGAGTTTAAGGCTGGGACGCAGCCGACCCTGACGGCGCGCGCGACCGGGCTGCGGCTCGATGAACTGCTGTCGCAGCTGCCGGTGGCGCTGCCGGCCGGGCTTACCGCGCTGCAGGGCGACGTTGCGTTCGACCTGGCGGCGACGCTGGGTTCTAACCTTCGCGTCAGCGGCGGCTGGACGGTCGGAGACCTGGGCTTCGATTCGCTTGACGGCGGCCGCGCCGGTGCCGGCCTTGCGTTGCGCGGTGATCTGGTGCTCGAGTCGGACGAGGACAACGGGCTGACCTTCGAGGCTTCGGCCGTCATTGAAGGCGGTGAGCTCCTGGTGGACCCGGCCTACCTCAGCTTCAGCGAGCTGCCGGACGTTGAGCTCACTCTCGCCGGTCGGCGGAATCCGGCGGGGACCACATCGATCGACCGCTGGCAGATCAGCGACGGCGACAGCGTCACCGTCAGCGGTGAGGCCCGGCTGGCCGGAGAGGGGACTTTGGAGCTGCTGACGGCGCAGCTCGATCAGTTTCGACTGGCCGAGGCGTATCCGCGGTTTTTGTCGGCGGCCGGCGAAAGTTTCGGCCTGGAAGAAGTGGAGGCCAGCGGCGAGATTCTGGGTGGTTTCCGCGTCGAAAACGGCGCCATGAGCCACGTATCGTTGATCTTTGAGACCGTCGACTTCATCAGCAATCAGGAACACTTTGGCGCCAGCCGCCTCCGGGGCTTTGTCGACTACTCGCTGGCCGGCGACTCCGCTGACTCCAGCCTCTCCTGGGACTCGCTGCGCTACTACACGCTGCTGATCGGCGCTGCGGACAGCCGCTTTTTTGCCGGCGGCCGACAGGTGCTCCTGCTGGACCCGCTGTTTCTTCCGGTCCTCAATGGCGGCCTTCAGGTGGACGAGCTTGCGCTCAACGATTTGGGGACCGACCAGGTGGCCATGGATTTCCGTGGTGAACTCAAGCCGGTAGCGCTGGATCAAATCACCCGCGCGCTCGACTGGCCGGTGCTCAACGGCACGCTGGGTGGCACCATTCCGCAGGTCCGGCTGCGCAACCAGGTAGTCGAGGTTGGGGGTAACGTGGTGGTCGATGTCTTTGGCGGCACGGTGACGATGGAGCAGCTCCGGCTGGAGCGCCTGTTCGGCGTGCTCCCGACGCTCTCGGCAAACGTGCAGATCGAAGATATCGACCTCGAGCAGATGACCGGCGCTTTTTCGTTCGGCAAGATCGAGGGTGTGCTGCGAGGCTCGGTGGACGGCCTCCGGCTCCTGAACTGGCGCCCGGTGGCGTTCGATCTGGATCTGCACACCGATCCAGACGCCGGCGTTCGGCAGCGGATCAGCCAGCGCGCCGTCGACAACCTTTCCAGCATCGGCGGCGGCGCCGCAGCGCTGGGCTCAACGGTCCTCAAAATCTTTGATGACTTTGGCTACCAGCAGCTGGGCTTGACCTGCGTCCTGCGCAACAATACCTGCGATATGGGCGGGGTCGGAGATGCCGGCAACGGCTATTTCCTGGTGCGTGGCTCGGGTATCCCGCGGATCGACATCAAAGGGTTTTCGCGCCGGGTCGACTGGCCTCAGCTGGTACGACGGCTGCAAGCGGCCACAGAAAGCGGGCCCGCAAGCGTAGAATAGGCGCCCAGCGATTCAGCAGACAGTCAGTTGGTAGGTCGTATGCTGGCTGATGATTTGAGTTTTAGACAGGAAAAGACATTGAAAACAGTAAGCTATTGCATGATGACGGCGCTGCTCATGGCCCTGGCTGCCTGCGTGACCATCAACGTCTACTTTCCCGAGGCTGCGGCCCAGGAAGCGGCTGACCGGTTCATCGATGAGGTCATCGGCCCCGACGAGGCGCCCGATGCGGAGGGTGAAGCAGACGCTTTTGTGCCGGCCCCGCAAGGCGCAACGTCCGCCCTTCCGGCGGCGGCCCTGGCGATCCTGGACTGGGTGATTCCCCCGGCCCACGCGCAGGTCAACATCGATATCAATACACCGGAAATCCGTGCCATTCAGTCGCGGATGAACGCGCGCTTCAGCAAAGACCTCTCCAAACACTTCGCCAGCGGCGCCATTGGGTTAACCAACGACGCGCGCGTAGCGGTTCGTGACCTGTCCAGCGTGTCTCTGCGCGATCGCAGCGCGCTCAACGCCGCGGTGGCAGCGGACAATCGCGACCGCGACGCCGTTTATCGCGAGATTGCCATTGCCAATGGCCAGCCCAGCTGGGAGGCGCAGATTCGCGAAACCTTCGCCCGGCAATGGGTCAGCAACGCGCGGAGCGGCTGGTACTACCAGGACAGCGCGGGCAACTGGCGGCAAAAATAGCCGGTGGGAAGACGTCGCCAGCGGCTGCCGGCTGAGCCCCTCAACGCAACGATCGAAGACCTGAGTCACGACGGCCGGGGCGTCGCCCGGGTCGACGGTAAAGCGGTTTTTATTCACGGCGCTCTGCCGGGTGAATCGGTGCGCTTCCGGCTCACCGGGCGCCGGAAAGCCTTCGACATGGGGCAGGTGATGGAGGTGCTGGAACCCTCGGCCAGCCGCACTGAGCCCCGCTGCCCAAATTTTGATCGCTGCGGCGGCTGCGCGCTCCAGCACCTGGCGCCGGAGGCTCAGCTCGAGGCCAAGCAGCGGGTGCTGGAAGAAAACCTGCGCCGCATCGGCGGGGTCACTCCGCAATGCTGGCTGGCGCCGCTCGCCGGCGGTTCCTGGGGCTACCGCCGCAAAGCGCGGCTCAGCGTCCGCAACGTGCCGGGCAAAGGCCGGGTGCTGGTGGGTTTCCGCGAGCGCATGGGGCGCTACGTCTGCGATATGACCGAATGCCACACGCTGATACCCGAAGTGGGTATGCGCCTGGCGGAGATCAGCGACTGCATCGGCGGCCTCTCCATTCCGGACGAGATTCCTCAGCTTGAGATGGCGGCCGGCGACGACCAGCTGGTGCTGGTAGTCCGGCACCTGAAGGAACTCACTGCCGATGATGGCGAGCGGCTGGCCGCGCTGGGCGAAGCGCTGGACGCTCATATCTGGCTGCAGTCGGGCGGGCCGGATACGGTTCAGCCTCTGGTGGCCGACGAACCGCCGGCCTCTCTCACGTTCTCGCTGGATCAGACCAACGCGCACGGAGATGCGCTGCGATTCGACTTCAGCCCCCTCAATTTTGTTCAGGTGAACGCGGAGATGAACCGCCAGATGGTGAGCCACACGCTCGATGCTCTGGCGCTGAGCCCGGAGCATCGGGTACTGGACCTGTTTTGTGGTCTGGGTAACTTCACGCTGCCGATCGCGGCCGCGTGCCGCAGCGCGGTCGGCGTGGAAGGGGAGGAGTCTCTGGTGGCGCTCGCCCGCCACAACGCGCGCTTGAACCGGATCGAGAACGCGGAGTTTTTTGCGGCGGACCTCCGGGAAGATCACGCAGCAACCGCCTGGGGTCAGGGAACCTACGATCGGGTGCTGCTGGACCCGCCGCGCAGCGGGGCGGCTGAACTTCTTCCCCTGCTCGATGCCCTCGCGGCGCCCCGCCTGGTCTACGTATCCTGCCATCCCGGCAGCCTGGCTCGCGACGCCGGCGAGCTGGTTGGACGAGGTTATGAGCTCGTTAGCGCCGGCATCATGGACATGTTTCCGCACACCGGGCATGTCGAGTCCATCGCGGTTTTTACACGATCATGAGTTATCTCATTATCGGGCTTGCGGGGCAGACGCTGACCGACCAAGAACGACTGTGGCTGAGTCACCCCTGCGTTGGCGGCGCCATCTTTTTCAAACGAAATTGGCAGAGCCCGGAGCAGGTGATGCAGCTCGCTCAGGCCGTTCGCGACTGCTGTCCGGGCGCCCTGCTGATGATCGATCAAGAAGGCGGGCGCGTTCAACGGTTTGGGACACCGCTCGCCACGCTGCCGCCGCTCGCATCACTCGGTCAGGTGTTCGACCAAAGCCCGTCGCAGGCCGCCGCGCTGGCCAGCGCGCATGGAGAGCTGATGGCCTCCGAGATTCTCAGTTTGGGCATCGACCTCAGCTTGGCGCCCGTGCTCGATCTGAACGCTGGCAGCGAGGTGATTGGCGACCGCGCCTTTCATGCGGAGACCTTTGCTGTTGAAACGCTGGCCAAGGCGTATCGATCCGGGATGCGCGAGGCCGGCATGGCCGCCTGCGGCAAGCACTTTCCCGGGCACGGGACGGTGGTGCCCGATACGCATGTTGCTGACGCCACCGACCCGCGCAGCCTCGAGGAGCTATTGGCCACGGACCTGCGGCCTTTTGCCGCCGCTATTGCCGACGGCATCGAGGGTCTGATGCTCGCCCATGTCGTCTATCCGGAGGTCTGTGCCAGGCCTGCCGGGTTTTCCCGCGCCTGGATTCAGGATGTGCTACGCGAACGCCTGGCTTTCGACGGCGTGGTGATCAGCGATGATCTGGGCATGCGAGCCGCGCATCAGGCGGGAGGGTTTGGTCAGCGCGTTGAAGCCTCGCTGGAGGCCGGTTGCGACCTGCTGCTGGTTTGCCGACCAGACGACGTACAGCAAGTGATGGCAACAGATCTCCCGGACCGGCCAACCAACCCACGTCGCCTGGAGCGACTCCGCGGTCGGGTGAACCGACCGGCATGGGCGTCGCTCGCGACCAGCGCGCGGCACCAAGAACTCAAGGAACAGCTAGCTTGCCTGACCTGAACCACCTGCTGCCCGAAGGCAGCAAAATCATCCACGGTGCCGAGGCGGTTGCAGCGGCCTATGACTCCATGGCGCAAGAGCTTAACGAACGTTACGCCTCGACGGATTCGCTGCTGGTGCTGACAATCATGAACGGCGCGATGCTGCCGGCGGCCGAGCTGATTTCGCGGCTGACCATGGACGTAAGGATGGACTACCTTCACGCCACGCGTTACCACGAAGAGCAGGGCGGCGACAGGCTCCGGTGGCTGGCGACTCCGCGCACGGACCTCGCTGGTGAGCGAGTTTTGATCGTGGACGACATCCTCGACGAAGGCTTTACGCTGGACGGCGTGGTTCGACATTGCCGGGAAGCGGGCGCGCAGGATGTCTGTACCGCCGTGCTGGTCCAAAAGGTGCACGACCGGTGCCTGCCGGGGGTTAAGGCAGACGTCTGCGGCCTGACGGTTCCGGATGTTTACGTGTTTGGCTGCGGTATGGACTATCGAGGGCGGCTGCGTCACCTTGACGCGATCTACGGGCTCAACGCATGACGGTTGTGGTGATCGGCGGAACCGGTGTCTATCGCTGGCCCGGTCTGACCGACAGCCGCGAGCTGGATCTGGATACCCCTTTTGGGAATCCATCAGCGCCGCTGATCAGCGGACGCTGGCACGGGCAGGAGGTGGCCTTCTTGGCACGCCACGGTCAGGACCACGAATACCTTCCTCATCAGGTTAACTATCGCGCCAATATCCACGCGTGTTCGCAGCTCATGCCTCGTGCGGTGGTTGCCATCAACTCTGTCGGTTCCATGGCTCGCGACCTGCCGCCCGGATCACTCGGGTTGCCCGATCAGATCATTGACTACACGTGGGGGCGGGACCATACCTACGCGGGCGAGCTGGAGCTCAGCACTCTTTACGCTGAGATGACTGAACCGTATGACGCAGAGGTCCGTGCCAGCCTACGCGCCGCCGACGAGACCGGTCTGCTGGCGCGCGCAGACGACTGCGTTTATGCCGCCGTCCAGGGGCCTCGACTGGAAACGGCCGCCGAGGTTCGGCGACTCGAACGCGATGGCTGTCACGTTGTGGGCATGACCGGTATGCCTGAAGCGGCCCTGGCAGCGGAACTGGAGCTGCCGTTTGTTTGCGTCACGGTCACGGCTAACTGGGCCGCCGGCTTTGCCGGGGACGAGCCGATCTCCCTGCCCGAAATCATGGCGAACATCGAGGCCGCTCAGGACCGGCTGCGGCAGCTTCTCGCTGGCTGGATAAAAACGTGAGCGCCGTCCCTGGCGCCCACGACTGGTCCGGCACTGTGCCGGCGTTGCCGGTCGCCGTCCGGACCTGCTTCGAACAGCCGATGGCCATCCTTGGCCAGGCGGGCTGCGCGACCTGAGGGCCGGGCGGAGTCAGCCGGATTTGCGGCCGTCAGCCAGCTTCTGGCGAGCGGTTGCCACGCCAATCTGAATGTAATCGCGGTTGCGCTCAACGGTCGCCAGCCCAATGCCTTTCACCTTGACGAGCTCGTCGCGATGTTTGAAGGCGCCGTTGAGTTTTCGGTAGGCGACAATCGCCTCGGCTTTGCTCAAACCCACGCCGTCGAGCGACCGCGCGATTTCCTCGGCGCTGGCGCGATTGACGTCCACCGGTTCACCGGCAAGGACACTGCCGCTCAGTAGCAGCGCAAGAATCCAAATCCATCTGTTCATCCTATTTCCTCTGTTGGGGTTGCGGGAGCGCCGCCGGCGGCAGCGCTGGACTTACGTTAGTCAACCGGCGCCAGGCGCCATAGAGTCGGTTGGCCGGGTGTTCGTAAGAATGCGTCACGGCGCTGTGCCGGTGACCCGGCGGCAGCCTCGTCAGTCGGCTCAGCGGAGGCTGCTTATCACGAGGTCCGCTAGACGTTATAATCCCGCGCCCTCTAGCTTTGGACCCACGCGTGGACTTTCAGTCTTACAGCAGTTTTTGGAACACCCAGGCCAGCACCGATTCTGGTGCGTTGGCGGCGGTCGACGGCAGCGCCAGCGAGGCGATTGTGCGCCTGACCGGTCGCTGGACCGCGGCCCAGGTGCGGGCGGCACTCGACCTCGGTGGAGACCATCGCGTGCTGGAGCTGGGCTGTGGCGTGGGTCGTATCGGCCGCGAGCTGGCCGCTGACGTACACGAGTGGCACGGCGTCGACATCTCCTCGATGATGCTGTCGGTGGCCAGGCAGCGGCTGGAAGGCGTCGAGGGGGTGAGCCTGTCGCAGCTCCACCGGACCAGTCTCGACATGCTTGAGGACGCGAGCTTTGAGCGCGTCTATACCGTTGCCGTGCTGTGCCACATGGACAAGGAAGACCTGTTTCTCTATCTCAATGAGCTGCGGCGCGTGATGACCAGCGGCGCGCTGGCCTATCTGGAAACCTGGAACCTTGATCACCCGATGGGCTGGAAGCGCTGGCGCTTCGAGGTGGACGAATGGGCGCGTTCCGACCAAACCACGCGAAAGAACGTTGCCCGAAACCAGTTTTGCACGCCTGATGAGTTCCAGCTCTACGCCCGTCACGCGGGCTTGCAAGAACTCGCCTGCTACAGCTCCAGCCCCTGGATTCAGCTGATCGTCGGCAAAGACTTGAGCGAGCAGCAAATCACGGAGCAGCGGTCCCGGCTGGCAGCAGTGGAAAGCCAGGTGCGGTACTCGCAGCAGTGGGGCGAGCTTTTCGGCGGGCTATTGGACGTGATTTACGGCGTGCATCCGCCGGAGCGGTTTCTCGCTGAGCTCAACGCGCTGACGCAGGATCCCGAAGTTGAGCTTTACCGGGACTACCTGCTGGCGCTATGGCAGCAGCACGCAGAGCACTGGGGTCCGGTCAAAGACGCACAAACCCGCTAGCGGCATCGTCTGCGGCGAGGCCTGCTGCTGAGTCACCTTCGGGCAGATCAAACTCTCGAATCGCGGTGTCGAACAGGCGCAGCGCCTCAGGGTCCATAGCGTGCCCGGTCACCTGGTAGCGCCCCGGCAGCAGCTGACTCACATCCAGCGCGAGCGTAAAACCAAAGCGTCGTCGACCAAGGCGGCGCGGGGTGACCCCGTGCATTTCTGAGGTGAGACCATAGATGGCAGTGTTGTGGCGATCCTTAAGGCCCAGCGCCACCACCGGTGCCCGATCATCCGGCGAATGCAGCTCCGCTTCGATGATCAGCGATTCAGGGTCGGTCAAGACGCCCTCATGGGTGTTGACCTCCAGCCGCGTCAGGCGATAGTGGGCGCCAGCGTAGTCCGCGTCCGGTTCGAGGACCCCCTTCCGCTCGTGATAGCGCAGATAGGCGTCGACCACCTCATCGGTGTCGCCGTGCTGTTCGATCTTCCCACCTTTGAGCCAATACGTTCGCCGGCACAGTCGGCGGATCTGGTCCATGCTGTGCGAAACCAGCAGGAGCGTACCGCCGCCGGCCACGTAGCCGTCCACCCAGCGGTTACATTTACGCTGGAACGACTCGTCGCCCACCGCCAGCACCTCGTCGGTAATCAGCAGGTCGGGCTCCAGCGTGGTGGCCAGCGCGAAACCCAGCCGCATCGCCATACCGGAGGAATAGTGTTTCAGCGGCCGGTCCAGATGCCCACCGAGATCCGCAAACGCGATGATGTCATCGAGGCGCCGCCGCAGCTGATTGGCTGACACGCCCATCAGCGCGGCGCCGAGAGCGAGGTTCTCCCGACCGGTGAACTCCTGGTTGAAGCCGGCGCCCAGCTCCAGCAAGGCGGCTACGCGGCCGTTCACGCTCACGTGGCCGCTGCTTTGACGCAGCACGCCGGCCAAAATCTTGAGCAGTGTCGAGTTGCCGGCGCCGTTGTCGCCGATCAGCCCGACCGACTCCCCGCGTGCTACGTGCAAAGAAATGTCGTGCAGGGCAGGGGTGCCGTCAGCGTTGCCGGGCCGGCCGAGCAGCGCGCTCAGCCACCCGTCCAGACGCTGCGCACCGCCGCCGGTGCGGGTGTAGGTCTTATGGACGTTCACCATGCGAACCAGGGGTTCAGCCATCAATCAGTTCCGTGTTCGATGTAGCGCCGGTTGGCCTACTCGTCGTCCTTCGGCGCAAAGGCGTCGCAGAGACGTTTCTGGATCTGCCCCGGCACCGGCTCGTAGTGACTGAGCTCCATGCTGTAGCGCCCGCGACCGCCCGTCAACGACTTCAGCTCCGTTTGGAAGTCGCTGAGCTCCGACAGCGGCGCTTGGGCGCTGACCACCACCTGGCCTGAGCCGGCGGCGTCGGTGCCGCTGATGCGCGCCCTTTTACCGGCGAGCGCGCCGGCGATGTCTCCCATGTAGCTGTCGGGTGCGCTGACCGACAGCTCGACCACTGGTTCGAGCACCTGCGGTGAAGCCTGCTCGATAGCGTCGATAAAGGCTTTGCGCGCCGCGATTACAAAAGCGATCTCCTTGGAGTCCACCGCGTGGAATCGGCCGTCGTAAACGGTCGCCTTGAGGTCCTGCAGGGGATAGCCCGCGATCGCGCCTTCGTCCAGGATCTGACGCACCCCTTTTTCCACCGCCGGAATCAGGTTGGTGGGAATCGCGCCGCCCACCACCTTGTTTTCGAAGGTAAAGCCTTCGCCCCGGGGCTGCGGCGCGACGCGCAGAAACACTTCACCGAACTGGCCGGCGCCGCCCGACTGTTTCTTGTGCCGGAAGTGTCCCTCCGCGTCTTTGGTGATCGTTTCGCGGTAGGCAATTTTGGGTGGACGGGTGGTCACCTCCACATTAAATCGCTGCGCCATTCGTTCGAGCATGATGCGCAGATGGAGATCGCCCAACCCCCGAATCACCGTCTCGTTGAGTTCAGCGGAGTGCTCGACGTGAAAACAGGAGTCTTCCTCGCTCAACCGGGCCAGCGCCGTCGATAGCTTTTGCTCCTGGCCGCGTGTCGCCGCCTCGATCGCCAGCCCAAACATCGGCTGCGGGAAATCCAGCGGCTTGAGATGCCAGTGGTCTTCGTCGTGAGAATCGTGCAGGACCGAGTCGTAGACGATGTCCTCCACCTTCGCGACCGCGCAGATATCGCCGGGGTAAACCTTATCCACCTCAATCTGCTGTTTGCCCTGAATGCGAAACAGGTGCGCCACCTTAAACGCCTTGCGGGCTTCGCCCACGTAAAGCTGTGCGCCGGCGGTCAGCGTCCCCTGGTAAACACGCAGGATGCTGAGTTTGCCGACAAACGGATCGTTGGTGATCTTGAAGGCGTGGGCCAGGATGTGGTCGTCCGCCTTCAGCGAGGCGCTAACCGCTTCAGCGTCATCCCCCTCACCGCGAAGAAACGGTGGCGGGTTGCCCTCGAGCGGACTGGGCATGAGGCTTTTCATAAAATCCAGGAGCTCAGGAATACCGGCACCCGTGGTTGCTGAGGTAAAGCAGATGGGGACCAGGTGTCCTTCGCGCAGGGCCTTTTCGAACGCATCGTGAAGCTGGCGCGGCTCGACGCTCCCCTGGTCGAGATAAACCTCCATCAGATCTTCATCCATCTCGACGACCTGATCGGTGATCTCGGTGTGGGCGGCCTCGACGCTGAAAATGTCTGCCTCTCCCTCGGTGTGAAAAAACACGTCGAGCACCTTGCTGGCGTTCTCGGAAGGAAGGTTCACCGGCAGGCAGATATCGCCGAAGGTGCGACGGATTTCCCGCACCAGCTCGGTCAGGTCGATGCCGTCAGCATCAATTTTGTTGATCACGATCATGCGGCAGAGACCACGCTCCTGGGCACGCTGCATCATGCGGCGCGTGTTGAGCTCGATGCCTGACTGTGCGTTGACCACAACTACCGCGCTCTCGGCCGCCGCTAGCGCAGAAAGGGTTGGTCCGCGGAAATCGGGATAGCCCGGGGTATCGAGCAGGTTGATCAAAACACCCTGGTGGTCGAGATGCCCCAGCGCCGTGTCGAGCGAATGCTGGTGTTCCTTTTCCATCGGATCGAAATCGCCGACCGTCGAGCCCCGCTCCACGCTGCCTGCGCTGCTGATTGCGCCGGCTGACGCCAACAGCGCCTCCATCAACGTGGTTTTTCCAGCCGAACTATGGCCCGTCAAGGCCAGGTTGCGGATGGCGTCGGTCGTGTATTGGGGCATTTTGCTCTCCCGCTTGCTGTTGTCGTGGCGTTGTGCCGATGGCCAGCGCTGTAGCGGAGCGGTTTTTGGGCCGGACCTCCCGGCAGCCGCCTTCTCCGGCGTTGCCGTCCGAACTGGCGGGAAAGCCCTGTGGACTTCTGGAAGAGTGCTTTCCAACCGCCTGCTGGCGCTCGGATAATTCATCTTGCCCGATCAGCCAGGCGCTGGCAAAACCCTGGCACTCTCACTCACCGTTTGGCCAGACTTTGAAAGTTCACAGGCGTTTGGTCGGTCTCCTGATTGAACGCCGGAGAGCCATGGGTCTCCGCAGTCAGCTTCTGCCCGAATCTGGCCTAAGCCGACACGCCCCCCCGGGGCGCCGTTCAGGAAAGATTCAGATTGACCACGCTAAGCTTTCGAGTGCTGGGGGCATGCCGCCAGCACACACTTGCAAAGGAGCACACCGTGAAAAAGTTGATGAGCGCAAACGTTTTGGTAGGTCTGGCCGGCCTGGCGCTGCTGGCGACAACGTCGGCATCCGCCCAGATTCAGCGTACACAGGGTCAGGTCATCAGCTCAACGCCGATTTATGAATCGGTGCAGGTGCCGACCCAGCGTGAGGTCTGCTGGGACGAGCAGGTGCGGTATCGCGGGCGACGCAGCGCCACGCCGGGGCTGCTCGGCGGCATCGTCGGCGGAGCCGTGGGTCGCCAGTTCGGCGGAGGCCGCGGCCGCGACGCGCTCACCGTGGTGGGTGCCATCGTTGGCGCCAGCGTGGCAAACGACGTGCAGCACAACCGTCACCGGGACTACCGCCGGGTGGAAACGCGCTGCCGAACCGCCAACGAGTACTACCGTGAAGAGCGGATCACCGGCTACCGGGTGGAATATGAGTACAACGGGCAGGTCTACACCACGCGCCTGGACAACGATCCAGGTCCGGTGATCGATCTGCAGGTATCAGTCAACCCCGTCAGTCGCTAGCGCAGGCCCGGCTTCGCCCTATCCGCGGGCAGCGGCACTGCTGACCGTCGCTGCTTAGGGCCGCGTTTCGCGCCAGCGATCGCATCTTCAGCCTCTCATGCCTGACGGGTACCGGAGGTCGCCCTTCCCCTGGGGCGGCCTTTTTTTCTTTTTCGGGGCACTTTCGATTTATGGCTTTTCCGGGGCAGCTTTGAAGGTCAACCCTGCCGGTGCCATCCGGCGCTAGTCAACGGGCGGGTACTCGGGTACGTTGCGCAATGGTTTGACGAACGAGTTGCTGCGCAAATGCCGCGTTGGGTTGTAATGAAATTTGGCGGGACCAGCGTTCGGTCTCGCGATGCCTGGGAAAACATCGAGGCGCAGGTGCGGCGTGAGCAGGCCGAGGGCCGGTCGGTGATGATCGTGGTGTCCGCGATCCGTGGCGTGACCGATCAGCTCCAGCAGATTGCCGCTGGCGAGCGGGGTGCAGACGCGGTCGAGGAGATCCAATCCGCCTACGAATCGTTGCTTGACGAGATGGGTGTGTCCGCTTCTCTCGATCCTGCGCTTAAGGAGCTGAGCAACCTCGCGGCCAACCCGGACCGGGGTACCGATCCGGCGGTCCAGGCCAGCATACTCGGCCTGGGTGAATACCTGACCTGCGCCTGCGGCGGCGCCTGGCTGCGACATCGCGGCATCGATACCCGAGACACGGACGCGCGCACGCTGCTTACCACCTCACCGTCTGGGTCCAACCCTTCGGCCGACCATCTGGCGGCACGCTGTCGCCCAACCCCATCCCCGGAGACCGCCGAGCGACTGGCGGACGAGTGTGACGTGCACCTGACCCAAGGGTTTGTCGCTCGGCTCCCCGATGGTCAGCCCGCCGTGCTCGGCCGGGGCGGTTCCGACACCAGCGCGGCCTGCCTGGCCGAGCTGCTCGGTGCTGAGCTGCTGCAGATCTGGACCGACGTGCCCGGGATGTTCTCGAGCGATCCGCGGGCGCTGCCCGGGGCACGGCTGCTGCGTTACGTGTCCTATCGCGAGGCTCAGGAGCTGGCGTCGATGGGCGCCCGGGTGCTGCATCCGATGTCGGTCGAGCCGGTGCGCCGAGCAGAAATACCGCTGCAGATCTGCTGGACCGCACGGCCTGATCATCAGGGGACGCTCATCTCACCGCAGGCCCGCGACTTCGGGGCCCAGGTCAAAGGCATCGTAAGCCGCAGCGGCCTGACGCTGATTGTGATGGAAGGGTTTGCGATGTGGCATCAGGTGGGCTTCCTGGCGGAGGCCTTCGGCCTGTTTCGCGCGCACGGATTCTCCGTCGATCTGGTGTCAACCTCGGAGGCGAACGTCACGGTGTCGTTGGATCTCACTACACACCTGGTCGACGCTGAGGCGCTGAACCGGCTGGTCGAGGAGCTGGGCCAGATCTGCCGGGTTCAGGTGATTGACCAGTGTGCATCGGTCAGTCTGGTGGGGATGGGTATCCGCACCATCTTGCACAAGCTCGGGCCGGCGCTGGAGGTGTTTGAGCATCGCCGGATCTATCTGGTGAGCCAGGCCGCCAACGACCTCAATCTGACGTTTGTCGTCGACGAGGCGCACGCTGAAAAGCTGGTGATGCAACTGCATCAACAGCTCATCCCCGGCGGGGTTGGCGGCGACACCGTCTTTGGCGAAAGCTGGGAGCAGCTGCATCGGGGTGAGACGAGCAACGGCGGCCCGGCGCCCTGGTGGGAGACATCACGCGATCGCCTGCTGGACCTGATGGCTGACCGCAGCAGCGCCTACGTCTATTCACGCCCGGCCCTGCGCGAGGCGGCCGATCGTCTGCTGTCACTGAAGCACGTAGATCAGGTGCTATACGCGATGAAAGCCAACTCCAATCCCGAGGTGCTGCGGGAGCTGGGAGGCCGCGGCGTCGGCATGGAGTGTGTGTCGCTGGCGGAGGTCAAGCGAGCGCTAGCAGAAGTGCCGGGGCTGACGCCGGACCGGGTGTTGTTCACGCCGAATTTTGCTCCCCGAGAGGAGTACCGCAAGGGATTCGAGCTCGGGGTCAACGTCACCGTCGACAACCTGTTTGTGCTGGAGCAGTGGGGGGAGGAATTCGCGGGACACAACGTGTTTGTCCGGCTGGATCCTGGGTCGGGCCTGGGTCATCACAAGCTGGTGCGCACCGCCGGCGCCAACTCGAAGTTCGGCATCGTGGAGGAAGATCACGATGCGCTGGTAGCCCTGGCAGACCGCCACAACATCACGATCCGGGGGCTGCATGCCCACGTCGGTTCTGGCGTGATGCACGCAGGGGCCTGGCATCGAACGCTGGAAACCATGGCGCGCTGGCTCGAGCGTTTTCCCGACGTGCAGGTGCTGGACCTCGGCGGCGGTCTGGGCGTCCCCGACAAAAGCGGTGATGCGGCGCTTGACCTCGTGGCGCTTGATGAGGGCCTGGCGGAACTCAAGCAGCAGCTGCTGCGGCCTGTTCAAATCTGGCTCGAGCCGGGCCGATACCTGGTGGCCGAGGCGGGCGTGCTGCTGGCGCGGGTCACCCAACTCAAGGGCAAGGGTGAGGTGCAGTATGTCGGCGTCGCCACCGGCATGAACTCCCTGATCCGTCCCGCGCTCTACGGCGCCTATCATGAGATCGCAAACCTCAGCCGGCTCCACGAACCGGCAGGTCAGGTCTGTAACGTGGTTGGACCCATCTGCGAGACCGGAGACATCCTGGGGCTGGACCGGCTGCTGCCGGTCAGCGAGGCCGGCGATGTGTTGCTGATCGCCAATGCCGGCGCCTACAGCGCTGCGATGGCGTCAAACTACAACCTTCGCCCGCCGGCAGCCGAACTCCTGCTGGACTGACGAGGATCGGGGCGACGATGGCTTGCTGTTGATCGATGATCACCTTCGACCCCTCAAGCGTAGACCGCCTGACGTTTACTGACTGTCGCTGGGACGCCGAGACCGGTGAGGCGACGCTGGGCTACGCGCTGGGGGAACGACACTTCAGCGAGCGGCTCAGGTTTCCAGAGGTCCCCGACCCCGCCGGGGTGGACCACGCCGCGCTCGAATCAGCGCTGAGGCTGGCGCACTGGCTGGCGGGCGTCAGCTACTTTAAGGCTGCGCTGCCGCCGTCGGTGGCTTTCACGCAGACTCAGCCGGGAGCTCTCGGCCGGGTGCTGCTCGGCGAGGTGTATCGCCACGGGCTGGCCGAGATGACGTTTCGGAGCGGTCTAACGCCGCCGCCGGTCACGTTGTTTGAATCCGCGACCACAGCGGAGCCCGGACGGGGCATCGCCGGCACCGTTCCTCGCACCACCGGCTCCGGGGTTGTGGTGCCGCTCGGAGGCGGCAAGGACTCGCTGGTCACCTGCGACGCGCTGCGTCGGGCGGGTATCGCGTTTCGCACCATCGCCGTGGGCAGCTCCGCGCTGATCCAGGAGATGGCTGACCGGCTGGAGACTCGGGGTTACAGCCAGGGGCACCTGCAGATCGCTCGGACGATTGACCCCGAACTGCTGGCGCTCAATCGCTCGGGCGCCTACAACGGCCACGTGCCGATCACGGCGGTGCTCGCGGGCATCATGCTGGTGGCCGGCGTGCTGTACCGCTTCGACACGGTGGTCATGTCGAACGAGCGATCCGCCGACGCCGCGAACCTCGAACTTGCCGGCGGTGAGCAGGTCAACCATCAGTACAGCAAGAGTGGGGCCTTCGAGCGGCGTTTCCAGGAGACTGTCGAACAAGAGGTGCTGCAGGGCTTTCGCTATTTCTCGCTCCTGCGGGGTGCATCGGAGGTGGCCATCGCTCGGCGCTTCGCCAGCCTCGCCATATGGCATCAGCACTTTTCCAGCTGCAATCGCAACTTCCATCTCGACGGCTCCCGGGTCGAGGGCCGTTGGTGCCGCAACTGTCCCAAATGTCGATTCGTGTTTCTGGCGCTGGCGCCTCATCTCAGCCCTGACGAGCTGCTTCCGATCTTCGGCGGCGACCTGCTGGACGATCCTTCGCAGGAAGCCGGCTTCCGTGCGCTGTGCGGGCTGGACGAGATCAAACCGTTTGAATGTGTCGGCGAGGTGGAGGAAAGCGCCGCGCTGATGAGGGTGCTCGCGTCAGATCCATCGTGGCGCGACCGAGCGGTGGTGGCTGCCCTGGCTGAGGAGGTGGCTAACGCACCCTCGCTGGAGGGGTTTTACGAAGAGATGACGGTCGGTACGATTCCGCCGGAATTTCGCCAAGCCCTCATCGATGAGCGGCTTGCCGGGTGAAAATCGCGGACCTCGCCGGCAAGGCGGTGGCGATCCTCGGCGCCGGGGTTGAGGGCCGCGCGGCGCTGACGGCGATCGGCAGTCGGATCGGCTATGAGCAGCTGACCTTGCTGGATGAAAAGCCGCTCGACCCGCATGCCGAAGCCGCCACACGCTGGGGACCCCTGGCGGAGCTGGAGCTTGGCCGCTTTGACGTGGTGATCCGCTCGCCGGGGTTCAGCGTGTATCGGCCTGAGCTGGTGGCTGCAAGGCGGGCGGGCGTTCGCTTTAGCAGCGGCACTGAACTGTGGCTGGCTGAGGGCCCGGGTGCGCCCGTGATTGCGGTCACGGGCACCAAGGGCAAAAGCACAACCAGCAGTCTGCTGACTCACCTGCTGACCGCAGCCGGGCTTACGGCGCGTCTCGGGGGCAATATTGGCCAACCGGTGCTCAGCTTTCTGGACCTCAAGGACCAGCACAAACTCCCCGACTGGTTTGTGGTGGAGCTGTCGTCGTATCAGATCGTCGACCTCGCCGGGACGGTGGAAATCGCGGTGCTGACCAACCTGCTGACTGACCATCTCGACTGGCACGGCAGCCTGGCGCAGTACCACCAGGACAAGCGGCGGCTGCTGGCAATGGCGAGTGTCGGCACCGTCGCTCACGAGGGTGCCAGGGGCACGCTCGCAGGGCAGGGGGTGTCCGAGTGGGCCGGCAGCGACGCGAGCTGGCAGGTCCGGGGCAACGAGGTGCGGAGGGCCGGAAAGCAGGTCGGTGAACTCGCAGGCTGGCAACTGCCGGGACGGCACAATCTGGACAATCTCGAGGTCGCCTTGGCCACGTTGGCTCTGACTGGCGCCGACGTTGAGGCGGCGCTCGCTGCCGCCAGCCGATTTGATCCGCTGCCCCATCGACTGCAGCCCGTGTCCGGCGTCGCTCGAGCCCGCTGCATCAATGACAGCATCGCCACAACGCCGGACGCCACAATCGCTGCGCTACGCTGCTTTCGCGAAGAACCGCTGGTGCTCATTGTGGGCGGCTTCGAGCGGCAGCAGGATTGGGCGGGCTTGGCGCGGGAGCTCGAAGCCGCGCCGGTCACGGAAGTGATCGTCCAGGGTGAGGGGGCCGAGCGCCTGACGGATGCGTTGACATCGCTTGCCCCCACGCAAAAGCACCGCCGATGTTCGGACCTTGAGGCGGCGGTGGCGCTGGCGTTTTTGTCCTGCGAGGAGAGCGGGGTGATCCTGCTGTCGCCGGGCGCACCCAGCTTCGATCAGTTTGCGGATTTTCAGGAGCGGGGAGAGGCGTTTATCCGCCTTTGCCAGGCGTACTGACACCTTCCTTAGCCCGGACGCGGAACAGAAAACGATTCTCCTCATCGATCAGGCGCCAGGCGAGCAGCATCTGCCTGGCATCCTGGCTGTCATCCTTAAACCAGCGGCGGGTGCTGCCGAGCCGGAAGCTATAGCCCCAGCTGTCCATATCGCCCATCAAGCGTGCCTGGGTAACCCCGGGCAATGCCTCGGCGAGGCATAGCTGCAGATAACAAACGGCGGACTCCTCGCTGTCGGCGCCCTGCGCGTCGGTGTGCAGCGCCGTCCGCCGCTCCGGGGTCATGCAAATGAAGTGTGCTGCCTCATGGAGCGCCGAATGGACCGGCGTGTCTCCCCGAATGAAAAGCTCATCGGCGATCAGGCCCGCTTCGGGTTCGCCCCAATACGAGCCGGGGATGGTTTGTTTCGGGTCGACCATGGTCAGCTTGAGGCTCAAGGGCGCAAGAAGTGTGCGCAGGTCGGCAGGACGGATGTCGTCGATACAGAGCAAATGTTCACGCCTGGCGGGTAGCGCGGGTAGTTAAAGCTGCGCTGCTTGGGCCTCTATCCGGCAATGATTGTCCACAGGCCTACGCGAAGGGCCTCCGGGTGTCCGGCAAAACGTTTGGTTGGGTAGTTCATGGGCTGCGAGAAACCGGCTTTTCATTGTGTAAATAGAAGTGTACATTCTAAGACGACAAGCTGCGTTGACAAAGAATGTTGACACCGATAATTTTGCGGGATGTTTCCTCGGTTTGTCGGGAAATCGGACGGCAAAATGCCGGAAAATCCGCGATTTTGGGGGGCATTTATGGTTTTTCGTCTGGAGAATGATCATGCTTACCATCGTTAGGTTTTTTGAGTCAGATGAGGCCGCCCAGAGCGCAATCACCTCGTTGACAGAGTTGGCGTTCCTCGCTGAAGACATCACCATGCTGTCGCCGGAGGCGGGTGATACATCGATGTTGCTCGACAAGGCGATCAAAGCGAGTGTGTTGCCTGCAACGTATCGAGCGGCCTGCGCGGAAGCGCTGGCTAATGGACATAGCGTGCTGGTCATGGAGCCGCCGTTTGGTCGAGGAGATCTTGCCAATCGCGTGATGGCCAACGCGGGCGGGGTGGAGACCGAAATGATCCGCGAGTACACCTCATACGATCCCTCACCGCTGTCCGATTTCCTGGGTATCCCGGCTCTGGCCCGCTCCAGGCGTTCAATCAATGTCCGGGAGCTTTCCAATTTCTCTTTGTCCCGCGCCGTTGGCTTCGGGTTGTCGAGCAGCAATGCGACGCCTCTGTCGTCAATGATGGGGCTAAAGCCCCTGACCACGCCAAAGCCCGGTCGCACCTCCAGCTTTGGCATGCCGCTGCTAAGCCGCGGCAAGACAACCCTGTCATCGATGATCGGATTTAAGCCTCTGACGACGCCGAAGCCCAATCGTCGGAGCAGCTTCGGTTTGCCGCTGCTGTCGAACAACCAGACGCCGCTGTCCTCGATGTTCAACTTCCCGGTGCTGGCTGAGAGGACCTCTTAGCCGAGCGGCATTGAAGCACTAGGGCCGAAAGAGGGAACAGCAGGTCAACACTTGAGCAGCCTCGCCCAAAAGCTGATTGCACCGTGGGCCTCTGAGAACCCGCGGCTGTCGCCGTTCGCGGCGGTCTCGATACCCGGCGAGGTTCCGCTGTCCCGGCTGCTGCGACTTTCCCTGTTCCAGGTCTCGGTAGGCATGGCGCTGGTGCTGCTGGTCGGAACGCTCAACCGCGTCATGGTCTTGGAGCTCGGCGTGCCCAGCGCCCTTGCAACAATGATGGTGGTCCTGCCGCTGCTTTTTGCACCTTTGCAGGTCCTGATCGGTCACCGTTCTGATAGCCACCGGTCATCGCTGGGCTGGCGCCGCGTTCCTTTCATCCTCGGCGGCACGCTGCTGAAGTTTTGCGGCGTAGCGCTAATGCCGTTTGCCCTGCTCGTGCTGGCCGGCGATGCGGCGGCCGCTAGCGCGCCAAAGTGGATCGGGCTCGTCTCAGTCACCGTGGCTTGCCTTTTAGTGGGCGTTGGCGCCCACACGGTGCACACGGCCGGGCTGGCCCTGGCGACCGATCTAACGCCGAAGCGTCTGCAGCCCCGCGTGGTGGGATTGATGTACGTGATGCTGCTGGCAGGCATAACAGCCAGTGCGTGGGTCTTCGGCGCTACCCTGGAGAACCTCACCCCGGGTCAGCTGGTCCGTGTCCTACAGGGTGCTGCCGTGGCCGTCATCATGCTGAACCTCATTGCCAGCTGGAAGCAGGAGGCTTTGGCGGTGAGCAACGACATGGACACGGCGACACCGGTTGCCACCTTTCGCGAATCCTGGCGTCAGCTTTGCCGCGGGCCGCAGACGGTTCGACGTCTGATCATTGTGGGTCTTGGTTCCATGGCTTTTGGCACGGCCAAGGTGCTGCTTGAGCCAATGGGCGGGCATGTCGTTGCCACAGCCAAGCTGCTGGCGCTCCTGGCTTTCGGTGGTCTGCTGGGAATTGCCTATGCGTCCCGTGTCTTGAGCAGGGGAACTGATCCGTTTCGCCTCGCATTCGGTGGCGCGGCCATCGGTCTACCAGGTTGTCTTTTGGTTATCGGCGCGCACTCGCTGGGTATACCGGGCGTCTTTTTGGTCGGCACTTTCCTGATTGGCTTCGGCGGTGCACTGTTTTGTCATGCGACCCTGACGGCCATAATGGAGAGCGCGCCGAAGGGCCAGACCGGGCTCGCTCTGGGGGCCTGGGGAGCGGTGCAGGTAATGGCCGCCGGCGTTGGAGTAGCGCTGAGTAGCGCCGTTCGAGACCTGGCAAACCTGCTGCTCGGCCCAGATCGCCAGGTATTCGGATTCGTGGCCGAGGCCGGCGGCTACGTCGCTGTTTCCGCGCTGGAGATGGGGCTGCTGGTGGCCACGATTGTTGTCATCGCGCCGTTGCTTCGCCGAGGCCTGGTGCCGCGAGCCGGCGACGGTAGCCAGACTTTTTCTGAAACCAGCCTTCAATCAGGACCGTAACTATGGCAGTGAGACCCATCCTTGAAATCCCTGACCCGAGGCTGCGCCGCGTGGCTCAACCGGTCACCGAGTTTGACGACAGTGTGCTGTCTCTGGTGGAAGATTTGCGCGATACGCTTTACACCACCACCGGCATCGGTCTTTGTGCCCCGCAGCTGGGCGACCTGCGACAGGTCTTGGTGATGGATTTGAGTGAAGACCATAGCGAACTGCAGGTGTTCATCAATCCGGTTATCCACGGCCGTGATGTCCTCGGCATGATCGAGGAAAGCTGCCTGTCGATTCCGGATGTCGTCGCTCGAGTGGTCCGCCCAACCGAAGTGGACGTGAGTGCGGTCGATCAGTTTGGCAAGCCCTTCGAAACCCATTTGTCGGGCATGTCCGCGGTCTGCCTGCAGCACGAGATGGACCATCTCGCCGGGCGCCTGTTTGTCGATCGGCTATCGCTATTCCGCCGCCTGCTGCTCAAAGCAACCGGCAAGATTGCCGGCGCCGGGGCCCCTCAGCAGG
>JBCDKA010000041.1:0-28906 GCA_038747195.1 Pseudomonadota bacterium
GCGGAATTCAGCACGTTGCCGAAGCGGACCGTGATAAACCGGGTGGACGAGTTCTCCGCCAGCGCCTGACACAGCACCTCCGCGGCCCGCTTGGTAGCACCCATCACGCTGCTCGGATTGACCGCTTTGTCGCTGGAGATCAGAACAAAACGGCCGACACCGTGACGGTCGGCGGCAATCGCCAGCTCGCGTGTTCCGACAATGTTGTTCCGGGCAGCCTCGCGAGTTTGCCGCTCGAGGAGCGGTACGTGCTTATACGCCGCCGCATGGAAAACCACCTCGGGCTGATACTGGCTCATGGCCCAATCCACCGCGCTCCGGTCGCAAACGTCGATCAGCAGCGGGTCGAGAATCAGTTCGGGCCAGTGTCGGCGAAGCTCTCGCTCGATCTCATAAAGATTGTGTTCCGACCGCTCCAGGATCGTCAGTCGGGCAGGCCCAAGATCAGCAATCTGTCGGCAGAGTTCGCCACCGATTGAACCACCGCCGCCGGAGACCATGACCGACCGCCCTTTCAGCCCGCCCTCAATCGCCAGCCAGTCAAGAGCGACCGGGTCTCGCCCCAGCAGGTCTTCGATCGCCACATCCTTCAGTTCGTGGATGGACGAGCGACCCGACACCAGGTCGTTGAGTCGCGGAACGGTACGAAAGGGCACGCCGTCCGCTTCACACAGCTCCACGATACGCTGCATCTGCTGGTTGCTCGCCGACGGGATCGCAATAATCGCCAGGTCGATGGCCTGACTGCGAACGATTTCCGACAGCTTGTCGATGGAGCCAAAAACCGGCAGGCCGCGCAGCTTGCTCCCCGCCAGCCGACGCTCATCGTCCAGAAATCCGACTGGATAGTAGTCTCCGTCCCGGGGCAGGTCCCGGGCGAGCAGATCGCCGGTAGCACCGGCGCCGAGCAGCAGCACGCGCGTTTGTCCCGGCCGGGAGCGAAAGCTCAGCGCCCGATCCTTCCACAATCGGAACAACAGGCGCGGCATCCCTAGCAGCAGCGTCAGTACGAGGGGATAAATCAGAAACACCGATCGCGGCGCGCCTTCGAGTCGGCTGATCAGAAACAGCGACAGAAAGATCAAAGAGGTGCCAACAACGGCCGCCCGGATGATATTCCAGAGATCGGGCAAGCTGGCGAAGCGCCAGATCCCGCGGTAGAGACCAAAGATGGCGAGAACGGCCCCTTGGGCTACGAGGACCACCGGCATCTCGGTGGGCCACAGCGGCTGTGCTTTTTCGAAGGGGAGGAGCTGATAACGCAACCAGTGAGCGATGTTCCAGCCGGCCCAAACCATAAACAGGTCGTGCAGCGCGACCGCCGTTCGCGGATGCCAGGTTGCCTGCCATGCTCGGTTCATGTGCCCTGCCTGCGGTCAAGGGCCCGACTGACGATCAGCCAGGCAGCGATCAATAGTCCGTAAACGACGAACACCGTGAGCGTACTCAACTCCGGATTGCGCCGCTGAAACCATACCGCCGGCAAGATGAACCCCGCATTAACAACGGTGTAAATCATCAGTACGCCGGCGGCGCCGACACCGCCGGCAGCCAGCCGCTGATACACGTGCTCGCGGTGCGCATCATACCACCGGCGGCGGGCCAGGACCCGGCGTAGGAGCGTCAGGCTTGCGTCCAGCACAAATACGGCCGGGAGCAGGAGCACCTCTGCCCACTGCAGCGACGCGCTGCGCAGCCCCAGCAGCGCGGTGACCGTCAGCATGGCGGCGAGCCCGTAGCTCCCCACGTCACCCATGAACGCGCGCGGACGCGGGAAATTCCACGGTAGGAATCCGGCGGCGACACCAGCGGTGAGGAGTGCACAAAGTCGAGCGTGGTATGCCTCGGTCCCGCCGACCGCCGACTCGGCAACGAGCCAGCTGGCCGCGAGTCCCATAAACAGGGCCTGGACGGCGGCCATGCCGTTGCTGCCATCCATAAAGTTAAACAGATTGATCCACCAAACGATCAGCAGCACGCCCGCCAGCGCGACGAGCGGCAGCGCCAACGCCCCCTCTGGTAATGGCAGCGCCAGGAGCAGGCCGGCTGTCGCCACCAGCTGAATTGATGCGCGCCAGCGAGCAGCGATGGGCTGATGGTCGTCCCAGAAGCCTAGCGCACCAAGCACGGCTACGTAGAGCCCGGCGGCCAGCGTCAGCGGTTGCACCATGAGGTCCGGCGCCAGCCAGGGCCCAGCCCCGGTGCACAGCAGGAAGACCCCCACCATGGCGGCCCCTGCCCCGCGGACGACCTCGCCGACGTGCAGCCTTCGCGGGTCAGGTTTGTCGATCAACCCCTGTCGGCGAGCATAGCGGGCCAGCAGGGGGGTTGCCGCGAGGGTCAGCAGCGCTGCGACGGCAAACAGGGGCATGGAGCCGACCTACTCGCCGGCGACGCCGTGAATCGGCTTGACGCTATTCCAGCTTTTACAGCTTGGGCACTGCCAGTGCAGCGACCGGGTGCCGAAACCACACTGATTGCAGCGGTACACGGGCTTACCCTCGAGCAGCTTAGAGGTCAGGTCCTGAAGAATAAGCAGGTTATCCCGCTGCAGGCCTTCCGTATCGTGGAGATTGAGACCGATCAGGTACGCGAGCCCACGCACCGAGGGACGCTGGCGTAGCTGCGCGCTGATGAACTCGGCGGCCTCCTGGCGGCCTTCCTCCACCAAGATCAGTTCCGCGAGCGCGATCACGGGCGACACGCCCCGATAACGCTGGATGACGTCGGTCAGAAATTCGCGGGCTTCTTCGCTCCTCCCCGCACTCTCAAAACAGCGCAGAATCGGTTCGAGCACGTCCGGAATATAGTCAAGGTCCTGCTCGGCCACGCGGCGATAGGCGGCAATGGCCTGATCACACTGCCCCTCCTGCACGCAGATATGTCCTTCCAGCATGCTGGCCCGGACACAGCCCGGGTCCACGTTGAGAGCCCGCCGAAGCTGGTTTCGCGCCGACTGAAAATTGTTCCCGTCGGACATCGCCTGGGCGATCTCACAGAAGAACTGGGCGATGACCGGGCGCATGTTCTGCCCGGAAACCTCCTGCAGCGTTCGCGCGTGTTCAATCGACTTATCCCAGTCGCGTTCCTGCTGATAGATGCTGATCAGGTGGCGCAGCGCCTCAGGCCGATGTTCCTTCATCTTGAGGAGATCAGCGAACAGCTTTTCTGCGCGGTCGAGAAGACCGGCCCGCATAAAGTCTTCGCCCAGTTCCAGCACCGCCTGCGTGCGCTGCTCGTGGCTTAGCCCCTCGCGCGACACCAGGTTTTGATGAAAGCGAATAGCCCGATCAACCTCGCCGCGCCGGCGGAAAAGATTGCCGAGCGCCAGATGGGTTTCGACGGTGTCGCGGTCCACTTCGGCGATCTTAAGAAACACCTCGATGGCTTTGTCAGGCTGCTCGTTGAGGAGGTAGTTCAGCCCGCGGAAATAGCTGGTGGAAAACTGTTTGAGCGACAGCGCTTCCTGGCGCCTCTGAGCCACCGCGTGAGCCAGCCATCCCGACGCTGCTGCCACCGGCAGCAACAGCCAGAATAAACCAGTCTCAGCCATGACTGCTCGCCATGGCTTTGCTCGAAGACGCCGCCTGCTCAGATTTGAGGGCTCGGATACGGCGTTTCACGCCAAACCACATGGACAGGTAGACCAGCGTCCCACTGAGCAGGACACCCGCAAGAAAGGCGGCCATCACGATCAGGGCCAGTGGTCGGGTAACGGAGATAAAAAACAGGTCGACCGTGACCGGGTCCTCATTGAGCGTCCCAAAAAACAGGCCGAAGGCAACAAAAACCAGGACGAGCAGCAGAGTAAAAATCCGATTCATGACCTAGACACCTAACCTCCGATTGGATGCCGAAAGCAATCGTGAATTCAGGATTGGTTGGCGCGATTGACCCGTTCGCGGAGCTCTTTGCCGGGCTTGAAGTGAGGAACGTGCTTTCCCGGCAGCGCAACCGCATCGCCGGTTTTAGGATTGCGGCCCATACGCGGAGGGCGAAAGTGCAGCGAGAAGCTGCCGAAGCCCCGCACCTCAATTCGGTTTCCGCTGGCAAGCGAGTCGCTCATCTGCTCGATAAGCGTCTTTACCGCCATTTCAACGTCGGTATAAGCCAGATGCCGCTGGCTCAGGGCCAACGCTTCAATCAGTTCGGATTTCGTCATGAAATTACAGTGTGCTGCGCCTGCTGTGGTCGATCTGAGTACCCGCACGGTGCCCGCTGGCACCGCTGCCGGACCGCCCATAACCCCCTGTCGCAAGAGTAACACGAGGAGCCGACGATTGACCACGATCTGAGACGTGATAGTGACTTACGAGCTTTTCAGCCCTCATCGGGCAGTCTCGCACGGCTATGGACAGCGCCGGGCCCGCGTGGAGCCCGGCGGCGTCGCTTCAGAGCGTGACCGGGCGCAGAGCCCGGTCCAAAGGTCCGTCCGATCAGGCGTCGGGATCCTTCTCGTCGTTCTTGCTCATCTGCTCTTTCAGCAGATCGCCAAGACTCGTGGTGCCGGTGCTGGCGTTCTGATACTCCTCCAGCGCTTCGGCTAGCTCGTCGTCCTCTTTCGCTCGGATCGACAGGCTGAGAACCCGGCTCTTCCGGTCAATACCGATGAACTTGGCCTCGATCTCCTGACCGACTTCCAGCACCTTGGTCGCGTCATCAACGCGGTCCTTGGAAATCTCCGAAGCACGAAGATAGGCCTCAACACCGTCTTCGAGGTCCACAAACGCACCGCGCTGCTCCACCTCACGGATCTTGCCAACGACCAGCGATCCCTTCGGATTGGCGGCCATAAACGTGGCAAACGGATCCTGCTCAAGCTGCTTGATACCCAGCGAGATTCGCTCCCGCTCCGGGTCGACTGCCAGTACAACCGCCTCGACGTCCTGACCCTTCTGGAACTTGCGAACCATTTCTTCGCCGGTCTCCAGCCAGGAAATGTCGGACAGGTGAACCAGGCCGTCGATGCCGCCTTCCAGGCCAACAAAGATACCGAAGTCGGTGATGGACTTGATGTTGCCCTGCACCTTGTCGCCCTTGTTGTGGAGCGCCGCGAAGGCGTCCCAGGGGTTCGACTGACACTGCTTGATACCGAGCGAGATCCGACGTCGGTCCTCGTCGATGTCCAGGACCATAACCTCAACCTCGTCACCGATCGTGACCGCCTTGGCCGGGTTGACGTTTTTGTTGGTCCAGTCCATTTCGGACACGTGTACCAGACCTTCAACACCGTCTTCGACCTCAACAAAGCAACCGTAGTCGGTGATGTTGCTGACGGATCCGAACAGGCGCGAGCCCACCGGGTAACGTCGGGCGATGTCTTTCCACGGATCGTCACCCATTTGCTTCAGACCCAGCGATACGCGATTGCGCTCGCGATCGAAGCGGAGCACCCGGACCTCAACCTCGTCACCCACATCCACCACTTCGGACGGATGGCGCACACGCTTCCAAGCCATATCGGTGATGTGGAGCAGGCCGTCGATGCCGCCCAAATCGATGAACGCACCGTAATCGGTCAGGTTCTTCACAACACCCTTTGCCGTGGCACCTTCTTCCAGGTTACCCAGCAGCTCTTCGCGCTCGGCGCTGTACTCAGACTCCACGACCGCGCGGCGAGACACCACCACGTTGTTGCGGCGGCGGTCCAGCTTGATAATTTTGAACTCGAGATCTTTACCCTCGAGATAGCTCGGGTCGCGCACCGGTCGCACGTCGACCAGCGATCCCGGCAGGAACGCCCGGATATCGCGGATGTCGACGGTAAAGCCGCCTTTGACCTTGCCGCTGATCTTACCGGTGACGGTCTCTTCACCTTCCTGCGCGGATTCCAGCTCATCCCAAACGCGGGCGCGCTTGGCCTTTTCCCGGGAAAGGCGGGTCTCGCCAAAACCGTCTTCCACGGCGTCCAGGGCCACTTCGACCTCGTCGCCGACGGTAACTTCGATCTCGCCGTCCTGATCCAGGAACTGCTGGATCGGCACAATGCCTTCCGACTTCAGCCCGGCGTTGACCACAACCACGTCGTTGCGGATGTCCATCACCGTGCCGGTGACGATCGCTCCAGGTTTCAGATTGCTGTAGGCGAGACTTTGCTCGAAGAGTTCGGCAAACGACTCGCTGCCGGTTTCGGTTTGTATCGATTCGCTCATAATATTTTTTCGTGTGTCCAAATCGTTCGGCGCCCAATCAACGGCGCGCTGCTTTGCAGCCGAACGTTGGAACAGGCATCCGCAAAACAGCCCACGAGGCCGCTTTGCTCGTTGTTAGAAACCTCTTTGTAGTTGGTTGAAGGCTTCCAATCCAAGCTCACCCCGGCTCAATGCCGCACGGGTGAACACCCGTTTCCCTGTGTCGCCGGGCCCACCCACTGCTGGAGCGTTTCCGGTTTCACTGTGTTGGCTCCCGAAAGAGCCGAGGCGCATCCTGCGCCTTTGAGCTAGTGCTACAGCACCAGCCGCTTTTGGATGAGTAACCAGGCTGCCTCAACCACCGCCTCGATTGTGAGCTCGGTGGTATCCAGCAGGTGAGCGTCTGCGGCGGGCTTCAGCGGCGCGCTGCTTCGGTCGCGATCCCGCTGGTCGCGGGCCTGGATGTCTTCTAAAAGCGCGCGAAGGGTAACACCTGCCCCCTGCGCCTTCAACTGCTCGTAGCGGCGTCTGGCCCGCTCCTCGGCGCTGGCGGTGATAAAGATTTTGCACGGTGCGTCGGGGAAAACGACCGTCCCCATGTCACGTCCGTCCGCCACCAGGCCCGGCGGCGCCCGAAAATCGCGCTGCCGCTGCAGCAGCGCATCCCGCACCGGCTGCAGCGCCGCCACCTTGGAGGCGGCCGCGGCAACCCGCTCGTCGCGTATCAGCTGGTCGACCGGCTCCACGCCGATCATCGATTGATACCCGCCCTGCCCGTCGAGCTCGAAGCGCACGTCCAGCTCGCGCGCGGCTTCGGCCACCGCGGGCACGTCGTCCAGGGCCAGCCCCGCCTCGAGGGCCTGCCAGGCTGTCAGTCGATACAGCGCGCCGCTGTCTAGAAAATGCCACCCCAGCCTTCCTGCTAGGGCCACCGATAGCGTGCCTTTGCCGGCGCCACTCGGTCCGTCGATGGTGACCACCGGGACCGGGTTGACCGCACCAACCGCCTCCGTGCGGGCGTTGCGCTCCTGAGCTCCGCTCATAATGTAGGACCTTCCCGCTCCTCGACGTGTCCGCCGAGCGCATTGAGGCTCGCGCGGAAGTCAGGAAACGAGGTGGCAACGTTGGCGACCGACTGCACGGTCACCGAGGCTTGGGCACGAAGCGACGCCACGGCAAAACTCATGGCGCAACGGTGGTCGTGCTGGCCATGGACCGTACCGCCGCCGAGCGTGTCCTGGCCGATGATGTCGATACCGTCTTCGTATTCGGTTACCACAACCCCAAGCGTTCGCAGGCCCTCTGCCATCACCGCCAGCCGATCGCTTTCCTTCACGCGCAGCTCCTCGGCGCCGCGTACCCGAGTGACCCCCTCGCTGACCGCGGCCGCGATAAAGGCTACGGGAAATTCGTCGATCATCAGCGGCACCAGCCGCGGATCGACGTCAACACCCCGCAGTGTCGCTGAGCGGACCCGAAGATCCGCCACCGGTTCACCGCCGGATTCCCGCGGATTCAGCACGTCGATCGAAGCTCCCATCTCTCGGAGCAGGTCCAGCAGACCCGTTCGCATCGGATTGATGCCGACATTGGTCAGCGTGAGATCGGACTCCGGCCTGATGCTACCCGCCACCAAAAAGAAGGCCGCTGACGAGAAATCCCCGGGCACGTGGATCGACTGCGGGCCGGTCAACGCCTGACCTCCCTCCATGCGAAGCCATCGCTCTCCCGCCCGCTCCTCGGACGCCAGCGTGACGCCGTAAGCACGCAGCATCGACTCGGTGTGGTCTCGACTCGGGGCGGGTTCCAGCAGCTCAATCGGACCGTCAGCGCCGAGGCCGGCGAGCAGCAGACAAGATTTGAGCTGGGCGCTGGCGACCGGCATTTCGTAGCGCAGGGCCCGTAAGCGGCCGGCAGGCAGAATTTCCAGCGGAGCCCGGCCCCCGTTGGCAGCACGGATGTCCACACCCATCAGCGAAAGGGGGCGAATGATCCGGCCCATGGGTCGACTGCGCAGGGAATCGTCGCCGGTAAGGGTTGCACCGAGCCCCTGCCCTGCCAGCAAGCCGGTCAGCAAACGAATGCCGGTGCCCGAGTTGCCCATATCCAGAGGCTGAACGGGGGTCGACAGGGGGCACTCGTCTGCACCTAACACACAAAGGTGGTCGTCTTGTGACACCAGCTGCGACCCCAGGGCCTGCATCGCCACACCGGTGGCCTTGACGTCTTCCGCCTCCAGCAGTCCCGTGACCTTTGTCTGCCCCCTGGCCAGGCTGCCGAGCAGCAGCGCGCGGTGCGATATCGATTTGTCACCCGGAACGCTCATGGAACCGCGCAGCCCACCCTGCGGCGGCTGACAGTAGTACTCAGGCTCAGCTGACATGATCAAATGGCGTCCGGTAAACCTGCGGGCAGTGCCCGAACATCCACCTCAAACGACCGCCACCGGATAGGAGCCTAAGACCTTGTACAAGGAACTCAGATCTTTCAGTTCCCGCAGCGCTCCGGCCAGCGGATCGCGATCGGCGTGCCCCAGCACGTCCAGGAAAAACACATAACCCCACTTCTCCTGGCGCGACGGGCGTGACTCGATGCGGGTCATGCTGACCCCAGCCTTCGCGAGCGGATCCAGCAGGTGATAGAGGAGCCCCGGCCGCTCCTCGGCGGACACCAGGAGCGACGTTTTGTCCTGGCCGCTCGGTGGCAGCAGGTTTCTTCCCACCACCAGAAAGCGGGTGGTGTTGTCCTGCTGATCCTCAATCTGTGCGTGAAGCAGATTTAGACCATAGATGCTGGCAGCGGATTCACCGGCCACCGCGGCGGCCTCCGGACGACCGCGGACCCGGCGAGCCGCCTCCGCGTTGGAATCCACCGCAACCTGCTCAGCCTGGGGCAGGTTTTCACGCAGCCAGCGCCGGCATTGCGCTAACGACTGGCGATGGGAATAGACGCGCTCGATGACCTCCAGGCTTTCGCCGGTGCTCAGGAGATTGTGATGAATCGGGATTTCCACCTCGCCGCAAACCTTCAGGGGGGAAATCAGAAACATGTCTAGCGTGTTGTTCACCGCCCCTTCGGTCGAATTCTCAACCGGAACAACCCCAAAGTCTGCGTGCCCGTTCTCGACGTCCGCAAATACCTCTTCGATGGTGCCCAGCGGCAGCGACATGACCGAATGGCCGAACTGCTTCATCGCTGCAGCCTGCGAAAACGTTCCCTCGGGTCCCAGAAAAGCGATTTTCAGCGGGTTCTGCTGCGCCAGGCAGGCCGACATAATCTCTCGGAACAGGCGCAACATTTCATCGTTGGACAGCGGCCCCTGGTTACGTTCGGCAACCTGCCGCAAAACGGCGGCCTCGCGCTCCGGCCTGAAAAGCTCAAGACTGGTCAGGTCGCTGCCTTTGACGCGGCCGACCTCCTGGGCAATCTCGGCTCGCTCCGTAATGAGCCGCTGAAGCGATTCATCGATGGCGTCGATGCGCTTGCGCAACGCCAGCAAAGCCTCCTGATCGGCCATCTCAGGACAGATAGTTCATGAGCAGCCAACCGATCATGGCTGCTGACAGCACCAGACACACCGCGACAATGATGGCATCACGGCGCCGATGATCCGCTTCGCGCGGGGGGTCGGGCTGCGCCTCTGGGGCGGGAGGTTCGTCTGCCGGTGCGTCGATCACGGGAGCGGTGAATACCTGGGTATTGCCTGAACCCGTCGCGGCCTCCGCCACGCCGGAGTAGGCTTTGCCGGGCACAAAACCCGGCGCTTCCAGCAGGAAACGCTGCGCGCCGGCCACTAGCTGGTCGCCGGCGGCGAGCTGGCCGTCACTGACGGGATGCCCGTTAACCTCAATGCCGCTGGCGTTGCGAAGGTAGATGCCGGTTTCTTCAACCTGAATATCGGCTGCCGCGCCGTCCAGCGGCACGTCGGCATCTGCGCTCCCCAATGTCACGTGATCATAGAGCGCAATGGCCTGCCCGCTAAGGGCGCCGTTTAAACCTCGGATAAGAAAACGGGGCGGATGGTCTCGGTTGACACTCACAAGCTTGCCGGTTGCAGCGCCGACATTCTCAAGGCGCCTGGCGTCGCCCAGCAAAACCATATCGATTTCGCCGAGCTTGACGTGGTCGCCGAGGCGCAGGATAGATTTTGCCGCGACCGGCCGTTCGTTGACGGTGAGCGCTAGGGCGTCGCTGTCAGCCACCAGCGTGATTCCCCGATGGTCGACGGCGATCATCGCGTGATTGTCCAGCATTCCGTCGGAAGCCAGCGTGATATCGCAGGTCTCAGCAGCACCGATCGAAAAGGTACCGGTGCTGAGCTGAATTTTTTCGTGCTCCCCGTTAGGAAATACCAGATGCATGCCGCATGCGTTCCCTACCATCCTTGGGCGGCCACTGTACCATCGGGGTGGGGTTTTTCCTATTCCGCCCCGGCCCGGCGGCGCCGCTGAGCCGCCGGCAAAAAAGTCTCCGCAAGGCCCATTGTCGACGGGCTTCAGTTCCCGCCATCATCATCATCGTCGTCGCCCAGCAGCGATTTCAGAAGCCGTCTTTTAGCGCGGTCTCGATCGGAGGACTCGTCCTCACCTTCCGAGCTGTCTCCCTCCTCATCATCGCCGAGCAGCCGCCCTAACAGTTCATCCTTTTTTTGATCGATCTTTTCCTGCTGGGAGGCTAGCAAGAGTTTGGCAACGTCAATCGAGATTCCTGGCGCCGCCAGGTCACCCGAAAGGCTCAGGGGAATTTTGCGACCGGCAATCCGGTCCAGCCCACTGAGCCCCGTGGCGTCAAGCAAGACCGGCTCGAGTTCACCGTTCACGGTCATGTCCGCGAGATTGATCGTGAGATCGCCGTTGACCGTGAGCACCGGCGAAGCCAGTTCAAGACGCGAGGTCCGCAATACCCCGTCGGTCACGCGGGCCTCCAGCGCCATGCTCGAGAAGGTCGTCTGCCCTTCTTCGGTCTGGGCGCTGCCGTCACCGGACGATTGATTGAGCAGCGCCGTGGCCCGATTCAGTGCCCCAAAGATGTCCATGCCAAAGATGGCGCCATCGCTGAAGTTAAAGCTCAGGGTCCCGTTGGCTCCGGCCAGCGGATTCGCGCCGAGCGGGTCGTCCATGGTCAGGTTCGCCGCAAGATCGCCAGTACCGGTCATGTATTGAGTGCCAAGAAAGTCCTTGAGCAGTGGCCCTGCCTGCACCCCGCTGATCGATTGATCGAGGGACAGCCGGCCCTGACCGTCGGTCCTTAATTCAATCTGCGTATCCAGCAACCCCCCGTAAAGCCCGGCGTTCATCGGCTCCAGCACAACGCCCTCCGGGCCCGAGGTGAGCTTCAGCTTCACGTCGGTGGCCGAAACCCCCGCCACCGCTAGCGATCCTATGCCAATCTCGCCCGTCAGCTGCCCGAGATCGAGGTCAGCAAGGTTCACCGGCTCGCTGGCCTCAGCCGGCGCCTGGGAGGTTTCACCCTCCGGGAGGTAGCGGTCAACATCGATTGTGTCGACGTCAACCTGAAAGGCGCCAACCAGCCGCTCGATGTCCGAGATGTCAGCGCTGCCGGTGATGGTTGTCTCGTCCAGGCGGATGGTCATGGCGGTGAGCGCGGCCCGGTTCGGCCTAACCTCAAACTGAAAGTCGCTCGAAAAAGCCGTCAGGGCCGAGTCGTCGGCCGCCTGAAATGCCGCCCCCATCGCCTGGGCGAGCCAGCTGCGAAGGTTGAATTCCGCCACCGTCAGCTGCCCCACCAGCGTTTGTCCATCGCCGCTAACCTCGGTTCCGGTCAAGCTGAATTCCGCCCGTGCAGAGCCGGACTCCAAAACCAGACCTTGCGCCGTCAGAGCGTCATCCGCTTCCGTGTAGCTCAGGGGCTCACTCAGAGTCAGACTAAACGGCAGCGCGGGCTGCTCGGCACCACCTTCGGTCGTTCCCGTCAGCGAAAGCTTGGAGACCGCCAGCGACATCGGTGAGGAATCCAGCAGACCGTTGCCTTCGAGACTGGTTTCAAGCGCTGCCTTGACTTGCCCTTCCACGGCGAGGTTCATGGAAAGATCCAGCGACAGCGGTTCGCTGGGGTCGATGGCGCTGCTGGTGAGGTTGAAGTCCGTTACGGCCGCCTTGAGGTCCGCCTGCGCGTCACTGTACGACAGGCTGGCGTCGAGGAGCTGGATGCCGGCGACCTGCAGGTCGATATCCTGGGACGAATCGCTGCTGGTGGTTGTGGTCGTCTCGGTCGTGCCGGAAACGAGGCTTTCCCAGTTGCTTCGACCCTGCGGGTCGATTTCCAGATTGACTTGCGGGGCTCTCAGCAGGACCTCACCCACCCGGAGCTGTCCTCGAAGCAACGGCAGTAAACGAACGCGAACCGTGGCCTCACCGACCGACAGTAGATGTGGTGCGCTGAATCCCGTGTCGTTAGCAATCGAAACCTCGTTCAGTTCGATCGCCGCCCAGGGAAAAACCGACAAGGCCAGCGGACCGTCGAGACGAACCTCCCGATCCAAGGCCTTAGAAGCCTCACTGGCGATCCGTTCGCGATAGTCATTCGGGTCGATCACCATCGGCAGAATCAGGCCGGCTGCGACCACCAGCACCACTAAAACCCCTACCCCGATAAACAGCCATTTGATCAATTTCATGGTTCTTGCCGTCGGCAGCCGTCGATGCGTTCATCATACCGCAGACGGTCACTGGACACCGCTCAAGCACGCATGTGTCGGGGCCTGTTAGGATACGCCTATGAGCAGAATCAAGATTCGGCGGAGCCACGAAAGCGGGCTGGATAAAGCGCGGGAGGCCGCAGACGAAATTGCCGGCGAAATGGGCGAGCGTTTCGGTGTGACCTCGAACTGGCAGGGGGACGTACTGGCGTTTTCACACAGCGCCGTGCGAGGCCAGATCCAGGTCAGTGAGGAGGCGATCGAAGTCGACGCGAAGCTAGGACTCCTGGTCACGCCCTTCAAAGCCGCGCTGGAATCGCGCATCCACGACTACATCGATCAATACCTGGCCTAGCCCGCTGCTTGTGGAGCGCTGAGGCGGAACCGACTGGCTTACCAGAACTGGCGCCAGGCAAAATCCAGCTCGCCAGCGCTCGGATCCCGGAGCCGTTCGGCGATGGCCAGCTCCCGCTGTTCAATACTCCGTAGAAAATCGTCCGCGCCGCCCATCTCGTCAAACGCATGAAATCCATGCTCTAGGAAAGTCTGCAGATCGGACAGTCCGGCCACCTTGGCGGGCCATCGAGCCATTTTGAGCGTGGCGTAGATCATGGGCAGGTTCACGAGATGCTCCAACGCTTCACCAACGCGAACAATTTGGCGAATCTGCTCTTCACGTTCCTCGGGCGGTGCGCTGGAGCGGTAGGCCGCAGCGTACTGCTCGACCGACATGGCGTCGATGTCGATCCCGTCAGCTCGCAGCGTGTGGGCGGTTTTAAAGTCCAGCGACTGAGCCAGCGACTGCGCCGAAAGCGCTTCCTCCACCGTCACCAGGACCGAGGGCGGCATGATCTTGAACAGGAGCGGCAGCATCTTGGTCATCTGCTGGTTGCGCAGGTGTAAATTGGGCGGTGCGTAGAGTTCTTCGACAAAAAACTGCATGGCTTCGCGATGACTTTCGCGATCCCAGAAATCGCCATAGGTTTGGCGTAAGCGGTCTTTCTGCCACCGTTCCAACGCCTCCACCTGGGGGAGTAGCCCCGCCTCCTCGGTTTCCAGCTGCCACTGGTGGCTGACCTCAAGCTGGAAGCGGATGCTGTCATTGGTGTTCACGGCGACACCCAGGCGCCGCGCCGTGACTTCCCCGCCACAAACCGATTCAACGGGTGCTGCACTAGTGTGTTTATTCTAGAAATCACTCGTATTGTGTGGGTCATCAAATAGAAACCGTCGCAGCAAGCGACATGGAGTAGATAGTGGCCAAGAAGAAAACAAGCAAGCGTTCTGCAAAACGCAGCGCACAAGTGGAGTCTGCACGAGACAACGTGAAGGAATCAGCCAGCCAGATCTGGCTCGCGGGCCTCGGCGCGCTGTCCAAGGCGGGTGAAGAAGGCGCCCGGTTCTTTGAGAACCTGGTGCGTGACGGACTGTCCATGGAGAAGAAAACCCGGAAGGCAACCGAGAGCCGTGTTACCGAAGTGCGCGAAGCCGTTGAAGGTACGGTAGAGCAGGTGCAAGCCAAGGCAACCGCTTCCTGGGACAAGCTCGAGAAAGTTTTTGAAGAGCGCGTCGCTAAAGCCCTCGCCGGTCTGGGCGTGCCCACCAGCGACGATGTCAAAGCACTTAGCGCGCGAATCGCCGAGCTGCAGACGTCCGTCGACAAGCTGACGGGCACCAAGGCTGCCCCGCGCAAGAAGCTCGCGAGCAAGAAGAAAACCGCTAAGGCTTCAACCAAAAAAGCTGCCACCGCCAAGAAAACCGTGCGGAAGAAGGCGACTCGCAAGAAGGCCAGCAGCAAGAAAGCCAGCTCCCGTCGCGCTTAACGACGGCAGCTGACCCCGATTGGCGCTGTTACACCGACGCTGCCGCGGCTGGGCCCCTCCCCTGCTGCGCGTAACAGGCCATGTGGATGCCGGGGTTCGCCCCGGCATCCGTTTTTTCTACTAACCTATCGGCTGATTTGTCCCGGCGCACCGCGCTGGACATGCAATCCAAGCGAGCTTCATCCCCCTCTTACCAGTGAATGCCGCGCATGAGCGAAGCAAAAGCGATCTGCTCACTGGTCGGCTGACGCGCTTCGGCGTTCTTGATGCCTTTTGCCGCTGATGAGTCCGGGAACAACCGGAACGCGGTGTTCATGACCACCTCGGCCGACTTCGGCATGATCGCGTGCAGCACCTGGGCGGTGACACCAAGCCGGGTCGCGATGCGCTGCGGCCGTCGGATAATGGCATCGGCGATCATATCGGCCGCCTCCTCGGGGCTGATTGTTGGCACGCTGTTGTAAATCTTGGTCGGTGCAATCATCGGCGTCCTCACCAGCGGCATGTTAATGGTGGTGAAGCTGATGCCCATGTCCGCAAATTCGGACGCCGCACAGCGCGAGAAGGCATCCAGCGCCGCCTTGGAGGCGACGTAGGCCGAAAACCGCGGCGCATTCGACAGAACACCAATCGATGAGATGTTGATGATCTGGCCTTTGCCTCGCTCGGTCATGTGCGGCAGGCATCGCATGATCAAACGCAGCGAACCAAAATAGTTGAGCTGCATCGTGCGCTCAAAATCGTGAAATCGGTCGTAGGAGAGCGCAATAGAGCGGCGGATCGATCGCCCGGCGTTATTAATCAGAATGTCGACGGAACCATGGTCGGCCACCACGTCGTCAATCAGTTTGTCGCAATGATTCAAATCGGTCAGGTTGGAAACGTAGTAATACGCGTCGCCGCCTGCCGCCTTCATTTCCGCGACGGTTTCCTTCAGCTCCTGTTCCTTGCGAGCGACCACCACAACCTTGGCGCCCCGGCTGGCCAGCTGAATGGCACAGGCCCGACCAATGCCCGACGAGCCCCCGGTCACCACCACGACCTTGCCCTTGACGGCCGTGGCCAGCGATCGATCGACGTGCAGATCCGGATCCAGATGACGCTCCCAGTAATCCCAGATCCGCCAGCCGTAGTCTTCCAGTTTGGGCACGCCGATACCGGTTCCCTTGAGGGCTTTCTCGGTATTCCGAGAATCAAAGCGCGTGGGATAGTTGATTAGCTGCAGCACCGACTCCGGGATGCCAAGATCTTTCAGAATCATTTCTGAAATCCGCTTGACCGGCGGCAACATGGCCAGCCCCTGGCGGATGCTCTTTGGAATAAAGCCGAACATCCGGGCATCGATGCGCATGTTCATCTGCGGTGCGTGTCCAGCGCGCGCAAAGAGATTCAGCACCTCACCGATCCGCATCGGATCCGGGTCAGTCAAATGGAAGCACTCGCCGTCCAGGTCCTTCTGATGGGCGATGTGGTCGAGCGCATCCGCCACGAAGTCCACCGGCACCATGTTCACCCGTCCGCCTTCGATACCAATCGCCGGCACCCACGACGGCAAAACGCTGCGCATTTTCTGGATCAGCTTGAAGAAGTAGTACGGCCCGTCAATCTTGTCCATCTCGCCCGTCTTGGAATGCCCGATGACAATCGCCGGCCGATAGATCCGGTACTTAACCCCCGCCTGATCCCGGACCAGCTTCTCCGAATCGTGTTTCGTTCGGAAATAGGGGTGGTCGAGGTTCTCGGCTTCGTCCAGCATGTCCTCCCGGAAGACGCCCGCGTAGAGCCCCGCCGCGGCAATAGAGCTCACGTGATGGAAACAACCGGACTTGAGTTCTTCGGCCAGCGAAAGCGCGTTGCGCGTGCCGTCCATGTTGGCCGGTATCTGAGCCTCGGCACTGGCGCCCAGGTCATAGACGGCCGCGAGGTGGAAGAAGTGTCGAATCTTACCGGCGAGCTCCTCCCGGTACTTTTTGGACACCCCAAGATTTTTGCGGGTGAGATCACCCGTTACCGGTACAACCCTGTCAGATCCCGGCATCGACTTCAGCATCTCCTGCAGCCTTTTTTTCGACTGGCTGCGGGTGAGGACGTAGATTTTGCCCTTGCGATTGTCGAGCAGATTCTGCAGGAGGTGGCGGCCGATAAAACCGCTGGCACCGGTAACGAAGTAGGACATCGGGGATACCTCTTGTTGTTGTCAGTTGCCGGCTGACCTCACCCGTATGCGCATCGGGCGCTGTCCAGCAGACCGTTGGTCTGCAATTGTGCCAGCTTAAGCCGCCTCATGGGACAGCAGGTTGAGAAATCGTTATCAGCGCAGCATAATCGGCGTAACGAGGGAGAGCCAACTTGAGCGACATAGAAAAGGCCTTTGCCGAGGCCACCGCCAACGCGAAAAAGCTGACCGAGAAGCCTGATAACGACACGCTGCTAAAGCTTTATGCCCTGTTCAAGCAGGCGTCGGAAGGGGACGTCAGCGGTGAAAAACCCGGTTTCTTCGACTTTGTTGCCACCGCCAAGTATGAAGCGTGGGAAGCCCTCGCCGGAACCGACCAAGACACGGCCATGCGCAAGTATGTTGACCTGGTCAAACGCCTGAGCGGTTGAAGACCCGGGAACGGATACTGCAAACCAGCCTGGCGCTTTTCAACGAGCAGGGTGAAGGCGCAGTCAGTACCAACCACATCGCTGATGAGATGGACATCAGCCCGGGTAACCTCTACTACCACTTTCGTAATAAAGATCAGATCGTCAGCGAACTGTACGATCGGTACCACCATGAGCTTTCTTCCCTGCTCGACGTGCCGGCCGACGTTGTCCTTGAGCTTGAGGACGTCTGGCTCTTCCTCCACCTCGTGCTCGAGCGGGTCAACGAATACCGATTCATCTATGACAACCTGACCGATATCCTGCGACGCCTGCGTCCGCTCCGGCGTCAGTTTGGTTTTCTTCTCAAATCAAAACGCGAGGCGGCGGTCACGCTGTGTCACGCGCTTCAGCGCAGCGGCATGATGACCGCAACCCAGCAGGAGATGGAGGACCTCAGCACCAATATCGTGATGGTGGCCACGTTCTGGATCGGCTATGAGTCTGCATCCGGTACATCCGACCTCCCTCGGGCGGGCGGCGGGGCATATCAGGTTATGACCCTGCTGGCACCCTATCTACGCGAGCCGGAGCGCTCGCATCTGGGCGCGCTTGCCGACGCCTATCGCCACTGAGGCCGGCATGACAATTGTTCGTGACAGAACACTGGGCCTTGCTTCAAAATGCCTCCAGCTAACGGCGCCGCTGGGCCGGCTGATGCCGCCAGCCGCGCCTGTTCCGGGCACGATGCGGGAAAGAATCGAACACACCGATAAGGGACGATCATGCAGGCACCCATAGAGATCCCCAACTTTGAGCTCATTGAAGAGCTGGGCCGCGGCGGTATGGCCCGGGTCTATCTCGCAAATCAGCTGCAGCCTAAGCGAAAGGTGGCGATCAAGATTGTTGCGCCGACGACCGGTCAGGATGACGCCTTCATGGAAAGCCTGAAGCTCGAAGGCGATATGGCGGCTCAGTGCAGTCACGCAAACATCGTGACCGTATACGCCTGCGGCGTGGTTGACCACCACTACTACCTCGCAATGGAGCTCTTAAGCGGCGGTGATCTCACCGAGCGGATCAAGCGTGGCATTGACGCCGAAGAGGCGCTCTCGATCCTGAAGGATATGGCTGGCGCACTGGACCACGCCCACTCAATCAAACTGCTGCACCGCGACATCAAGCCCGAAAACATCATGTTCCACGAAAGCGGCAAAGCGGTACTCGTCGATTTTGGTATTGCCAAGGAGCAGGATACCGAGAGTAATTTCACCAAGGCCGGCGCCGTCGTCGGCACGCCCCACTATATGAGTCCGGAGCGGGCGACCGGTAAACCCATCGACTTTCGCTCTGACCTGTACGCGCTGGGTGTGGTGTTCTACGAGATGCTCACGGGCAACAAGCTCTACGAGGGTGCAGACACGTTTGCCATCAGCTACGCACACGTCTATGAGCCGATCCCCATGCTGCCCGAGCCGTACGTCAAGTATCAGCCGCTCCTCAATCGACTGGTGGCCAAGGAACCCGAGAGCCGTTTTCAAAGTGCCGGGGAGCTGCTCGCGGCACTCAAGAAACCTGCCGCCGTGGCGGCCCTGGACCCTGCCAACAGCGCAACGCTGGCCGTTGCCCCCTCCGAGCTCGCCTCTGGGGAGATGGCTGCCGCACCGCCAGCCGCCACACCCTCGGCAAGCGCACCGGCCGGCAGCACGCCGGCAGAGACACGTTCCAGCCTGCCGCTCTTGCCGATCGCTGCCGTGGTGATCACGGTGGTGGTAGCCGCCGTCGTCGGCGCGCGCATGATGGGCGGCGATTCCAATACCGCCCCAAGCAACCCCTCGGGAATTCGCGTAGGCATGGGCCAGAATCTGGACGTAGCGGAGCGAGAACGCATGCAGGAACTGCTGGCCGCCGCGGCCAGCATGTCCCGCATCAACAACTACGAGCAGGCCGAAGAGAACCTGTTTAAGGTGCTATCGGAATTCGACTGTAAAAACGAGGAAGCGCGGCGCGGCCTGCTTGCCCTCAACCCGACACGAGCTGAAGAGATCATCCAGATCTGCGACGGTAACTAGTCTGGGGCCAGGGTTGGCCTCAGCCCCGTCACGCTTGCGGCGCTACAGCCGCTGCGGCTGGCGCGCCAGCGCCGTATCGGACTCCGGCAGAAAGAAGAACTCGCTCCCTTCATGTCCAGCAAACTTCATGGCGGTGTACTCAGGCGACTGCCGCAGCTGCGCAAGCCGCGATCGCGTTTCCACCTCTCGCTCAACCGCTTCGAAGAGTCGGTAACCCTCCATCACGTCAGCGTTGCCTGAGATCGCGCGAATGAACGCGCCGCCGAAGATGGAGTTACCGTCACCGCCGTCATCCAGCACCGGCTGAAGGCCGCCGGAGGTCAATACCGTGCGTGCGCGAACTCGCGAGATAAACAGCAGGTCCTGATCGTCGACTTCCAGAGGGATCGGTCGGATGGCGGCACCCGACAGCGTGCCGGAGTAGCAGCTGTCCGCCACCACCAGCACGTGTTTAGCGGTCATTTCTGAAATGAAGTCGCTGATCTGGTTGTTGCCGATCCAGGTGGCGTCAGGCCCGGCCGCCGAATCCACGCCGAGCCAGTGACCGTTTCCGTCGTCCGTCACCACGCCGTGGCCGGCGTAGTAGATCAGCAGATTGTCGTTCTTGCCGAGTGATTCGGTGAGCCTGGCAAATTCCTGCACCATAGCCGCCTGCGTGGCGTCCAGCAGCAGCGAAACGTTAAAGCCATATCGCTCCTCTAGAACCTGGGCAACACCTCGAGCATCCGCGGTGGCGGTGGCGAGCGGCTGATGGTGGGAATAATTGTTGTTCCCGATGACCAGCGCGTTAAACGAGCCCAGGTCGCGACGGAGCCGTTTGCGGAACTGTCGCGACGTGACGCGCGTGGCGATTGCCTGCGGCAGATCCTTCTGGATGATGAAGCTCTCGCGAGTCCGTTCGCCATCCACGGTCACCGCCTCGATGGAGACGGGGGTTTCCATGCCCTCCAGCGAGACCGGCACCTTAAACAGGCCGTTACCGTCGATCTGGTCCAGCGCGTTGCGGTCGTTGACCCGGAACGCGAGCAGCTCGGAACTCGGTGAGATACGACCGATGAGGTCGTAGTCCTCGACGTCCGAAAAGAGCGTCACCGCGCGCACGCCTCTGGCCACCCCGACGTCAGGAGAAATCATGCTGATCACGTCTTCCGCGGCTTCTATCTCCTGCACGAGCAGCTGATCGAGCAGCGCGTCGCTGTCCGCCTGGGCGGCGGCTATTTCCGCCTCCCGGTCGGCGATCTCCTGACGGAGCTCCTCCAGCTCCTCAGCGGCACCCTGCCCGGCCGCCAGCTTGAGCTGACTCTCCATCAGTTCGTTCTGCGCCTGGGCCAGCGATCCGCGGATGATGTCGATCTCTTCGGCCTGACCGGAAACCTGAGCGCGCAGTGCGCCCTCCTGATCGCGAGCTGCCTTCAGCTGGGCCTCAGCCGCCTGCAGCGCGTCGCTCAATTCTTCCTGGCGCGCCGCTATCAGCGCTCGCTCTGTCTCCAGGGCAGATTCTTTTGCCTCGATTGCGGCCGCCAGCTCGTCGGCTTCGTCGCTTCCGCTGCTCCGAGCGGTCTGGAGCTGCTGGCGCAGCCGTTCCACCTCCTGGCGCGATTGATCGACCGCCGCCTCACGGCGATCGAGTTCACCCCGCACCCGGGACAGCTCGTCTTGTGCAAGCTCGCTCTGCTCCTGCACCTCACCGAGCTCCGCCAGCAGCGCGCTGCGCGCCGCCTGGGCTTTACCGAGATCGGTTTTCAGCCGGGAGTTGTCGCTGCGCAGCTGTTCAAGGGCCTGGCGCTCGGCCGCGGAAAGATCGGCCGACTGGCTACGCTCCAGTTCCAGTTCGTCCAGCGTTCGGGCCAGCTCATCTCGGGCCCGCCGAAGGTCTCGCTTGCGTCGAGTCAGCTTCTTCTCCGCCCCTTCCAGGCGGTCGGTCAGATCGAGCACCTGCGCGCGAAGGCGCTCTGCCTCCTGCGCCAGCGCACGACGACGAGCCATCTGTTCGTCGGTGGTGTATTCCAGCACCCCGTCGGTGATGCCGGAGGCTTCACGGTAGAGATTCATTGCGCGAGTCAGGTCTTGGCTGACGCCCCGACCGCTTTCGTACAGCGCCCCTAGATTGATCTGCGCCCGTGGATGACCTTGCTCGGCAGCCAGGGCGTACCACTTGGCCGCGGCGGCATAGTCGGGCGGTACGCCCATACCCTCTTCATACATCTCGCCGACATAGGTTTGGGCCTGCGCATCGCCACCCTCGGCGGCCGGCAGCCACACCTTCAGCGCGGTTTCCAGATCGGCCCGATCGTAAGCCACATACTCACCACCCCGAATCGCGCAGTCCTTCGCTGAGGTTCTGATGGGCTTGCGAGCAGCGAGGTAGGTGAAACGTTGCCCCATCTGCCGGACCTGAGGTGGCAACAGGCAGTCGACGATAAACAGATCATCGACCTTGATCGCCCCTGCATAGTCATTGGGGTCAACCTTCTGCGCGCCAGCCATGCCGGCAGCGCCCGTCATTACGGCGACGGCCAGCGTCAGCCACAGTTTTCTTAAGCCCATCGAGTCATCCTTGCTCTTCGCGCATAACGTTTCCATATCACACCTCCAGACTGCGACTCTCCTGTGCAGTCTCAGTTCAGCCGATCAGAATTCAAACCTCACGCCGGCGTTCACCGTCCACCGTGAGAAGCCGCTCAGCCCCAGAATATTTCGGTACTGGAGGAACGCCTGTTTTCCGTTGGCCCCAACAAACACCAGGCCGAGCCCGGCGCTGGCGTAGTTCGTGTCCGGGCTGTCAGCCTCGACCAGGAAGCTCGCCCCGGCGGGAGCTCCCAGAATCTGGCTGTTCACGTTGCTGTCGTCGTTCGACGTTTCGTGCAGGTACGACACGTCGAAGGTCGGCGTGAGAATGCCCCGGGACAGGCTGATGATCTTCGACACGCTCAGATTGGCGCTCAGGATCAGCGATTCGACGTTCTGTTCGGTGTAGTCGAGCGCCAAGTCGGTACCCGATTCGCTGAATGCGTCGATGTCGGCGTCTACAAGACTGATGCTGCCGCTGGGCGTAAAGTTCCAGCTGCCGGAATTGTAGTTGTAGCCTACCGACAGAGCCGCCGCCAGCATGTCAGCATCGGTAGCGCCCATCGCCGTATCGTCGACCGTCAAGCCACCGATAGAAAAGTCAATTGGCCGGACCTGGTCGAAGTCCACGTTACCAAAGCTGATGAGCCCGTCGACATAGAGCCGGTCGGTCGGGTAGTAGTTGGCAAACAGGTGCAGCATCAGGGTGTCAGACTCAAGCGTTCCGCCCCCCTGAATGTCCGAGTCAAAGTTGCTGTAGCCCAGCGCCGCGCCCCCAATGAAACGCTGGCTGAAGCGGTAGTCCACGCCCATCGTGATGCCACGGGTGTCAAAATCGAAGCCGAGCTCGCGTGTGGTTGGGTCGCGGTCACCGCCGCTGATCGTGCCGTTGATGAAGAACGCCCAGGGCTTGATCAGGCCGGAAGAGTCGATGGCCGACTCCTCGTCCGCACCCTGCATGAAACTGAGCGGCATCATCTCGTTGCCATAGCGAAACGCCAGGCCGTCAACGTTAAACGTTCCGCCATTGGCGGCACCCTGGTTCTGCCGGTTCTGGTTGAAGCGGGCAAACAGGTTGCTGAACTGGGTGGTGGACGCCTCCACGAGCGATGTGTGCTGCGTGGTGGTGGGGGCCCCGACAATGGCCCGAATGACCTCCGCAACCTCACCGCCACGACCGTCACCCAGCGCGTCAGCAATTTCCCGGCACAGGTCGAGCACGAGTCCGGCCGGTGGATTCGCACAGAGTTCCGCCGTAGGCGCCAGGTTGTTTGTGACCAGCGGATCGTCGATCTCACCCAGCGCGGTCGTCAGCTGCTGCTCGAGATCTTCAGCCGTCGGCGTCAGCCGGACGCTCGTCTGCTCGCTGTCGGTGTTATCGCTGCCGTCTTCATCAATGCCCGCGCCGGTGAACTGAATCTCCACGACAAACGACAGATCCGCAGGCTCCGGCGGAGCCGTGACGGACAGCGTGATCAGGTTTTCCGTGTTCGGTGGCAGCAGGCCCTCGGAGCGGCAGATAAAGCGCTGGCCCTCGACGCTGCAGCTGACCAGGTCCGGCGCAGCAATGTTGCCAGGTACCACCCCGGGCGGCAGATCGCCGGTGATCGCGTATTCAGAGGCGGCCCCGGGTCCTTCATTACCGAGCGTTATCAGGTAATCAAAGGGCTCTTCGGTCAGCACCGGGTCGACGCTGTCGTCGATCGTGATCGAGAGGTTAACCGGCAGCGGATCGCCGATGATGGTTGTTTCAGCCGCCGCGGCGTTGTTGTCGGTGATCGGGTCAGCGCTGAGGGTAGTTACCGTCACGCGGTTTTCCACCAGGCCGCTGGAAACCGTCAGGCGACCGGTCAGGATTATCGGAGCGCTGGCGCCGGGCGCCAGGTTGTCCATCAGCGAACAGATCACCGACTGCGAGGTGACCTGGCAGTCCCAGTTCGGCGCGGTGACTTCAGCGACGCTCAGGCCTAGCGGCAGCGTATCGGTGACCGTCACGCCGGTGGCCGGTTCATCGCCGAGGTTGGTCACGTCGATGGCGTAGGTCAGGAGATCGCCACGACGCGCCGAGGTCTGATCGACCGTCTTGGAAATTGCGACGTCCGGTCCGGCGTCAGCGACGGTGGTGATCGCGCTGGCGGAATTGTCTGCCTGATTCGCCTCAGGCTGATCCGACGTGACGTCCGCGGTGTTCACGAGCTGACCCGCAACGCTTGGTGCTTGCACCGTCAGCGTCAGCGTATCCGGCCCCACCTGCGGCAACACGTTGCCCTCCCGAACACACTGCACGAGACCAGCGTTGTCGGTGCACGTCCAGCCTGCCGCGCCGCCGGAGACAAACTGTACGCCGTCGGGAAGCTGATCGCTGACAACCACACCGGTTGCCTGCGACGGGCCCAGGTTTTCGACCGTCAGGAGATACTGGAACTGCTGCCCGGCGGCGACCGTCTCCGGGAGGCTGCGCTTGGTCAGCACCAGATCCACGGTGTCAACGCCGCCAACATTCACCTGCACGGTCTGCCGGTCGTTCGACGGATTGACGTCATTCTGGTCGGAGCTGACCCGCGCCGTATTGCTGATTTGCCCCGCCTCAACCGCGCGTACGTTGATGGTGAGTGCCGGCGTCTGGCTGTCTGCCGCCAGCGGCTCACCCAGGTAGTCGCAGCCGACGTTGTTTTGGAACTGCTGGCACGACCAGTCGCGTCCGCTGATGGATTGAATCATCAGCTGCGGCGCTATCTCGTCGCTCACGCTGATACCGCTCGCCGTGCCCAAGGCGTTGCTGACTCCAATCGAGAAGCTGAACTCTTCTCCCACCTCTACCTCTTCCTGGCTCACCGTCTTGGAGATCGACAGGTCGACGTCAGCCCCGACGCGGGTGGTTTCGCTGAGCAGGTCCGGTCCAAACTCATCGGATCCGATTTCCACGTCGGTGGTGATGATGCCTGGCTGCTCGGGCGCCGTCAGGTCGAGCGTGACCGTGGTGGTGGTGTTCACCGGCAGCGGACCGGGATTAAAACAATCCACAGTGTTCCCGCTTCCGATCGAGCCCTTGTCCAGGACCCCAAGCAGCGTGCAGGACCAGCCACCGCCGCCTTTGACGGCGGTTGAACCATTGAAGGTCACGCCAGGATCGAGGCTGAAGACGGCAAAGAGATTGCTCGTCGACACCGGCCCCTGATTGGTGAGCGTGGCGCTGAAGGTGAACTGTCCCTGTGGCTCCACCGGATCCGGATCGTCAGCCAGCGTCGTCACGATCGTTGTCATGGGGGGGGCGTTGACCACCACGCTGGCCGTGGCGCTGTTGTTACCCGGGTTGGTGTCCGGAGCGGCGGCCGCAGCGGAAACGGTTGCCGTGTTATTTGCGGTGCCGGGAGACACGGCGTCGACCGTTACGGTGATCTGCGACGTGCCGGCGTTCGGCAAGGGGCCGGTACCCGCCCAGGTACAGCTGATATCCGAAGCGGCTGTGGTACAGGTGAAATCGGGCGCCACAACCGCGCTGAAGCTCGTCTGTGTCGGCAACGTGTCGGTCACCGTAAAGCCGTCGGCGCCGGCGGGCCCGTTGTTGGTAACGGTGATCACCCAGTCAAAAAAATCACCGACGGTGGCGGTGGAAACGCTGGCCGCCTTGGCCAGCGCCAGGTCAGCGCCTGGGTTGATGGTGACGTCCACGGTGCCGGTATCGTTGGTCGGCGTCGGATCGATGGCCGGCGGTGACAGATCGACGGTGGCGCTGTTGCTTGTCAAGCCATCACTTTGCGCCGTGACGTTCAAATTGAGGCTGGTGTTGGCCCCGTTGGCAAGCCCTGCCCCGCTGTAGGTGCAGGTCACCGTACCGGCCGCTTCGGTGCAGGAAAACTCGGCGCCGCTAAATCCGTCGTACGACACGCCGGTGGGCAGGGTGTCGGTCACGGTGAAAGCGCTGGCCGTATCGGGACCAGCGTTGCTGACGGTGAGCGTGTAGCTGAAGGGGCTACCCACATCAACGCTGGCAGCGCTGGCGGTTTTGGCGAGCGACAGGTCGGAAGTCCCGGCGATGACCACGTTCGCCGTATCGGTGTTGTTGGTCAGGTTGGTGTCGATGGTCGGACCGCCGAGCGTGAGGTCAGCGGTATTGACGGTTGAGCCAGCCCCCGTGGCGGTCACAACCAGATCGATGACGTCCGACCCGCCGTTCAGCAGCAAATCGGGGCTGTCGGTGAAGTTGCACACCACGGTGCCGCCGGTATCCACGCAGGTGTAGAGGCTGGTCGGGCCGGACACGAAGCTGACTTCCGGTGGCAGCGTGTCAGTGATCGTGTATTCGGTCTTGTCGACGTCGACCGGACCGTTGTTGGTGACGGTCAGTGAATAGGTGAACTGATTCCCCACGTTGGTATTCGAAAGCGACGCCACTTTGGTCAGGCTGAGATCCGTGGCGGGTGCAATCACCACATCGATGGGCGTCGGGCTGCTGGAGTTTGACTGGTTGTCAGCGAAGGCATCCGGAAACACCGAAAACAGATTGACGCCCTGCCCTGACGGCGCGTTAAAGATGATGGTTACCGGAGGAGTCGTTTGGCCTGGCAGGAGGTCGATGCCGTAGTCGCAGGTTGACCCTACGCCCGCCCCTTTTTGCGCAACCGACCCCTCACGCTTGCCGTTGCGTTTGCGATTCTGGGGCCCGAGTCCCATACAGTTCCAGTTGGCGCCGGTGCCGCTCACAAAGGTGGTGGTACCCGAAAACACGTTGTCGTCGCCAAACAGGTCAAAGAAGACGTTGCGGGCGGGCGCAGGGCCCGAGTTGGTGACTGTGGCGACAAACTCCATGGGGTCACCAAAAGCCACCGGCTGATTGGTTGGTGGCGTGACGCTGAAGTCGATGAGTGTGCTGGTGTCACCGTTGATGGTGAGCGGCCCTGCGGTCAGCACGGTATCGTTGACGTCGGGGATCACGTTCACCGACGTCGAGAAAGGCTGCGCGCCAAAAGGTGCGGTCACCGGTATCCGGAGCGTGACCTGTGCGCCAGGCAGCAGACTGCCGCTCTGGTAGTCACAGTCCAGCTGGTCCGTGACAACTTGAGTACAGGAGAAGTTTGAATCCCCAAAACTGGTCGGCAGAAAGATACCCGATGAGCCAAAGAAACTGACGGTAAAAGGGTTGGCGATGGCCGCGGCGCTTGTGTTTTGCACCGTGACCTCCAGATCCACCGGATCCTGTGGCGCAGGATTCACCGGATTTGCCGCAGCGGTGTAAGAAAGTTCAGCGCCACCGGGCGCCAGCACGGTTACTGATGTAGTCGCGGGGATGATGCCGGGAAGTCGGGTTGATCCCACCTGAAGGTCCACCGTCCCGGCCGGCCCCTTGGAGCCGATGCCGGCAGTCACCGTGAACGTGCTGACACCGTCGATTAGCGTGCCGGAGGGCGGCGTACACGTGAGAGTGCCGAAATCGCTGGTACAGCTCCAAGTCTGGCCCTGCGAGTCAACCGGGCTCTGGGTCCCGGGCTCAAGATTGGCCAGGATCGCCCCCTTCCGAAAGCCTTGCTTCACCTGCCCGACATTGGTGGTGAAAACCCCGTCTAGGACGAAGCCACTGAGGTCACCCTGTCCACCGGGCCGATCAACCGTGATTGTGTAGGTGACGGTGCCGAATTCTTCCCCATTGACCACCGCCGGATTGACGCCCAGTCCAAGCGTCAGCGAACCTGTACCCTTCTGCGCCGCGCCCGCAATCGCCAGCCGCGTGGGCTCGCGATCGTCAAATCGCTGCGCTGCTGCGGAACCAAAGAAACCCAGCCCGCCGCAGAGCAACGCGGCGGCCAGCCAAACTCGACCCATCTTTCTTTTCGAATGCCCCTGCATAACGTCCCTGATCCCCTGGCAAACGCTGTTTATCATTTCAGTATACAACGCAAAAACGCGCTGGCTATCTCATCAATAACGCCAAAAAATGGCTTGCCCCTCAGAGGTTAAGCTCACAAACTCCACTTTTAACATTACGGATCACAGGATTAGGCGACATGGTTCTCAACATCGCAAAGCGTGTTTCCGGCGCTCTCGCAGGCTGCCTTTTGTTGCTGCCGCTGGCTTCCCCGGCCATGGAATGTGTGGTGGAGACGCCGGTTTATCCCGACGCCCACTACCCGCAGGTTAAATTCACCACGAGTCATGGCGACTTTGTCGTCGAGCTGAATCGCCGCCGAGCCCCCGTCACCGTTAACAATTTTTTGCGTTACGTTGAGGCCGGTGCCTACAACAACACGCTGTTTCATCGCGTGATCGCGGAGTTTGTGGTGCAGGGTGGCGGCTACCACCCCGACCTGAGTCAGGTGGAGGAAGGTGCTGAAATCCTGAACGAATCCGGCAACGGACTGGCGAACCGCACCCGCTCAATCGCCATGGCCCGGCACGACGATCCCCATAGCGCCACGTCCCAGTTTTTCTTCAATATGAACGACAACGACAGTCTCGACCCCAATCGGAAAAACTGGGGCTATACGGTGTTTGGCGAAGTCATCGAGGGCTGGGACGTGGTGGAAACCCTGAGCCAGGTGCCCACCGGGTTCTCCGAACAGCTCGGCACCACCGACGTGCCGACCACCAACGCGATCATTAAGACCGTGGCGCTTATGACTCCTTGAGTTGCTGGCCGGCCCGAGCTTCCCACTTGCCCAGCCCATAGCGATCAAATGCCCGCGCCAGCGGTGTCAATACCAGGCGCCGCAGCGAGCCAGGCGGCAGATACAGGCTGGACGCAAAGTCGATGAGGTAGCAGCGACCTTCGGCGTCGACCAGCACGTTGCCCTGGTTGCGCAAATCCAGGTGATAGACGCCACGGGCGTGCATGTCTGCGACAACCCGGCGCAGATGTTTGATCACCACCGCGCCGTCCATCGCGAGTCGCTCGTTGCTGATTCGCTCGCTCTCGATAAACCGCAGGGACAGGCGCAGGGGGTCTGGATCGGGTACAAGCTCCGGCACGCCGGTGATGCCTTCCAACCGTCGGTAGGCCCGCCGCTCACGAGAGAGCAGGTATCGACCCAGCATCCGAATCAGCCCGTTGCGGCGGGCGTAGCTTTTGACGAC
>JBCDKA010000042.1:0-28429 GCA_038747195.1 Pseudomonadota bacterium
CGTAGCGATCGCTTCGCTCGGCATGCTCGGCACGCTGGTGATCGCGCTGACGATCGACGCCTACGGCCCGGTGGCCGACAACGCTGGCGGTATCGCCGAAATGGCTTCGATGGAAGAACACGTGCGACAGCGCACCGACGTCCTTGACGCTGCCGGCAACACTACGGCCGCCATGGGTAAAGGTTTTGCTATCGGTGCCGCCATCCTGACCTCGCTGGCACTCTTTGCGGCGTTCCTCACCCGAGCGGATCTCCTGCTCAAAGAGGAAAACGGTCCTGAGTTTGATCTCCTGGGCAGCATCAACCTGCTCGACCCGATGGTCTTTACCGGCCTGTTCATCGGCGCGGTGCTGCCGGCGCTGTTTACCGCCATGACCATGAAGTCGGTCGGTTCTGCCGCTTACAAGATGATTGAGGAAGTACGGCGTCAGTTCAAAACGATCCCCGGGATTATGGAAGGCACCGGCGACCCCGACTACGAGCAGTGTGTGGCGATCTCTACCCAGGCTGCGATCAAAGAGATGATCGCTCCGGGTATCCTGATTATGGGTGCACCGCTGGTCACCGGATTTCTGTTTGGCATCCAGGCCACCGCAGGCCTGCTGGCCGGATCGCTGGTCGCCGGCGGCGTGCTCGCCATCAGCGCCTCCAACAGCGGCGGCGCGTGGGACAACGCTAAGAAGTACATCGAAGCCGGCAACCTCGGCGGAAAGGGTACCGATAACCACAAGGCTGCAGTGGTCGGCGACACGGTGGGTGACCCGCTGAAGGACACCTCTGGCCCGTCCCTGAACATTCTGATCAAGCTGTCAGCGATCCTGTCGCTGGTGTTTGTGCCGTTCTTTGTCCAGTACGGCGGCATCCTGGTCGGCTGATCCGACCAGCCGCTCCAAACTAAAAAGGCCGGTTTCGCTAACGCGGAACCGGCCTTTTTTTTGCCTCGTTATTCTGCGTACAGCCTTACGCCGTTTTGTCGGTCGGCTGCTCGGTATCCAGTTCAGCGCTCTCAATCTTGAGCGGGCGTCCTTTGGGACAGAAATCCACCAGAAAGTCGTTCATGCTGGCGAACAGGTTCTCCCGGTTTAGCTGGTAATGGACATGCAGTCCCTGCTTGCGGCTTTCTACCAGCCCCGCATTCTGCAGGACGCTCAAGTGTTTGGATATTGCCGGCTGGCTCATGTCGAAGCGGGCTGCGATTTCTCCTGCGGTAAGGCTGGCTTTCGACAGGTAGGCGAGGATCTGCCGACGCACCGTTGACGACAGCGCTTGAAATACGTTCTCCATAACTTTACTATTTAGCTATATAGTTATTTAACTATAAAGTCATATTCTATCATGGGGAGCGCTGTCATGACCGCCATGCTCGACCAGTACCACAACCCTCGGACCGACTTTCAGGGCCAGCCTGGCGACCCTCTGCGGGGTCGGGTCAGGATAGATCCGATCAAAGCGCTGTGGGTCACAATGATGCTGACGCTGGGCACGGTGGGCGCCGCCCTGACGATCACGCCGTCGGCGGTCATAATCTTTGTGGTTTTTACCGGGCTGACGCTATGCCTGGGCCATTCCCTCGGCATGCACCGCCGATTCATCCACGGCAGTTTCCAGTGCCCCAAATGGCTGGAGTACGTGCTGGTGCACCTGGGCGTACTGGTGGGTCTGGCTGGACCGCTTGGCATGCTCAGAACCCACGACACTCGAGACTGGGCTCAGCGACAGGATCGATGTCACGACTACTTCGCCCATCGCCAGCCCTGGTGGCGCGACCTCTTCTGGCAGGTAATTTGTCGTATCGACCTTGATCGCCCGCCGGAGCTGCGCCTTGAAGCGGAGATAGCCCGCGACCAGGTTTACCGCTGGATGGAACACACCTGGATGGCTCAGCAGCTACCCTGGGCGTTGGCTCTTTGGTTTGGCGGCGGGTGGGCCTGGGTCTGCTGGGGGATCGGTACCCGCGTCAGCGTTTCCATCCTCGGTCACTGGCTGATCGGCTATTTCGCGCACAACCGCGGACACCAGGACTGGCACGTCGCCGGCGCGTCGGTGCAGGGTCACAACGTGTCGTTTACCGCGCTGCTGACCATGGGCGAGTGCTGGCACAACAACCATCACGGGTACCCTCGGTCAGCTCGCTTGGGGATTTTGCCGGGCCAGTGGGACCCAGGCTGGTGGGTCCTGCTGCTGCTTCAGCGCCTGGGTCTAGCCTGGGATATTCTGCTGGCGAGCCCCGACGCCCGCCGCGTTGTCCGGATGGGCCAAGGCACCGACGGACTAGGAAACCGAGCGGTGCCTTCCTAACGCTGACGCGTCAGGCCTGCTGGGAGAGCCAGCTTTGCCGGATTTCGCCGGCCGTTGCCGACCAGACGCCCGGCCTGACGCTCAGATTCTCCAGCACCCATTCCAGGTGTTTGATGCGATGGGGCTGACCCAGCAGCCATGGATGAACGTTCAGCGAGAGTATCCGGCCACCCTGTCGCGCGGCTTCACCTTCCAGCAGGTCCGCCGAATCCAATACCTGCTCAGCCCATGATTCCTCTGAATGGAGGTTGTTCATGATCACGAATCGGTCTTCTATCTCCAGCGGCAGCGGCATGGCGGTCAAGGCGCCGTGGTCGGTGCGAAACTCATAGGGCATGTCGTCGTTCACCCAGTCGCAGAAGTACTCAACGCCTGCTGCGGCGAGCAAATCAGGCGTGTTTTCCGACTCCGACCGAACCGGCGACAGCCACCCTTTTACATCCTGAGCCGTGGCGTTGCGCAGGCTTTCCATGCTGGCCTCAATCTCCTGCTGTTCCTGCGCGCGGTCCTGGCCGCCGTAGTGCAGCGCGTCCATGTGCGAGCCGTGACCCAGCACCTCGTCGCCGCGATCGCGGATCAGGGCCGTCAGATAAGGTGCCCGTTCCAGCAGGCGCGAGTTCACCGTCAACGTCGGCTTGACGCCGAATCGGTCCAGAGCATCGAGCACCCGAAACAGGCCCACTCGATTGCCGTAATCACGCAGGCTGAAATGCCTTAGGTCCGGATAGGGCATGGTCATGCCGCCCGGCACCTTGAAGGGCTTACCTTCCTGGTTCAGCGGATAGAACTGCAGATTGACGTTCACCCACAGCGCCAGCGTTTTTCCGTCGGGCCAGCTGACCGGCTTGCGCTCGCTGAGCATCGACCAGTCATAGCGTTGGTGGTCCATCCCGTAAGACCGTTCGGGATACTCCAGGTAGCTTTGATCGAGCGCCATCAGGCTGCCCCCCGCTCTTTGATATCCTGCATCGCGATGTCGTAATAATTGTCTCGGTAGTACTCAGCGATCTCACGCCCCGTGGTGACCCAGACGTCGCTGTGACCGGTGATGTACTCAACGGCTTCCTCAAAGGCTCTTAGCCGATGCGCGCAGCTCACCTGATAGTTGTGCGTGGGGATACACATGACGGTCCCGCTGGTTTCCCCTTCGGCATAGAGTCGGTCAAAACAGTCTTTGATCTGCTGTCCGTAGCGGCGGGGCTCAATTTTCTGCACGACATAGGCGATCGTGTCGTTCATTTCCAGCGAGTAGGGAATGGATACAAACCGTTTGCCTGACCGGGTGTGAATCGGCGTGGGCTGATCATCATGAAACAGGTCGCAGGTGTAGATTCCTCCCTCATCGCCGAACAGCTCGGTGCCCACCTCAGCAAACAGGTCGATGGTCTCCTCGCTGTGAGACAGCGCAGGCGCGAGATAGCCAGCGCACTTCTGCCCGGTGTGCTGATAAATGGACTCCATCGAGTCGCGGATCATGGCCTTTTCCTGCTCGCTGGACAGGCCGTAGGTGTAGCGAGTGTTGTAGATGCCGTGGCTGAAGAACTCCCAGTCCCGTTCCTTGCACATCTCGATGATCTCGGGATGGTGATCACACAGCGCCGTTGACAGGGAGATCGACCCGCGAACGTTGTAGCGATCCAGCACCTCCATCTGCCGGACATGCCCTACGCGATTACCAAAATCCCGGATGCTGTAGCCGGTGACCGCAGGGTTCGCCTGGGGCCAGGGTTTGCGGTGCGGATTGTCGGGCGGATTGAGCTCGTAGTACTCAATATTGGGGGCCACCCAAAAGGCGAGACGAGCGCCGCCTGGCCAGGTGATCTTCGGTCGATCGCGGTACGGCCAGTAGTCGTAAAATCCGGGATCTTCTTTCATGACCCCTGGCCTTCAAGCCAGTCGAACACCTCCTGAACCGCTACCACGTCCGCATACTTGAGCAGCAGATCGGTCAGGTTTGCGAAGTGATAGCTCTCGTGTTTATCCGCGGTTGTCTCCTCCGGCACGATCGTGCGATACCCACGCGACAGGGAATCGACCGCGGTGGCACGGATACATCCGCTGGTGGAGCCGCCGGTGATCACTAGCGTATCCACCTGATGCCAGACCAGGTGGGTTTGCAGAGGCGTCTCGAAGAACGCTGACGGCATGCGCTTGGTGTAGATCGCGTCACCCTTGCGGTCGATCTCGAGCCGGTCGTCGAATTCCGAGCGCTCCGATCCATACTTGATGTTTTGGAGGCTATCTTCGGTGTCGGTCCGGGTTCCCCACACGCCGGCGTCTTCGCCGGAGTCCATGTACGCGACGTGGGTCCATACCACCGGCCAGCCCAGTGCCCGAAATTGTTTAGCCAGCATGTTGACGTACTCAAGCTGGCGCGGATCGGTTTCATACGCGGTCTTGAACAGGTCAGTCCGGGTATAAGCTTTCTGCGGATCGACGTTGATCAGCGCCGCTTTTTGTCCAAACCCAAATTTTTTTCGAGCGGGGTTGGCTTTGACTTCCTGGTAAATCTCACGAGCGGTTTTGCTGCTGGTTTCCATGATCCGACGTTGACTAGTTAGCGGGCTGACGATAATACCCGTTCATACGGTCGAAATGGAAAAGGCCCGCTGCCGTTCCGATGGGGACGGGCTACGCCGATTAAAGAGTCCCTGACGCGTCTTCGCCCACGGGCAGCGGCCAGCGTCTGGCTATCCGACGAGCGGCTCCCGGCCACGGGGTGAAGACGTCGTCACCTGCTGAGCGAGCAGGCCAAGGGCCGTGTAGCCCACGGTTGAACCTAGCGCCACCAGAAAGAACGGCGCGCTCATGTTCCAGAACTGGCTGATGGACCACGCCTCGTAGTGGCCCGACCAAAGATAAAAGCCACCGCTGGTCAACACGTAAGCAGTCGTGATTGCGGCGAGCACCAGCAGCACGTTTCGACCGGCGGTCGCCAGGTCCCAGCTGCCGGTACGGATAATGCGGCCCGCCACCCAGAGCATGGCCCACGCTCCCAGAAGCGTCAGGTAGGAGGGCTTAAGGCAACCCGCGAGATCCAGGCTGCCCGCGCACAGTGCTGCGTAATCCAGCCCCAGCGCCAGCGTCGCCAGCAAGGCAAGGTAGACCGGCTTTCTCAGCACCGCGCCCGCCAGCAGAAACGCCGCCCAGGACGCGTCGTGCAGCTGTACAGGCACGATCGCCCCCAGCAGATTTCCACGGGTTGCCAGCATGAGCGCAGCGAGTGCTGCGAACCAGAAAATATCGCGTTTGCTTGCTTTCATCGAAGGCTTTGCCGCCCAAAAACCAGAGTTAAATTGTAGGGGATTGGCCGCCCAGCATCCAGCAAAGACCGACGATATTGCATTTTTCAGGCGTGGCGGTAACAGTATCGACATGCAGAAAATTATCACGATCGACTGCCACTACGCGGGGCAGCCCTTGGTCGCCGCGGCCTACCTAATCATCGAGGGAGATGAGGCGGCGTTCATCGACAACAACACCACTTTGGCGGTCCCGACACTGCTGGAGCACCTGGCGGCGGAGGGGTTGGCGCCCGAGAACGTCAAATACCTCATCATTACCCACGTACACCTCGACCACGCCGGCGGAACCTCGGCGCTGCTCAAGGCCTGCCCCAATGCGGTGGTGGTTGCACACCCACGCGCGGCCCGACATGTGATCGACCCGGAACGCCTGGTCGGCAGCGCGAGGGCCGTCTACGGCGCGGAGACGTTCGACAAGCTCTACGGCACCATCGAACCGGTGCCGGCGGAACGAGTCCGGGAGATGGAGGACGGCGAAACGTTGTCTTTTGGTCAGCGCACGCTCACCTTCCTGCATACCCGGGGACATGCGAACCACCATTTCTGTATCGTCGACAGCGCCAGCCACAGCATCTTCACCGGGGACGCCTTCGGGCTCCACTACCCGGCCCTGCAGGCTGACGGCCCGTTTGCCTTTCCGTCCACGAGTCCGACAGACTTCGACGGGCCGCTGGCGCGCGAGTCGGTGAAGCGCCTGGTGTCGCTGAAGCCCAGCTGCATCTACCCGACCCACTTTGGGCCGCTGGACGAGATTGGCCAGCGCGGTGAGCAGCTGCTGGCGCACCTGGCGTTTTCTGAAGCGCTGATGCTCCAAGCCGAGGCGTCCGCACATCCCGACGACGAGCTGGAATCGATGATCAAGCAGCAGCTGGACGCGTATTTTGATCAGGTGCTTGATGACCGCGGCGCGAGCGATCGACAGCTCTATCGTGATTTGATGGCCATGGACCTGGAGCTCAACGCCCAGGGCCTGGCGTTTGTCGCGGCGAAGCGCCGGCGCAAAGCCCGCGAAGCCACCTCAGCAGGATAAAGAGACGGAAGATTTCCCCGGCGGCGATGAGAAACGCCAAGACTCGCTTGCGTTAGCGTCCACCATCTGTTTGCATCGGTTGCTCTCGAGACAGGGGCAATAGCGCATGGCGCAGGCGAACGGGCATTGGGGAACGCTTGGAAAAACTGACGAGCAGGTCCTCAGGCAAGAGGCCATCGACGATCCTGGCCGGTTCCACGGTCGCATCGCGGCCGGCGAACTTCACTGGTTTGACCCCGAGCAGGATCAGTGGCTTAAGGCAGACCCCAATACCGGTAGCTGGTCCGGCTTTGCTGCAGCCAATGGCGACCCGGTAGACAAAGCGCGCGGCCCGGGCTGGCAGCCCTGGCGCAACGCGCTGGACGACGACCAGGCCCCTTTCTACCGCTGGTTCAGCGGCGGCCTCACCAATGCCTGCTTCAACGAAATTGATCGGCACCTGCTGGCGGGCCGAGGCGCCCATACCGCTTTTGTGTTTGAGGGCGACCGCTGGGACCCCTCCCTGAACAATGGTCAGGGCGGACCGGTGCAGGAGCGCAGCTACAGCTATCGCGAGTTTTTTGTCGAGACGGTGGTTCGCGCCCAGGTCTTGAGCTCGCTCGGTCTCAAAACCGGTGACCGGGTGGCGTTCAATCTACCCAGTATCCCGGAGCAGATCTTCTACACCGAGGCGGCCAAGCGCCTCGGCATCATTTATACCCCGGTCTTTGGCGGCTTTTCGGCCAAGACACTTTCCGACCGGATCTGCGATGCGGGCGCTCGCGTTGTTGTGACGGCGGACGGTGGCTACCGCAACGCTGAGGTTGTGCCGTTTAAGGAAACCTATGCCGATCCGGCGCTGGACAACTACGTGCCGCTGCCGGCTGCGCTGGACGCCCTCGCCGAGGTGCTGGCTGAGCATGAGCTCGGCGACTTGGCGACCCATATTCACAAGCAGGTCGAAGCCGCGCTGCGTGGGGAAATCACCATCGAGCGCAGCGACGTCATGCGCGAACTGGGCCGCAGCCTGCGCGCCACCGAAGCTACAGCCTTGGGCGCCGCCCAGACCGCCCGTATCCGCACCAGCGTTGCCCGGCGCCTGTCACAGGTCACCCACGTGGTGGAGACGGTGGTGGTGGTCAGGCACACCGGGCAGGATATCGTCCAGCAAAAGCGTGACCGGTGGTCGGCCGATCTGGTTTCTGACGCAGCGGCCGCGCTGCTTACGCAGGCCGGCGATCTGGACTCACTCGATCAGCTGCAGGACGCGGAACTGTGGTCGACGCTCAATCGGATCCAGCCCGCGCAGCCGGTCGACGCCGACTGGCCGCTGTTCATCATTTACACCTCCGGTTCCACCGGCAAACCCAAAGGGGTGGTCCACACCCACGGCGGCTGGCTCGCGGGGATCACGCACACCATGCGGATGGTGTTCAACGCGCAGCCTGAGGATCGGATCTACGTGATCGCTGACCCGGGCTGGATCACCGGCCAGTCGTACCTGATTGCCGCTCCTTTTTCGCTGGGCATCACCTCCATTGTGGTGGAGGGCTCCCCGCTGTTTCCGCACGCCGGTCGCTTTTCTTCGATCATTCAGCGCCACGGCGCGCGGATCTTTAAGGCTGGCTCGACGTTTCTCAAGGCGGTGATGACCGATCCGGCCAGCACCCGGGACATGGCCAGCTTCGACATGGCGGGTCTCAAGGTTGCCACCTTCTGCGCTGAGCCCGTGTCGCCGGCGGTCCAGCAGTTTGCGATGGAGAACGTCTGCAGCCGCTACATCAACTCATACTGGGCCACCGAACACGGAGGCATGGTGCTGAGCTGCCCGTGGGGAGACGCCCACGCGCTGGCGGCGGACGCGAAGAGCTGGCCCCTGCCCTGGATCCAGGCAGAGGTGCGCGTTGCCGTCGATGAACCCGCGCCCGGTGAACCCAACTGGCGGCCCGCCGAGCTGGGGGAAAAGGGTGAGCTGGTCATCACGCAGCCTTACCCCTACCTGGCCAGGACGATCTGGGGGAACGCCGAGGCGCTCGGCGAGCCCGGCTGGTGTGGCGACCTCGAACGCTTTACGGAGGTGTACTTCAACCGCTGGAGCGATGGTCTGGCCTACACCCAGGGTGACTTTGCGCGGCAGCATGACGACGGCAGCGTCACGCTGCACGGCCGCTCTGACGACGTCATCAACGTATCGGGGCATCGCATTGGCACCGAAGAAATCGAGGGTGCCATTCTCCGGGACAAGGTCCTGAACACCGAGTCACCCCTGGGCAATGCCGTGGTTGTCGGCGCACCCCATACCGAGAAAGGTGAAACGCCGGTGGCGTTTGTCATTCCCGCCCCCGGTGGCCGGCTGTCCGATGACGACCTGGCACGACTGAAGGGTCTGGTCAAAACCGAGAAGGGTGTGACCGCGGTGCCGTCAGATTTTCTGGTGGTTTCAGCGTTTCCCGAGACGCGGTCTGGCAAGTACATGCGCCGCACGCTTCGCGCGATTTTGCTGGACGAACCGCTGGGGGATCTTTCCACCCTGCGTAATCCCGAGGTGGTCGACGAAATTGCGGCCACCGTCGCCGAGTGGCGAGCCTTCGGTCGCCTGGCAGACGCTCGGCAGATTGTCCAGACATACCGCTACCTGCGGGTCGAAACCCACCAGCTCACGGGCGCGGACAGCGTGGTGGTGCTGACGATCAGCCACCCGCCGGTGAACTCGCTGAATGAACGGGCGCTCGACGAGCTCAACACGGTGCTGCAGCACCTGAAGGATCAGTCGGGCGTCGCGGCGGTGGTGGTCACCGGCGCCGGCAACGCGTTTGTGGCCGGCGCTGACGTCAAAGAGCTCCTGGAGGTTGGCGAAGCCGGTGACCGCGAGAGTGCGCAGACGCCCGCCAACGCCGCCCACACCGCTTTCTCCGCGCTCGAAAATCTCCCGGTTCCGGTGATTGCGGCCGTCAACGGCCCCGCGTTGGGCGGGGGCAATGAACTGGTGCTGGCCTGCAGCTATGTGGTGGCCGACCCTCGCGCCGTTTTTGGGCAGCCGGAGATCAACCTCAACCTGCTGCCCGGCTATGGTGGCACCCAGCGGCTGACCCGCAAGCTCTATGAGCGCCAGGGAGAAGACGGCATTCGGGTTGCGCTGGACATGATGATCAGCGGTCGCTCGGTGGACGTCGAGCGGGCGCTGGCGCTCGGCCTGGCGGACGAGCAGTCGGGCGCTGTTGGCGTCGTCCAGACCGCGGTCGATCGGGTTCGAGGGCTCATCCAGGGCGAGGGGCCCCTGGTCGCGGTTGCCGCCGCGCGCGCCCAGCAGCTCAGAGATCGGGAAAAGCCCCTGCCCTTCGATCCGGCCTGGCTTGAGACAGGCCGCCTGAAGCAGGTGGTGGCGCAGGCTAGCGCCGGCGATCGCGCTAGCGCCGTCGAACGAATCCTCAAGGCCACCTCGGTCGGCGCCGCGCGAGGTCAAGCGGCGGGCCTCAAGACCGAGGCGGGTCTGTTCGCTGACGGCGTCTGCGATCCGGCCGCGGGTCCAATCGGCATCCGGGCGTTCCTGGAGCGACGCAGCAACCCGCTGCCGGTTCGCGAGGCCGCGGTGCCGCCCGACGCTGACGAAGCCACTCGCCGAAAACTGGAGGCAGAGGGCGAGCTGCTGCCGCTTGGAGCGAGCTTTTTCCCGGGTGTGACCTCGGTTCCGGCTTATCAGTACGGCCTCGGCGTGATCAAACGGCCCGAAGACGGCGCGCCGGATCACGGCGACCCGATTGAGGCAGAGCGCCTGCTGGTCTTCGATACGCCTGAGCCTGGGCCCAACGACGCGCTGGTCTACGTGCTGGCCTCGGAGCTGAACTTCAACGACATCTGGGCCATCACGGGTATCCCGGTGTCACCGTTTGATGCCCGCGACGTGGACGTGCAGGTCACCGGATCGGGCGGCGTGGCGATCATCGCCCAGCTGGGTGCCGAGCTCGCGCGTGAGGGCCGGCTGTCCGTCGGGCAGCTGGTTACCATTTACTCCGGCCAGAGCGAGCTGCTCTCACCCGACCAGGGACTGGACCCGATGGCGGCCGACTTTCGCATCCAGGGCTACGAACGTAACGACGGCAGCCACGCGCAGTTTCTCGTGGTGCAGGGTCCACAGCTTCACGCGAAGCTGCCCGGGTTGACCATCGAACAGGCCGGCGCCTACGGCCTGACCCAGGGCACCATTCACCGCGCGCTTTACCACACGCTCGACATCCACGCCGGTGCCCGCCTGTTCGTTGAGGGCGCCTCAACCGGCACGGGCCTTGAGTGTCTGCGAAGCGCCCGCAGCAGCGGGCTGAGCGTGCTAGGGATGGTCTCCTCAGACGATCGGGCGTCGCGGGTAGCGTCACTCGGCGGCGTGGCGATCAACCGTAAAGACCCTCGCTGGGCGACGATCTTTACGCCCGTGCCCGATGAGCCGGAGGGCTGGGACGCCTGGGAGCAAGCCGGCGAGACTTTTGTAAACGAGGCTCACAGCCAGGTGGGCGGACCGCTCGACTTTGTGGTGTCGCACGCCGGCGAAAGAGCCTTCGGCCGCTCTTTCCAGCTATTGGGTGACGGCGGCATTCTGACCTTCTTTGGCGCCTCAACGGGCTACCGTTTTTCGTTTATGGGCAAAAACGGTGAGGAGGAAGTGCCTCAAACGCTGCGGCGCGCCCGGCTGCGGGCCGGCCAGTCGCTGCTGGTGATCTACGGTCCGGGCGCGGAAGACGGTGTGGTGGATCCGACAGGCATCGAGGCGATCGAGGCCGGCTGCGCGATCGGCGCTCGGGTAGCGGTGCTCGCTGATACGATCGAGCAGCGCGAGTTTGTCACCTCGCTGGGATTCGGTGCGCAGCTCGCCGGCGTGGTCAGCGTCGAGCAGATTCAGCGTCGGCTGGGTGACGAGTTTGATCCGCCCGGTCCGCTGGCGCCAATGCCCGATCCCTTTACCGAGTCACCGAGCTTCAAGGAGGCCGTGCGCCGCTTCTCCGACCGAACGTTGAAGCCCATCGGTTCAGCGATTGGGCCGCTGCTGCGCAACACGATGGATCGGCGGGGCCTGCCGGACGTTGTGTTCGAGCGCCGCGGCCGCGACTCGCTGGCGCTGTCCACGTCGTTGGTTAAACCGAACACAGGCAAGGTGGTTTACAGCGAAGACTTAAGCGGCCGCCGCCTGAGTTTTTACGCGCCGCAGGTCTGGATGCGGCAACGACGCATCCAGATGCCAACCGCCGAAATCCGTGGAACCCATCTCAATACGGCTCGCGAATTCAGTGAGGTTCAGGAGCGCATCGCTGCCGGCATGATCGACGTCGTCGAGCCGGTGCCGGTGGCCTTCGACGAGGTGGCAGCGGCGCACCAGGCGATGTGGGAAAACCGTCACGAGGGAGCCACCTACGTGGCGCTGCACGCGCTGCCTCGGATGGGGCTCAAAACCCGCGACGAGCTTTACCGCGCGTGGGCCATCGCTGAGGCCCAGGCCCGAGGCGAAGACTTTGAACAGGTGGATACGGGATCAGCAGGGACCCTCCGATGAGCGAATCAATCAGCACGGGCCGGCTCACCGGCCGCCACATCATTTTGACCGGAGCCGCCGGCAATATCGGCTCCCACATCACCCGCCACCTGCTCCGGGAGGGCGCCAGGGTTGTGCTGAACGGCCGCACGGAACAAAAGCTCACCGAGCTGGCCGAGCAGCTGGTCGAAGAGGGATTTGACGCTTCCAACATCCTTTGCGCTGCGGGTGACTGCGCGGTGCCCGCCGACTGTGAAGCCGTGGTTGGCGCCGCGACCGACCACTTCGGCGACATCAACGTCCTGATCAATAACGCCGGCGGCGCGGGCCCAAAACAAACGCTAGAGCACATCCCGTTCAGCGAGGACCAGAAACAGCAGATCGGCGATGCGGAGACGCTCTTCGAGGCCTGCATGAACCTCCTGGGCGGACCTTGGAATATGACCCGAGCCGCCCTGCCCCGAATGTCGGTCGGCGCGTCGGTCATCAACGTATCAACCATATTCTCCCGCACGCCGTACTTCGGTCGGATCCCGTATGTCGTTCCCAAGTCGGCGCTCAACGCCCTGTCGCTGGGCCTTGCGCGCGAGCTCGGCCCCAGTCGGCAGGCGGTGCGGGTCAATACGGTGTTCCCTGGGCCGATCAAGTCGGAACGCATCGACACCGTGTTTGCCGCCATGGACGAGCTGCAGCAGCTCGAGTCGGGAAGCACTTCAGAGCATTTCCGCGGGCTGATGACCGTCAAAAAGGCGGACGACGATGGGCAGCTGGACTTTCGCTACCCTACGCCGACCAACGTCGCAGACACCATTACCTGGCTGGCCAGCGAGGAATCCAGCGGCTTGTCCGGCCACGCGGTGGAGGTGACGCACGGCATGCAGGTGCCGGCTCAAAGCCGCTTTAAGCTGGTTTCATGGCCGGACAGCCGGCTGGTTGACCTCCGACATCGGGTCATCCTCGTTATCGGCGGCAGCGACGTTGACGACGCGCTGACCTTCGCTCGGCGCAACCGAAACCACGGTGCACAGGTTGTCATTGGCTTTCGTTCGCTGGAAGCCGTCGGCCATGCCCGAGCTCAGCTGGCAAGCGGCGAGGACCGCTGGATTCAGCTGCAGCACGTCAATCCGCTCCGGCCCGAATCGCTGGAGCGTGTTTTCGAGCTGATCGGCGATCAGTTCGAACAGCTCGACGGTGTTATCTACCTCCCGGCCACGGCCAACGCCGACCACGGTCATGCGCTGGTCAGCGCGGAAGACCGCGACGTTGCACAATTCATTGAGCGGGAGCTGGCCGCCCCGGTCGCTTTTGCAGCGGCCCGGAGCGAGCGCCTCGCGTCCTGGCCGAAGCAGCAGGCGGCGCCGGCCGTCACGTTCGTGACCAACCCCGACGACGGGCGAGGCAATCTCTTGAACGACGTCAGCCGAGCCGCCATCGAGGCGCTGATCCGCGTCTGGCGCCTGGAGTCTGAACATCAGCTGAAGGCAGGTACACGACCGTTTGCCCTCAGTCCCAACCAGCTGGTCCGGTTCGACAACAGTGAACCCGACAACGTGGCCTTCGCCGCAGACTGGTGCGTGACGCTGAACAATCGTGTGCGAAAGATGGACGCGATCAACCTCTGGCTGCCGAAGTCCATCCAGCGCGCTACCGGCAAGTCGTCGATGCCGATGTCGATCCAGCGCGTGCTGCCGGGCCTGCATCGAGGGAAAAGTGCGGTGATCACCGGCGGCAGTCTGGGCATCGGCCTGCAGCTCGGGCGATTTCTGGCGCTGGCTGGCGCCCGGGTGCTGCTCAGCGCGCGCAGCGAAGAAAAGCTCGCAAGCGCCCGCGACAGCATCGTCGAAGAGCTGCGCCTGTCAGGGTATGGCGATCCGGAAAACCGGGTTTTCATCCTGCCGGACATCGACGTCGGCGACGCCGCAGCGCTCCAGAAGCTGTTCGACCACGCCATGGCGCTGTTCGGCAACGTGGACTTTCTTATCAACAACGCGGGAATCTCGGGCGCGGAGGAGATGGTTGTCGACATGAGCCTCGACGACTGGAACCGCACCATGGAAGCCAACCTGATCAGCAACTACGCGCTGATCCGGATGTTTGCGCCGACGATGAAAGACCATGGCAGCGGCAACATCCTGAACGTGTCCAGTTACTTTGGTGGCGAAAAATATCTGGCTGTCGCCTATCCCAATCGGGCGGACTACTCGGTCTCCAAGGCCGGGCAGCGGGTCCTGGCGGAAATCCTGTCCCGGCATCTGGGTCCGGAGATTCAGATCAATGCAATGGCACCGGGTCCGGTTGACGGCGCCCGGCTGCGCGGCCTGGGCGGCGCACCCGGGCTCTTTTCGCGCCGCGGGCGGCTGATTCTGGAGAACATCCGGCTCAACAAGGTGTACGGCGCCCTGCTGACCGCCCCCGATGACGCGTTGAAGTCGTGCCTGCAAAAGCTCGCGGTCAATCGCCTGGATCAGCTCAGCGAGTGGGCCGACGCACCGCGAGCGCTGGCCACGCTGATCACCCAGGCCGCCGAGGGTTCTGCGGTCGCCAACGCCTCAGACTATCTCCTCAGCGGCCCGCTGGCGGAGAAGCTTTGCCGGCGCCTCGAAGTCGGTGGGCAAATCAGCGCTGCCGACAGCCAGCGTTTTCTCGATGCCTGCGAGACACCCGAAGGCGACTTCTTTGATGCCGGAGACATCGAGCGCGCGGCCCAGAAGATCGAGGCGGGTATTATCAATCGACTGCACCTTCATCGAATGCCCACCGACGAACAGGTCGCGGTCTCCACCGTCTTCAGCCTGGCCGACCAGATTGTCAGCGGCGAGACGTTCCATCCGTCGGGCGGCCTGAAGTTTGATCGATCCGTGACCGAAGGAGAAATGATGCTCCACCCCGGCAAGGAAGACCTGGCTCAGCTCAACGGCAAGAAGGTGGTGTTGATCGGTGACACCATGCGCGAGGAGCTGCAGGCGATTGTGGAGGGGTTTGCCGAGCACAAGATTGCTGCGCTGACGCTGCTGGTCAGCAGCGAAGACACCGCCAAAACGCTGACCGCAAGAATGGCCAAGCTCGACGGCATCAATCTGACGGTCAGACCGGTCAACGACCATATCGAAAAGGCGATGGACGAGGCGCGTGCCGCCATGGGGACAATCGACGTGGTGGTCAGCACACCGTTTGTGCGCATGCCGCTCAAGCCTCTAGCGGCAGACGCTGGCCGAAGCTGGGACCGGGTACTCACCACTGAGGAGTTCGCCGACGTAGTAGGCAACCATCTGACTCACCACTTCCGGGCCGCCAAGAAAGCGGCGCTCATCGAAGGGTGCCAGATTGTGCTGGTGACCTCGGGCACTTCCCGTGCCTCAACGCGGGAGGAGTTTGCGCTGGCGCTGTTTGCCAAGAACTCGCTGCACGCCTTTACCGTGACGCTTGGCGTCGAAGGCGAACGGCTGCCCACGGCCCCGGCGATCAACCAGGTTCAGCTGACCCGGCGAGCCAGGGCGGAGGAGCCGAGCAACGATCAGGAGCTCGCGGAGGAAATGCAGCGTCTGGTTGCAGCGGTACTCCAATGTTCGGTCCCGGCTCCTCGGCCCAAGGACAGCCGCTACCTGGCGCGGATCTTCCGCGGCAATGCCGTGACCGTCTAGTGTCCGCTCCCACCGCTCTGCTCAAGGTCCGCTGAACGCATGCAGCTAAGAGACCTGGTCGCGGCTTCCGGCGCGGTCGCCGCAACCCGCAGCCGTCTGAAAAAGCGGGCGGCCCTCGCGGCCTGTTTAAGCGCCGCGCTCCCGGAGGAGCGGGCGCTGGTCGTGAACTACCTCAGCGGCGCGCTGCCACAGGGAAAGATCGGCCTGGGGCCGGCGCTGATCAGCAAGCTTACCCCAGGCCAGGGTCGAGAGCCCTCAACTGTCGAGCTCCTGGAGCTTGATCAGACCTTCGACCAGATCGCCGCCACCAAAGGCGCCGGCTCGGGCAAGGCTCGGCAGGAGACGCTCACCCAGCTTTACGCCCGCCTGAGCGACGAAGAAGGCCGTTTTGTCAGCCGTCTGGTGCTGGGGGAACTGCGGCAGGGTGCGCTGGAAGGCGTGCTCATCGACTCGCTGGCGGACGCGACCGAGTTGCCCGTACAAGAGCTGCGACGGGCGGTGATGCTCGCTGGCGACCCCGCGCCGGTTGCGGTAGCTGCCTGGACCGACGGTCTGGCGGGCTTGGCGCAGTTTCAGCTGGAGCTGTTCAAACCGGTTAAGCCCATGCTGGCGCAGCCGGCGGACGACATGCCGGGCGCGATGGAGGCGCTGGGTGAGGCGGCGCTGGAGACCAAGCTGGATGGCGCCCGCGTGCAGATACATCGGGAAGGCACGCGCGTGGAGTTCTACAGTCGCCAGCTCAATCCGGTGACCGAGTCGCTGCCGGAGATCGCGGCAATCGTCGCCGATCTCCCCCTGGATTCGGGCATCTTTGACGGTGAGGTGCTAGCGCTGCGCGACGATGGCCGGCCCCTGCCGTTCCAGGTCACGATGCGGCGCTTTGGCCGACGCCTCAACGTCGCGGAGATGACCCAAAAAATTCCGCTGCGGCTCTTCGTGTTCGATTGTCTGATGCTCAACGGCGAGTCGCTTATCGATGAACCCCTGAGCCGACGCATTCAGATTATGGAACAGGCCCTGCCCGCGCCGCTGCGCGTCAACCGGCTGATCAGCGCCAGCCGCGAGGAGGCCACGGGGTTCCTCACCGACGCACTCAGCGCGGGGCACGAGGGCGTGATGGCGAAGTCGCTGACGGCAACCTATATGGCTGGCAGCCGCGGTGCCGACTGGCTCAAGATCAAGCAGGCCCACACGCTGGATCTGGTGGTGCTGGCAGCCGAATGGGGCAGCGGCCGGCGCAAGGGCAAGCTCTCAAATCTGCACCTGGGTGCCCGCGACGCCGAGTCCGGGGAATTTGTCATGCTGGGCAAGACCTTTAAGGGGCTGACCGATCGGCTGCTGGCCTGGCAAACCGAACGGCTGCTGGCCCTCCAGACCCACACCGAAGGACAAGTCGTCTTCGTGAAGCCGGAACTGGTCGTGGAGATCGCCTTTAGCGACGTTCAGACCAGCCCGCAGTATCCCGCCGGGATGGCGCTACGCTTCGCCCGGGTAAAGCGCTACCGCAAAGACAAAACGCCGCTGGAAGCTGACACGCTGGCGACGGTGCACCAGCTTCATCAGGCGGGCAGTTAGTTCGCTACTTTCTTTCGGCGCCAGAAATCCAGCCAGGCTCGCTCGGCGCGGGTCTCGCGCTCAAAGGCCAGCGCCGCTGCACGCAGCGCGCGATCCCAGAAACGATTCGCCCATCGATGGGTGCGTTCGGCCAATGCCCGCTCACCCATGCGCCGCTGCACGCGGGAGCGGGTCCGCAGCTGCTCCGCTCGCTCCTTCCAGGTTTCATAGGCCTGCGTCAGCCGACGCGACTCGCAGAGGCGCCGCAGCACCTGCTGGCGCAGGCTGGGCGTTGCCCCCCGCCACTGATCGTCATCGCTCAGCCAGGCCGGCGGCGGCTCGCCGCAGTCGACCTTGTGGCAAGCGTTTTTCAGATCCCGAAGGAAGCCGCTTAAATCTCGGTCAGCCAGTTTCCAGTTGCCCATCAGCACGATCCTTGTTGAAAATCGACACGTTAATTATCTCGGGAAACGACAGCACAAGCCTCAGCCTCGGGTGTCGATTGCTACAGGGAACGGCGGGTATTACTGTAGGAAAATTCAGACATTGTGCGCCGGTTCACACAAACACGGCGCATTGACCCGCCGGTTGCTACCGTTGCCGGCCTAACGCGACGCTCATACCAACCAGAACGTGAAGCAGTTTCATCCCGCCACCGCCCAGTGGTTTCAAGAGAACTTTTCTCACCCCACGGCAATCCAGGCCCAAGGCTGGGAGGCGATCCGTCAGGGGGAGCACTGCCTGCTGGTAGCCCCGACGGGCAGCGGGAAAACCCTGGCCGCCTTTCTGTCGGGCATCGACCGGCTCGGCCGGGAAGGCAGCGCGGCTGACGCCGAGGCAACCGCGGGCGTTCGCGTGCTCTACATCTCGCCCCTGAAAGCGCTCGTTTACGATATCGAGCGCAATCTTCGCTCCCCGCTGGTGGGCATCAGCCGCACGGCAGCGAGAATCGACAAACCCTTCCACGCCGCCACCGTGGCCGTACGCACCGGCGACACGCCCCAGCGCGAGCGTCAGCAGCAGTCGAAACACCCCTCACAGATTTTGGTAACGACGCCCGAGTCGCTTTTTCTGATCCTGGGCTCCAAAGCCGCCGCCAACCTGAGGACCGTCGACACGATCATCATCGACGAAATCCACGCGCTGGCGCCGACCAAGCGAGGCGCCCACCTGGCGCTGTCGCTCGAACGACTGTCAGCGCTCGCCGAGCAGGAGCCTCAGCGGATCGGTCTTTCGGCCACCGTCAGGCCGCTGCAGGCGGTTGCCAAGTTTCTCGGCGGTCAGCGCCCGGTGCAGGTCATCGACTGTTCGGCAAAACCGCGGATTGCGGTTGAGGTGAAGGTGCCGGTGCCGGACATGCAAAACCCGCCGGCCCAGCCCCAGCCCGACAGCGGCGGATCCATCCTCGGTGAGCTTTACAGTCGAGAGGTCGGCACCCCGCAGGCGGAACGTGGCATCTGGCCGGCAATCTATCCCCAGCTTCTCGGGGCGATCAATGAAAACCGGGCCACGATTATCTTTGTTAACAGCCGCGGCCTTTGTGAACGGCTGGCGCAGAAGCTCAACGAACTGGCCGAGGAGGAGCTTGTGCGAGCGCACCACGGCAGCATCTCCCACGCCAAACGCGCCGAGATCGAGGAGGGGCTGAAGAGCGGTGCCATCCGCGGCATTGTGGCCACGAGCTCCCTGGAGCTCGGCATCGATATGGGTGCGGTGGATCTCGTGGTGCTGGTGGAGTCGCCCGGGTCGGTTGCTCGGGGTCTGCAGCGCGTTGGCCGAGCCGGCCATGGCGTCGGCGAAATCAGTCACGGGCGGGTCTTTCCTAAATTCCGCGGCGATCTGCTGGAAAGCGCGGTGGTTGCCAGCCGCATGCTTGAGGCCGAGCTCGAGTCGATCGAGGTGCCCGACAATCCGCTGGACGTGCTGGCGCAGCAGCTGGTGGCGGCCTGCTGTGACGAGCCCCGAACGGTTGAGGAACTCGCCAGCCTGGTGGGCGGGGCGTGGTCTTATCGGAACCTGTCACGCCAGGCGCTCGAGGGCGTGCTGGATATGCTGACCGGGCGCTATCCTTCAAACGATTTTGCGGATCTCAAGCCACTGCTGTCCTGGGACCGCAGCAACGACACCCTGTCACCTCGTCGCGGCGCTGCCATGGTCACCCGAATGAATGCGGGGACCATTCCCGACCGCGGCGCCTACGGTGTCCATCTGGGGGAAGACGGTCCTCGGGTGGGAGAGCTCGACGAGGAGATGGTGTTCGAAACGCGGGTCGGCGACAACATCATGCTCGGCGCCAGCACCTGGCGCGTTGAGGGAATTACACGGGATCGCGTGCTGGTGGTTCCGGCCCCCGGTGAACCGGGTCGCCTGCCCTTCTGGCGCGGGGACGGGCCGGGTCGGCCGATCGAGCTGGGTCAGGCGATCGGTGAATTTATCCGCAAGGCGGGCCGCTACGGTCCCGCCAAAGCCCGACAGTGGATCGCGAGCCACACGCCCCTCGACGAGCTCGCCACCCAAAATCTGGCGGAGTATCTGACCGAGCAAAAGAGCCACTGCGGCACCCTGCCCACCGATCAAAACATTGTCGTCGAAAAATTTCGCGACGAGCTGGGAGACTGGCGCGTTTGCATCCTCACACCGTTCGGCGCGCGCATCCACGCCCCCTGGGCCATGGCGCTCCAGCGGACGCTCGGTGAGCTCGCTGGCTTTGAGATGCAGGTGATGTACACCGACGACGGCATTGTCTTAAGACTCGCCGACGCAGACGAGCTGCCGGCGCTGGATGCATTGATCCCCGGCGCCGAGGAGGTCGAGGAGCTGATCACCGACCAGCTCGCTGGCACCGCGCTGTTCGCCGGCCTGTTCCGGGAAAACGCGGTGCGTTCGCTGCTCCTGCGGCGCAACCGTCCGGGCCAGCGTTCGCCGCTGTGGGCCCAGCGGCTCAAATCACAGAATCTGATGGCAGCCGTCCGGCAATACCCCAGCTTTCCCATCGTTATGGAGACGTATCGCCAGGCGCTGGCCGACGTCTTTGATCTACCTGGCCTCAAAGACTTACTGCGCGACATCGCGGGGAGAAGAATCGCCGTCGAGGAGGTGGAAACCCCCAGCGCCTCCCCGTTCTCTCGTTCGCTGGTGTTCGCCTACGTGGCGGCCTACCTCTACGAGCAGGACGCGCCGCTGGCCGAACGGCGCGCCCAGGCGCTGACGCTCGATCGCGCGCTGCTGGGGGAGCTGCTGGGTCAGGCCGAGCTGCGCGATCTGATCGACCGGGACGTGCTGGCGGAGCTGGAAGAAGAGCTCCAGCGACTCACCGAGGACTATCGGGCGCGTGATGCTGACGACCTGCACGATCTGTTGCGACGCCTCGGCGACCTGAGTCAGGCAGATCTCGAACTTCGCTCCGCCGGGCCCACCGAAGCCTGGCTGGAGGAGCTCAAGCAGCAGCGTCGCGCACTCTGCGTATCCATCGGTGGCGAGCAGCGCTGGATTGCCGCGGAGGACAGCGGGCTCTACCGGGACGCGCTTGGCGTGGCGCTGCCCGGCGGGGTGCCGGACGCGTTTACCGCCACCGTGGAGCAACCGCTCGAGCAGATGCTGAAACGCTACGCGCGCCATCACGGGCCGTTTCTCACGGCTGACCCGGCAACCCAGTGGGGTCTTCGACCCGCTCAGCTTGAACCGGCGCTGCAGCTTTTGGAGCAGCGCGGCGTGCTGACCCGCGGTGAGATTCGCCCCGGCGGCGTGGAGCTGGACTGGTGTGATTCTGAGGTCCTTCGAAGGCTCAAGCGACGCAACCTGGCGAGCCTGCGAGACGAGGCGGCGGCGGTCGACACGCCCAGCCTGGCCCTGTACCTCCCGCAGTGGCAGGGGCTCGACGAGGAGCGCGGTGGGCCGCAGCGGCTGCTCGAGGTGATCGGCCAGCTGCAGGACCTCGCGTTGCCCTGGTCGACGCTCAGCACCGTCATCCTGCCGCGCCGCGTGGCCGGCTTTCGCCCAGAGATGCTGGACATGCTGGCGGCGGACGGCTCGGTTGTTTGGGTTGGGCGAGGCGCCAGCGGACCCAAAGACGGCCGGGTTGCGCTGTACCTGCGCAGCGAAGTGCGCCAGCTGCTCACCCCGCCTCCACCCTACGAGCCGGCCAGCGACCTGCATGCGCAGATCCTGGACCATCTGACGCAGAACGGCGCGTCCTTTTCGTTTGAGATGCAGGCCGTATTGGAGCAGAGCGGCCACGGCGCCAAAGAGTTTGCCACCGCGCTCTGGGACCTGGTCTGGGACGGTCAAATCACGAACGATACGTTCAGCCCCTTTCGCTCGCTCTCCGGCGGCACCCGCCGCCGTGGCGCGCGCCGCGCGCCCGGCCCGTCGACGGCGGGCGGACGCTGGTCGGCCGTGGCGAGCCTCGTCGCCGTCCCGGTGCCGGACACCGAGCGGGCGCTGGCAAAAGCCCGCCTGCTGCTCGACCGTTACGGCGTGGTCAGCCGCCAGTGCGCTCAGGCCGAGGATATCCCGGGCGGCTTCTCGGCCATCTACAAGGTGCTGCGAGAGCTGGCGGAACAGGGTCGCTGTCGCCGCGGGCATTTTGTTGACGGCCTTGCCGGCGCACAGTTTGCGCTGGCCGGCGCGGTGGACCGGCTGCGAGGCGCGCGCAGCGACGCCGAGGAGCGGGACACCCCGATCAGTCGGGCCGATATCGTGGTGCTGTGCGCCATCGACCCGGCCAATCCGTTTGGTGCGCTGGTCCCCTGGCCGACCTGCGCCAACGCCAAGCGCGCCAAGCCGCGGCGTGTTGCGGGAGCGTGGGTGCTGCTGGCGCGAGGGCGTCCTCTGCTGTTTGTCACCGCCCGCAATCGGCATTTGGTAACTTTTCCAGAAAGCCTGGAAGATGACTCGGGTGCGCTGGACGCCGCCATCGAAACGCTGCGCGGCCTGCCAAAAACCGGCCGCCGCAGCGCGATGGTTGTCATCGAAAAGATCGACGGTGAACCGGTGAAGGAGTCGCCGCTGCTGCCTCACTTCCGCCGCCTCGGCTTCACCCTGGATTACGGCGGCCTGATTGACATGCAGCCCCACGGAGCCGCCACCGGTGCCTGAAGGCGATACGATCCACAAGATCGCGAACTACCTGAAGCCTCGGCTGAACGGCCAGCCGCTCGAATCGCTGGTGCTGGCGGATCGCACCGCCGCAAGGTCGGTCAGCGCGAAAAGCATCAAAAGCGTCCGTGCAGCCGGCAAACACCTTTTTGTCGATCTGGACAACGGCCAGAGCGTCCGCAGCCACCTCGGCATGCACGGCAGCTGGCACCGCTATCCGCTGGGTGAACCCTGGCGCAAGCCTCGATCGCGGGCGAGCGTTGTCATCACGGTGAACGACAACCACTACGTCTGCTTTAACGCCAAGGAGGTGGAGCTGATCCGCACGCCCAGCGTCCGCTCCTCGGTGGTGGACCATCGCCTCGGCCCCGACCTAACGGCAGGCACGGTCGATCTCAACCTGATCGTCCGCCGGATCCGGGAGCTGTGCGAACCCGATACGCTCCTCGCCGACGTGCTCCTCGATCAGCGGGTCGCCAGCGGGATCGGGAACGTTTACAAGTCGGAGGTGTTGTTCATTCACCGCGTTTCGCCGACTTGCGAGCTTGGATGCTGCGGCGACGCAGCGCTCGAGGCGCTTTACGCCACCGCCAGCGAACTGCTGGGATCCAACCTCGGCGGCGGACGGCGCGTGACGCGCCGCGAACGAGACAATGCCGGCAGGCTGTGGGTTTACCGCCGCGAAGGCCTCCCCTGCCTGCGTTGTGACCACCCCGTTGCATATGCCCGCCTTGGGCGGCATCATCGCAGCACCTACTGGTGTCCTGCCTGTCAGGACAAAACCCAGGCCGGCCTTCGAACAACCCCGGAGAACCCATGACCAGACTCAAAGTTGCCCTGCTGGCACTGCTTTTTGCGCCCCTCGCTCAGGCCAGCGTGGTGCGCGTCGACACCCAGATTGGCCATTTTTACATCGACCTGCTCGAACAGGAGGCGCCGCGCACGGTTGCAAACTTTCTCAACTACGTGCGGGACGGCGACTATGCGAACAGCATCGTTCACCGGGTCGAATACGGGTTTGTGATCCAGGGCGGCGGCTTTACCTTTATTGACGGCCAGTTTGGCGACGTACCGGTCGATGCGACCATCGCGAACGAGTTCGGCCTTTCGAACGTGCGTGGCACGGTCGCCATGGCAAAAATCGCGGGTGATCCGGACAGCGCCGACAGCCAGTGGTTCATCAACATGGACGACGCCAATGCGGGGCTGGACAACGAAAACGGCGGCTTCACGGTTTTTGGCCGGGTGATGGGTAACGGCATGGAGGTCGTCGATCGCATCAACTCGCTGGTGCGGATCAATACCGGGCAGCCCGCGCTTGGCACGGTTCCCGTCAAGCTCAGCGGCGAGTTCGCCGGGCTGGAAGATCTGACCAGCGACAACCTGATTTTTACCGTCATCACCGAGGTTGACGGCTTCGAGATCAACCCGGGCCTGTCCGGAACCTGGTTCAATGCGGCCACCCCAGGCCAGGGCTGGCTGATCGACATCATCGACGAGGGTGATCGCCAGGAGGTGTTTGTCGCGTGGTTTACCTACGACGTCAACCCGCCCGACGGTGATGACGGCGAGGGATTTGGCAGTACCCAACACCGCTGGCTCACCGCCAGCGGCACTTTCTCGGGGGATACCGCCACGCTCACCATCTCCCGCAACACGGGCGGGGTGTTCAACGATCCCACGAGCACCACCGTGGAGTCAGTCGGAACCCTCGTGATCCAGTTCACGGGCTGCGGCACCGCCATCTTAAGCTGGGAATTTGATGATCCGGCGGTCGGCGACGCAACCGTCGACATTATCCGCCTGTCGCCAGACAGCTTCTGCGGCGGGATAGCGCTGCCGGCGGAATAAGCCGCTCGACGAGCCCGGGCTTAGGCCTGGGCGGTCGTTCGAACCGAAGCCTGCTGGAGCGCCTCGATCAACGCCGCGCGCGTGAACGGCTTGCTGATCATCGTGAACTCGTCAGACGTATCGGTTCGCTCGGTAAAGCCGCTCATGATGATGATCGGCATAGCGGGGCAGTGGTCGGAGGCCCAGCGCGCCAGATCGTAACCGTTGTGGCTGCCGGGCATACGAACGTCGGTCAGCAGGTAGTGGTAATCGCGCTTGGCCTGCAGATGAGCTAGCGCCTCGTCAGCCGAGTCGAGACAGCAAACCTGCGCACCAACGCTCTGCAGCGCAACGGTCACCGTTCTGGCCACCATTTCATTGTCCTCGACGACAAGGACCTGCTTGCCCTGAAGGCTGTCGGTCGCCACCGCAGCCGGCTCCGCGCAGACCACGGCCATCTCGCTCGCCGGCAGCGCCAGGGTGACGCGGGTACCTTCCTCAGGACTGCTGCGCAGCAGCAGGTCGCCCGCCGACTGACGCACAAAGCCGTGAACCGAACTCAGGCCCAGCCCGGTGCCGGTGGTTTCTGCTTTGGTCGTGAAGAACGGCTCGGTTGCGCGTTCCAGGGTTGCCGGATCCATACCCTGACCGTTGTCCTCTACCGTGATCAGCACGTAGTCACCGGGCTCGAGCGACGGCCACGTGCGGGTCTGCTGTCTGTCCAGCGTCTCGCGCGAGACCTCGACCCGGATCGCGCCGGCCTCGTTGACCGCGTCGGAGGCGTTTCGCAGCAGATTGAGGATGGCGCTGGTGAGCTTCGCCGGGTCCACCAAGGCTACGGCGTCGGCAGGGAAGTCGCCGAAGGTCAGCGTGATCTCTTCACCAACGGCGGACCGGAACAGCGTCCGGGTGCCGTCCAGCAGCTTGCTGATATCCGTTGCCGTCGCCTGCAGCTCCTGCTGCCGCGAATAGGCGAGAAGCTGATGGATCATTTCGCTGGCGTAACGAATCGAATCGTTGGACGCACCAAGCACGGCTCGCTGCGCTGCCGTTTCGGTCAGCGGCTCAAACTGTTCGTTGGCGCTGGAGATCACCTGCAGCAGGTTGTTGAAATCGTGCGCCACGTTGCTCGTCAGCTGGCCGACCAGCTCGTTGCGTTTTTTCCGATCCAGCGCCCGCTGCAGCTCCGCCTGCTCACCGAGCTGCTGCCGCAGCGCCTCCGATTTTTCCTCAACCGTTTGGGTCAGCTCCTGGTTGAGCGCCTGCTCACGATCCAGAAGGTTTTTCTGATACCGGCGCCGATCGAACGCATAGAGCAGCGTCATCAGCACCGCCGCAGTCAACACCACCACCGCCAGCAGGAGGTTCCGGTTTTTGGTGACGGCCTGCTCGCGCGCCTGCAGCTCGCTGGCCCGGGCGGCACTGACCTCGGCCTCAGCGGCCAGGCGGATCTCCGATTCACGGATCCGGGCAATTTCGGCCTGCTGCCGCTGAGCCGTCATTTTGGCGTTGTAGTACTGGACGCTCTGGACGGTTCGCGCGTTTTCCGCTTCCCCGGACGCATCGAGAAATCGCAGCAGCTCGGCCACACCGTCCCGATCGCCGGCCACCCGCAGCCGATGCTCCAGCCGCAGACCCGCAACGCGCGCCTGGCGACTCGGGCTCAGCTTGTCGAGATCAATGACGTCGAGCACCGCTGGGACCTCCGCAAGCTTGCCCTGCAGAAACAGGCTTCGCACCAGGGCCAGCCGGGCCTCGGCGAGCTCCGAAGGCAAATCGGTCAATTTTTCGATGCTGAGCCTTGCCGCCTCCTCGGCGCCAGCGAAGTCGCCGGTCACCATCAGGGCCTCGGCGAGAAACTCGTAAGCGTTACCCACGTTGCTGGTAGCCGTTTCGTCGCTGGTCGATGCGACAAAGCGTCGCAGTCCCACGGCCGACCCCTGCGCATCGCCGAATATCCGCTGCAGCTCGAGCTCGTGCAGCAGCAGGGAATCTTTGGCCCAGGGGACCTGCGAGCGCGCCCGCAGGTCAGCGATTGTGTCCAGCCAGTCGCGAGCGTCTTCGTGCAGGCCCTGTAAAATCAGCATGACAATCAGATTGTTGGCCAAAATAATCGACAGGTTGTCATCGGACCGATCCAGCCCCCGGGTCAGGATCTCCTGGTAGATCTCGATGGCGCGCAGCGTCTCGCCCGTTTCCTGAAGCACGGTTGCGTAGTTGGCCCGCACGCGGTCATACACTTCCGGGTCCACCGCGCTAAAGTCATCAGCAAGAATTTGATCCAGAGCGGCCTTCGCCCGCTCCGGATTGCCTCGAAAAAAGTCGATGAGCGGCGGCGCTGTGATCAACCGCAGATATTGGTCGGGCTGATCCTCGGCATTCACGAGCGCAAGACCCTGCCGCGCAGCCTGTTCAGCCTCATCGAGCCTACCCAGAAGCTGCATGGCGTGCATTCGGCCGAGGTAAGCATCACCCAGCAGTGCCGGGTCAGCGTTTGGCGACTCGGCGAGCAGTTCGAGGGAACGGTCGATTAGCTCAAGCTGTTCGTTCGGCGGAACCGACTGACTGAGCACACGGGCAATCAGCTCAGCGGCGGATTCGGTCTGTGCGGCTGCGGAGCACCAGACGAAGATGAGCCCGAAGCAGGCAGTAAGTCGTGTGCTAATGGCGGGAGACCCGTATTCTGAATGGCGGGATCATACTGGAAAACCCCCGAAGGACCCAGCTATTCACCGTGCGTGACGCTACAAGAAGTCGACGCAGAATCAACGACCTGTCCGCCTTTCCTTAGTAACGATCGTTTACCGATCGCCGGCCAGAAACAACGAACTTAGCCCTTACAATAACGCCATATTCACAAAGCAACCCAATGGCGCTGGAGAGAGGCCAACGGATAAGCCGCACCGAGCGGTGAGCCGCGAGCCAGGGAAAATCCAACCATGACTTATCTGATTATCGCCCTGCTGCTATGCAGCCTGACTTTGAGTGTGGTGTTCTTGCTGGCATGGCAAAACTTTGGCCGGCAGACCCACACCCTTGTATGGTCCGCCACGTTTCTCGCCGGCGCCGTTCAATACGGCGTCAACCTGCTGGCTGACAGCCTGTTCGACGACCGCCGGATTTACTGGGTTGCTGTCTCGGCGCTTGGCGCGCTCACTGTCTCGCTGGCGCTGGCCGGCTTTCGCCTGTGGTCGGGGCGCTGGGTGAGAGCGGATGTGCTTGCACTCACGGGCTTCGCGACCGTGCTCTCCGTAGCCTGGTTCACCTTTGGGCAGCCGCATGTGGGCATGCAGATGTTCATCGGGCCCGCCTACGGTGGCGTATTGTGTTTGCTGTGCGCTCAGCTCATCTATCGCCAACAGGCCGTCTCGAGAGACGTCGAACTAGCGGCCGCCAGCGTTCTTGCCCTATTCGGTGCCTCCCAGATTCTGGCAGGCGTTGCTGCGCTGATGCAGGGCCCCACCACGGACGCCCACTGGCTGGAAATCTACCGGCAGATCAACTTTCTCATTTTGCCGGCGGGCTATGTCGGCAGCGGCCTGTTCACGGTGCTGATCGTGGCGTCAGATCTCTCGATGCAGATGAAGAGCCTGGCCAACACCGATCCCATGACGGGCATCTTGAATCGCCGGGGTTTTGAGTCCACCAGCAGCCCGCTGATCGCTCGCGCCAGGCGTGGCAACCAGCCACTGTCGGTCATCATTTGCGACGTGGACAACTTCAAGGAGGTCAACGATCAGCATGGTCACAGCGCCGGCGATCGCGCGCTGCTGGTGCTGGCGAAAGTGCTGCAGGCGAGTCTGCGCGAAGGGGCGGTCTTCGGTCGGATCGGGGGTGAGGAGTTTGCCCTGGCGCTGCCGCACACCGACATCGCCCAGGCGGAGAAGACCGCACGGCTGCTCCGTCGCGATCTCGCAGGCACCGAAATCGGCTGGCGTCCGGAGCCGTTCCACATCACCGCGAGCTTCGGCGTGGCCACGCTGCGCGAAGACGATCACACGATGGACGACCTGCTCCAGCGCGCTGATCGAGCCATGTACCGATCGAAACGCGACGGCCGCAACCGGGTCAGCCTGGAACGAGCGCTGCGGCCAGCGCAGCTGACCCCGGATTTCTGCTGATCAAGGCAATCGGTTAGACTCAGGGGCCGCCCAAACCCCGATCGCAGCTTGCAAACC
>JBCDKA010000043.1:0-28168 GCA_038747195.1 Pseudomonadota bacterium
CAGCTTGCCTTCGTTGGCGACATAAAGCGGATCCAGGCCCAGAAGCTCGCAGGCCGCGTGGACCGCCGGTTTGACCGGCATCGCGTCCTCGTCGAGCATCATGCCGACGCCGGACTGCTGCGCCATTTCGTTCAAGGCGGTCGCCAATCCACCCCGGGTCGGGTCGCGGAGGCAGTGGATCTGATCGCTCGCCTGCACCAGGCTGGCCACCATCGTGTGAAGCGCCGCAGAATCACTGCTGAGGCTGGTTTCAAACTCCAGGTTTTCTCGGCTCGACATGATGGTCACGCCGTGGTCGCCGAGGCTGCCGCTGACCAGGATCGCGTCACCCGGCTGCGCGCGATCACCGGAGATGTGAACGCCCGGTGGGACAACCCCAATGCCGGTGGTGGTAATAAACACGCCATCACCTTTGCCGCGTTCCACGACCTTGGTATCACCGGTGACCACCGGAACGCCCGCGTCTTCAGCGGCAGCGGCCATGCTGGCGACTATCCGCTCGAGGTCCGCCAGTGGAAACCCTTCCTCCAGGATAAAGCCCGCAGAGAGGTAGAGCGGCTTGGCGCCAGACATAGCCACATCGTTGATGGTGCCGTGCACCGCCAGTGAGCCGATGTCGCCGCCGGGAAAAAACAGCGGGGAAATCACGTGCCCATCGACGCTCATCACCATGCGACCAGCGGGGAGATCGAACGCCGCCTGGTCGTTGCCCTGGCGCAGCAGCGGATTGTCCAGATGCTTAAGAAACAGCTCTTCGATCAGCTGCGCCATGGCGCGACCGCCGCCGCCGTGGCTCATATCAACCTGCGCGTTCCGGGTTTTGATCGGCACCGGAAAACGCCTTGCCACGGCACTCATGCCGCCACCTCCCGTCCAGCATCAGCCGGCTTCCGGAAGCGCCCGTAGCTGTAGTAGGCCGCGCAGGCACCCTCGGAGGACACCATGCAGGAGCCGAGCGGGTTGTCCGGCGTGCAGGCTTTGCCGAACAGCTTGCAGTCGGTCGGCCGCTTTGCGCCCCGCAGAATCGCGGGACACTCACAGCTTTTCACCTCGGAGGCTTGGGCCTCAGGAATGTCGAAGCGCACCTCGGCGTCAAAGGATTCGAACACGTTTTTTATTCGCAGCGCGCTGTAGGGCACCATGCCTAAGCCCCGCCACTCGAAACTGCGCCGTAGCTCGAACACCTCCGCCACCAGCGCTTGGGCCTTCAGGTTCCCGTCGCGGGTCACCACCCGCGTGTATTCGTTTTCGACCTCGTGCCGACCTTCGTTGAGCTGGCGAATCAGCATGAGAGCGGACTGCATGACGTCGAGCGGCTCAAAGCCGGCGATCACTACCGGCCGCTGATACTCCTCGGCAAAAAACTCATAGGGCCGACTCCCGATGATGGAGCTGACGTGTGACGGTCCGAAAAAGCCATCGATGGAGACGCTGCCGATCTCCCGCACTTCGGGCGATTCGAGAATGTTCTGAATCGCCGCTGGAGTCAGGACGTGATTGCAGAAGACGCTGAAGTTTTCGAGCTTTTCCGCCGCGGCCTGGCGGATGGCGACCGCTGTGGCCGGTGTTGTCGTCTCAAAACCGATGGCAAAAAACACGACCTGACGATCGGGCGTTTCCCGCGCGATGCGCAGCGCATCCTGGGTCGAGTAGACCATCCGCACGTCCGCCCCGGAGGCTTTGATCTTCATCAGGCTCTTACGCTTGCTGGCGGGGACGCGCAGCAGGTCGCCGTAGATGCACAAAATGGTGTTGTGCTCGAGCGCCAGGTGAATAGCGTTGTCGATACGGCCGATCGGCAGGACGCACACCGGGCAACCCGGGCCGTGCACAAACCTGACATTCTCCGGCATCAAATCCTGCACGCCGTAGCGGAAGATGGCGTGCGTATGGCCGCCGCAAAACTCCATCAGGTTGTATTGGCGGCCAGTATCGGCTTCTCGGGCGATGGCTACTGCCAGGTTCTTGGCCAGCGACCGCTGGCGAAACTCATTGACGTACTTCACGCCTGACCCTCCGGATCGAGGCCCGCTTCAGCGAACAGGGCGAGGGTTCGCTCCGCTTCTTCGGGACTGATTTTGTTGAGCGCATAGCCGACATGAACCAAGACAAAGTCTTCGACGTGAACGTCCTCAACCAACGCCAGCGAGACGTCTTTTTTCACCTCGCCGAGTGCAATGGTGGCGGTATCAGTGTCGCGATCGATGGCCACCACCTGGCCGGGTACCGCTAGACACATGCCGCGGCTCCATCACTGACGCGCTGGTGCGCTTCGCTAATCCAGGAATAGAAATCGGGCATGCCCTCACCGCTGGTGGCCGATACCTGGAGCACCTGGATATCCGGGTTAACGCGACGGGCGTTGGCGATGCACGCCTCAACATCAAAGGACAGATAGGGCAGCAGATCGACCTTGTTGAGCACCATAAGGTCGGCGGCCGCAAAAATATCCGGATACTTAAGCGGCTTGTCCTCTCCCTCGGTAACCGAGAGGATCACCACCTTGTGATGTTCGCCAAGATCAAACGCCGCGGGGCACACCAGATTGCCGACGTTCTCAATGAACATCAGGCTCTGATCGTCCGGCGCGAGCGCCTCCATGGCATGTCCGACCATGTGGGCATCGAGATGGCACCCTTTTCCGGTATTGACCTGCAGCGCGCGAGCGCCGCTGGCCCGGATACGGTCCGCGTCGTTGGACGTTTGCTGATCCCCCTCGACGACGCAAACCGGCACGTCACCCTGAAGGTCGGTGATCGTCCGCGAGAGCAGCGTTGTCTTGCCGGACCCGGGGCTGGAAACAAAATTGAGCGCCAGGATGTCTCGATGGCCGAGAAAGTGGCGGTTGGCGTCAGCGTACTTATCATTCTTGCTCAGAATGTCGGTTTCGATCTGCACCATCTTTGCCTGGGTCAGACCCGGCACGTGAGCTCGGGCGGGCCCCTGGCCGTAGTGATGGTGATCGCTGTGATCTAGCCCGGAAACATGAGTGCTTTCGGTATCGTGTTTATGGTGATGGTGATCGTGGTCATGGTGGTGGTGGCTGTGGTCGCCGCCCGGCTCGTCGTGCTGGTGATCACGATCGAGGGTCTGGCCTTCCACTGTCACTTCACCGCTGGCGCAGCCGCAAACGGTACACATTATTCAACCTCCAGTTCTTTGACTTTCATTTCATCGCCCTCCACCACCTGCAGCTGGTAGCTGCCGCATTTCGGACAGGCATCAAATCGCTGCCGAACGGCGACATGGGTGCCACACTGCATACACCAGGCTTTGCCTGGCACATCAACAATCTCTAGCGTCGCTCGCTCGGCGACAGTGCCGCGCGTGACGGCATCAAAGGTGAAGCGCATGGCCTCCGGGTCCACGCCGGCCAGCGCACCGATTTCCAGCCAGACCGCCTTCACTCGGGAGAAGCCTTCGCGAGCGGCACTATCCTGGACGATCTGCAAAACCCCTTCGGACAGCGCCATCTCGTGCATCAGTGCACCTCCAGGGAATAACCCACGCAGGGGTCGATGGCGGTGATCAGCAGGGCCGCCTGCTTGCGAACCGTGGACGGGTTCCGACTGTCGAGCGCCGAAAGGCTCTTGGCGAGAACCCCTCGCGGATGACAGTTCCACTCGGTGGGGGCCAGCACCTGGTACCGACGAATGCGGTGTTGATCAACCACCGCCCGGTGTACCAACCGCCCTCGAGCCGCGTTGACCTGAGATAAACCCGTGTTTTCCGGGAGGCTGGTCTGATGCGGCTGGGCGGCCTCCGATGAGACCACCGTCAGCTGCTCCGGAATACCTGCGAGCTCCGCGAGCAGGGCCACAACGCGGGTCAGACCGCCGCCACCCCATCGATCGAGCAGCTGGCGCACCATCGGCACGTTTTGCTGCCGGAGCAGCGGCGTGGTTTCACAGGCTTCATCTTCCCACTCGGGGAAGGTGACAAACTGATCGGATTCGTCCTTAGCCAGCCGATCGTTGAACTCAGCGTTGGTCACATTCGGCAGGAACCGCGGCTCGATGGCGCCGGTATCTTCCCAACGTTGCTCGATAAGAAAAGCGACGAGGTTTGCTGCGGGCGTATCCACCTCGCGGCTCCAATCCTGGACGGCTTCGCAATCCATCGACAGCCAGTCCGAGGGTTCGCGTCCAAACACGCCGGTCCGGAGCAGTTCTTTGAGCTGCAGGGCCGGGGTGCCCGCAGCACGGTCAGCACTCGGCGCCTCGCCGCTCGACCGTAGCCATTGATTGAGTTTACCGAGGCTCATCACCTGCGCCGGATCCGCCTCGCTTTCCAGCAGCGCCGGCCAGTCGATGAGGATTCGCCACAGGTGTTCCCGTGCCGTTTCCAGCAGGACTCGCTCTCGGTCGCCGCGCTCCTCTCCAAAAAGATTGATGCTGCTACCGGCGGCCGCCAGGGCCCGGCGACCGGCGTCGAGCTGCGCCATGGCACACACGCTGTATAGCCGTGGCAGCATCCCGAGAGCTTCCTCCGGCGAACGATTCTCCAGCACCCGCGCCGCTTTGACTGGCCGGGTGGATCGAATCGAAACCCTTGCCGCCCCCGGTCGGGCTGGATGGATGGCAATGCTGAGCGGCGGTGCTGTCATCGTGGCTGCTCAGCTGGCGCGGCCGAGCCGCCACGCAGGAATGAGCGGCGAGACATGGCCGGGCGTGGCTCGCTCGCCTTCTGCTCGGCCGGGGCCTCCATAATGCCCTTGAGCACCTCACGCGCAGTCGCTACCGCCGCCGCGTGGTCTTCAAATTCGAACATCGGTGAGAACAGCGAGCACATGCGGTATCGCCCGATTTCGTCCTCACTGCCGTAAATGAACTCGAATTCGCCAGCGGGAAACGTCACGCACGCTTTGTCCCCCGAGCGCGGCGACGGCTCCTCTTCGGCCTCATCGTGCGGCAGCAGCATCAGGTTCATAAACCAGGGCGTGACGAGAACACCAAAGTGTTCGTCCTCCCAGGACTGGAAGCCGACCGCCTCAACCTCGATCTCAGGGTTAAGGATGGGAATATCCGCCATCCTTTCGCGAGCGATCCGGCGAAACGCCACCTCAAGCCGATCACCGATGGCGGCAGCGTCCATCATTGGTCCGTTGCAGCCTCCAGCACCATGAAGTCGTTCTTGCTGCTGTCACACTCAGGGCAGCTCCAGTGGTCGGGCAGCGCCGCAAATGGGGTGCCCGGGGCAATCTGCCAGTACTCGTCACCTTCGGCAGGGTCATAGACGTACCAGCAGATCTTGCACTCGAGTCGAGTGTCGTTGGCGATCTTGGTGATGTCGCCGCCGAACGAGCCGCCAAAGAAATCGTCGCTCACCGGTAGACCTCGAGAATCTCAGTCAGCCGCTCAGCGCTATCCTCGAGATCTTCCCGAGCGGCGCACGCCACCGCCGGCACCTTGCTGATCTCAACGGTGTTGAGGATGAGCGCGTCCTGGGAGTTGAAATACTGAACCCACCAGACGTTGCGGGTACCGGTACTGGTAATGCGGCAGTTGCCATAGCCTCGAGATAGGATGACCGCCGGGCCGGACCCCAGCTTCTCGATGAGGTATTGAAGGTCCTCGTCGGTATTGGGCAGCAGGGAAAGATTGACGATATAAGGCTCCGCGTGCTCCTTCGCGAAGCGGAGCTTGTCGGCAATCTCAACCAGCAGCGAAGGGGCGTTAGCAAGACCGGCCGGCAGCGCAGCGGGGTCTACGGGCAGATCGTCTTCCGCGTTGTTGAATACGCCGTCACTGATCAGAGTTGGAATGGCACCAACCTCAATAACGTCGCGCTCGACCGACTCGTCGTCACTCAGGTATTGCACTCGCCATACGCCCGCCAGCACGGATTCCTGAACCCGGGCCTTCACCGGGCCCTCGTAGATGATGCTCACCTCTCCGTTTCCCAGCACCTGGTCGATGAGCTGTAGATTGGCATCGTCCAGCCCCGCCAGGGAGAGAACGGTGGCCGGAGCCTCTGGCGCCTGGTTGGCCAGGGCGGCCGCCAGTGTCCCGAGGAACTCGATACCGCGCTCCAGGCCCTGGATCTCTTCAGGCTCAGGAACCACCGGCACCTCGTAGGTCCAGGTTTCCGTGGGCAGCTGCATGTAGTCCAGCTCAACGCCATCTTCGTCCGGCGGCTGGGATCCAGCTTCAACAACAACGGGAATGGGGAATTCTTTCATAGCGGGGCCTTAAGCTCAGTGGGCGGATGCGGTGGCGTTATCGTCGGGGGCAAACATCGGCGGCGGCTCGGTCGGCTCGGCAGCCAGGATCAATCGAATATCTTCCAGGTAGTCACCCCAGTCCCTAATGCCGGTGATCGCGCCGACATATTCGCCGCCGCGAAGAAAAACCAGCGTTGGAATCTTTAAGAAGTGATACCGGAGCTTCATCTCCCGGTGCGCCGGAAACGGCACCACGGCCACGGCAAATTTTTCCGGATATGCTTTCATGAGCTCCGGAAAAATCACCGCGAGATCATCGGCTTCCGGAATCGGCTTCATGGCTTCCGCGAAGACGAGCACGACGTCGTCATGGGACTCGATGAACGCATCCAGCTCGGGGCCGGCCAGCGATGGATACCCTTCCCGCTCCTGCATGTTCTTGATGGCTTGTGAAAACACGACTAGCTCCTTTTGGGCTTTAGCCCCGGTCGGATGAGGTTTTTGTGGCGGTCGCTGAGGGCGGTAGCTGGGGCTCCCGGTCGATCAGATCCGCAAATAGATGGTCAATGTCGGTCTGACCCTGCATGACCAGGTTGACCGCGGTCACGGCATCGGTAATCTGAACGGCATCTTCTTCGGTCAACACTTCGCGGGCCGCATCCAGAAACGTCAGCAGCCACGTTCCTTCGGGTTGATCCCCGACCAGCAGGGTGCTGATTTGTTTGGTCTCACCCATGCCCTCACAGATCGCGTAGCCGTCGCCGGACTCCTTGACCCGCATGGGCACGCCGATGCACATCAGTATTTGCCCCGGTGGTCGACATCCACCGCCTTGGCGCCGGGGTCCAGCGGTGCAGGTCGATACGCCAAGTCAAACGCCTCGGATTTCAGTACCCGCTCGTCGCCGACACGGCAGGCTTCCGCTTCGCTGGGGCGCTGCGCCTCATACCGGGCCAGATCCATCTCGGCACCCGCTATGGACTCGCTTCCCGACAACGGCTGGCTTCTCCGCGAAGCTTTTACACCCCGATGATCCAGCCAGCAGACGGCCGCTTCGACCGTGGGCATCAGCTGCTGCTTCATCAGCGGATGAAGGCTGCCGCCAAAATCCTCGATCTGCACCGGCTGCACGCCAACCAGCAGCAGCTCGCTGGGGTAGCGGCCCAACATCTCTGCGCTCGCCAAGACTTCCTGAAATCCGGTTTGGTGGAGGCTGACCTTTTTGGCCCCGAGGTAGCTGGGAACGTCAGCGCCCTCGATCAGCTTCATCGTTCCAGGCTCAAGGCCGTAATCGATGGCGTCAAAAATCACCAGGATGTCGGCCTGCTCAACGTGCTGGAGGAGATAGATACCCTGAGTTCCGCCATCCATGACGGTGACGGAGTCATCAAATTCGTAGTGTCGATGGAGCTCGTCGGCGGCGCGAACGCCAAATCCTTCGTCAGCCCACAGCACGTTGCCGATGCCAAGAATCAGGGTTTGGGTTTTATCCGTCACTCATGCACTCCCGGTTTCGATTTAGGCCCCTTCGAAACAGTGATGAGCAAGTTCAGTGCCAAGCCACCGTTCCGCTGGAAACTTACTTGTCAGGCCCGCCTGACAGTTTCCAAGTGGAAGAAGCTATTCCACTTACGGGACAAAACGTATAGGTACATTCCACAGGGGTCAGCGATTGAGCGGATCCAGGCATCGGATGAGGCGGCGCAACGGAGTTGCGAATGATTCTCCTTACGTGAACTGGAAGGCTGCTAACCAGAAGTTCCGAGACGGCGCTGTCTCAGCCGGTTGACAGTTCCAAACCTACACAAAACGGCTGATGATCCGTGGTATCACTGAGGGGTGACCTGGAAAGCGAAACCCAAGGCTTTCAGAGCCGGGGCAAAAAAAAGGCGCCTGAGCCGGAGCTCTGGCGCCTTGAAATATCCAGCGAAAACCGGGGCTGGGTCGCTGGATAGAAGCTCAACGACCGTCGTCGACGTCCCGATCGTCTTTGAACATCCGCCATCCGCTGACCATGGTGCTGATCAGACTCTGGCGGGACATGATGTCTTCCCGGAACGCAACGTAGATGTGCGTCATCGCAAACAGGATGATCACCCACATGCCCAGGTGGTGCCAGGTGTGCACATCCTGGCTCTGGCCAAACAGCGGGATAACCCAGCTGGAAAACAGGGTGTGCGCCCAGCTCCCAGCCTGGGTGCCCTCGCCGTACAGCGCGAAGCCCGTTACGATCATGAAGATCGTTCCCCAGACCAACGCAAAGTACATCACCAGCGTGGCCAGTGGATTATGTCCGGTATATTTGCGGGGCTCGCGGGCGAAAAACAGGTACCACTTAATTTCGTGCCACACGCCACCCCACCAGTCTTTACTGAAAAACGGTGGGAAGAAGACCTGTCGCGAGTGCTTGTTGCCGACGATGGCCCAATAGATCCGGAAGGCAAAGCCGATCGCAAAGATGTAACCAGCCGCGAAGTGGGCGAAACGGATGTAGCCCATCAGGAAATGGTCGCTGGCCTCCCCCGGCATGGTGGGCAACGGGCTGCCAATGAAGTAGCCCGTTACGCAAAGCACCACAATAGAGAGTGCGTTGACCCAATGCCAGATGCGCAGCGGGGCCTCATAGACGTAGATCGCCGGTTGAGCGCTGGCGGTAATGGCCGGAGGGCTCATGATCGATCGCCCCGCTTGCGCCAGCTGTGAAACGCCAGGGCGCCGGCGGCCAGTGCGGCCAGCACCAGCAGCGCAACGTGCCAGGGGTCGCTCAGCAGATGGGTGCTCACCTCGCGCGCCGTCATATCGTGATGGTGCCCCGGATGAGCCAGCAGCGAGCCGGGTAAAGCGGTTAATCCCACGAGCCAAATCGTCAGCATGTTGAATCGTTTCATTGCCTGTTCTCCCGGTTAGCCGCCAATCGGCGAAGTGGTGACGTTGGCCAGCTCCTCGCCGTCCTCGGACATGACGTGCGTTGAACACGCCAGACACGGATCGAAGCTGTGAATGTTCCGCAGGATTTCCACCGGCTCGTTCGGTCGCTCGACCTTGGTGTTCATCATGGAGGCTTCAAAAGCCCCGATGTTGCCGGCCTCATCGCGCGGCGAGCCGTTCCAGGTTGTGGGCACCACACACTGGTAGTTCTCGATCTTGCGATCTTTGATGCGGATCCAGTGGGCGAGCGCACCGCGAGGCGCTTCGGTGAAGCCAACCCCTTTGCTCTCGGCCGGCCAGTCTGCCGGGTCCCACTTCTCGCCGTTGTGGGTGGCGGTGTCGCCAGCCTTGATGTTGGCGATCAGCTTGTCGAAGAAGTAAAGCTGCTTGTCCGCCGCCCACTGCGCCTCCAGCGCTCGAGCCGCGGTGCGACCCAGCGTCGAGAACAGTGCGTCCACCGGCACGTCCAGCTCCTTCAGGACGAAGTTGATTTGCTCGGTGATCTCCTCGTGGCCCTTGGCGTAACCCACAACGTAGCGAGCCAGCGGACCCACCTCCATCGCGTGACCGCGCCAGCGCGGCGCCTTGATCCAGGAATAGCTGGCTTGCTCGTCCAGCTCCTCGATGTGGTGAGACGTGCCCTTGGCGGTACTGACGTCGAAGTCGGGGTCGGTCACGCCGTCCCAGGGATGCAGGCCTTTCACGCCTTCCGGGTACTGATACCAGGAGTGCGGCACAAATTCCTGGATCTCCTCCGGATCGCGCAGGTCCACGGGGTGAACCTCCTGCAGGTTGCCATTGATGATGGCGCCACTGGGCATCAGCAGGTTTTCGGGTGAATAGTCGTTGGCTCGATCGGGGATATCACCGTAGGCCAGGACGCTCTGCCCGGAAATGCCGCCGCCGTACAGCCAGCCCTTATAAAACTTGCCGATCGCCAGAATGTCAGGGATATAGACGTTGTCGATGAACGTCTTGGTGTCCTTGAGGATCTGATGAATCTGGTTCAGGTTCACCATGTTCAGACCGCCCACCCCGCCGACGCCGTCGACGTTGATCGGCGAGGGTGTCCCGCCCACGGTCCAGTTCGGATGCGTGTCTTTGCCACCCAGGATCGTACGGGTCTTCATGATCTCTTTCTGGAAATCCAGCGCTTCCAGGTAGTGGGTCACCGCCATCAGGTCAGCTTCCGGCGGCAGCAGGTAGGCCGGGTTGGTCCAGTAACCGTTCTTGAACGGTCCAAGCTGGCCGGATTCGACAAACTTCTTCAGCCGGTTCTGGATGTCGCGAAAATATCCGGGTGACGAATGCGGATGATGCGGCGACACCTGCTGCTGCAGCGCCGAGGTTGCCTTCGGATCCGCCGCCAGCGCGTTGACCGGATTGACCCAGTCCAGCGCATGCAGGTGATAAAAGTGCACAAGGTGATCGTGCACCTGCAGCGAAAGCTGCATGATGTTGCGGATGCTGTTGGCATTCTCGGGGATTTCGATGCCCAGCGAGTCCTCCACTGCGCGGACCGAAGTCAGCGCGTGGGTGCCGGTGCACACGCCGCAGATGCGCTGGGTAAACGCCCAGGCGTCGCGCGGATCGCGCCCCTTCAGAATCACCTCCAGGCCCCGCCACATCGTGCCGCTGGAAACCGCGTTGGTGATCATATTGTTTTCATCAATGTTGACCTCGGCGCGCATGTGTCCTTCGATGCGCGTCACCGGATCAACAACCACTCGCTGGCCTGCCGTGTCCAGCTTGTATCCGTTGGGAGTTGTGCTGGTCGCCATTATTCCTGCTCTCCTTTCTGCTGTTTGTTCTGCTGGGCGCGCTTGAGAACGGAGCCCGCAGCGTGTGCAGCCGTCGCTACGCCAACCACCGCAGCGGCGGTACCGCCGATTCGGTCAGCGTTTGACTCGACACCAAACTGTGGAATGTTAGTGAGACGATCGTAGAAGCTGCCTTTGTCCCAGAACCCGTCTTCCGAGCAGCCAATGCATGGATGGCCGGCCTGGATCGGGAACGACAGCCCGCCGTTCCAACGCACCGTAGAACAAGCGTTGTAGGTGGTTGGGCCCTTGCAGCCGACCTTGTAGAGGCAGTAGCCGCGCCGGGCGGACTCGTCGTCAAACTTCTCGACAAACTGCCCGGCGTCGAAGTGCGGTCGCCGATAGCACTTGTCGTGAATCCGCTGGCTGTAGAACATCAGCGGCCGACCCTGGCGATCCAGTGACGGCAACTTCCCGAAAGTCAAAATGTAGGTCACAACGCCGGTCATCACCTCAGCGATGGGCGGACAGCCGGGAACCTTGATAATCGGCGCGGTGCCGATATCCGGCACCTTATGAATCGGCGTGGCGCGTGTTGGGTTTGGACGCGCCGCCTGAACGCAGCCCCAGGAAGCACAAGACCCCCAGGAGATGATCGCCATGGCGTCTTTGGCGGCTTTCCTCAGCTGCTCGGTGTAGGGTCGGCCACCGATGATGCAGGACATCCCGCCGGTCTTGCCCTCGTCCAGCCCGGGGTTGCCCTCGCAGGCCAGGATGTAATTGCCTTTGTACTTTTCGATCGTCTCATCGATGATCGCCTCGGCTTCGTGACCGGCTGACGCCATGATCGTGTCGTCGTAGTCGAGTGACAGCATGGAGAGGATCACGTCCTTCACCAGCGGATGCGCCGAACGGATAAACGATTCCGAGCAGCAGGTGCATTCCAGGCCGTGAAGCCACAAAACCGGAATCCGCGGTTTGTTCTCCATCGCGTTGGCGATTTGCGGCGCAAAGGTCGGACCCAGCCCCATCGCGGCGGCGGTCAGGCTGCAGTACTTGAGAAAGCTGCGACGGGTAATGCCCTGCCGGCGCATGACGTCGTAGAAGGATTCAATCATTGTGCGGGTCCTCTTCTTGCTTTTCGGTTAGGAGGCTGACGCCTGCCGAGCCAGTGATAAGTCCTTCTAAGCAAGGGCCGTACCAGCTTGAGAAACCCGTTATTTTTCTATTGGTTAGAGTACGGATTAGCGGAAATCCGCATCGTGAACCGGCTGTCATCCACCCGCTGGGAAAGCGGGACTGGAAAACTGGTTACCACCCGCCTGGATGCGGGGCACCGACGTTCCGGCCGCTACTCGAAAGACTCCAGCAGCAAATTGGATTCGGTCGCCGAAACGCCGGGCAGGAGCCGGATCTCGCCGACGATATGGTTGAACGACGCCAGCGAGTCGGTCTGGATTTCGGCGATCAAATCCCAGCGCCCGGTCGTGTGATGGACCGCCGTGACCTGCGGATGGCCGCGCAATCGAGCGATCACCGCGGCCTCTTCAGCACTCTCCGTCTTGATGCTCATCAGCGCGCGCACTGCCGTGCTGGATAGCTCAGCGCCCAGCTTGACGGTATAACCCGAAATCACCTCCTGCGCTTCGAGGCGCCGCATGCGGTTCTGCACCGTCGCCCGGGAAACGCCGAGGGCCCGCGCCAGGTCCACGACGGACGTTCTGGCGTTGTCGCGCAGCAGCGTAATCAGCTTCCGATCTTTGCTGTCCAGCTCCACTAAACCCTCTGATTACACATATTGATATATAGATATTAGCAAAATGATTTATTTATCTTCATTTAGATCAATTATTCCTCTAAAAATTGGCCAAAAACCGCATTACGCTTACCCCTAACTGCTAGAGGAGAAAATCGATGACCCGATTTGTCGACGTACCAACCGTCAGCCGTTTGATCAACCGCATCGGCCCGGCCGAGTTTGTGAGAGGCATGGCTGACACCATGCGCGAAGACTTCTGCCGCTGGGAGCGCTTCGATAAGTGCGCGCGCGTGGCGAGCCACAGCGATGTCGGCGTCATCGAGATCATGCCGATCTCCGACCAGCAGCGTTATGGCTTTAAGTATGTAAACGGGCACCCGGGCAACCCGGCGCGAGGGGTCTCCACCGTCATGGCCTTTGGGGCGCTGGCCGATGTGGACACCGGCTATCCGGTGCTGCTGTCCGAGCTGACGCTGGTGACCGCGTTTCGAACGGCCGCCGCCTCCGCGACTGCTGCCAAGGCGCTAGCGCGGCCGGAGTCGCGGACACTTGGCCTGATCGGGTGCGGCGCACAAAGCGAGTTTCAGGTGTTGGCGTTTCACAAGCTGCTGGGAATCGAAGAGGTCCGCATCTTTGACATCGACCCTGCCGCCATGGAGAAACTGCGTCGCCATATGACGCGCTTCCCGGATCTGCGGGTTCTGCCCGCCGCTTCCGCAGCCGATGCCGTTCGCGGCGCTGACGTTGTGACCACCTGCACCGCCGACAAAACCTGGGCCACCATCTTGACCCCGGACATGGTTGAGCCAGGAATGCATATCAACGGTGTCGGTGGGGACTGTCCCGGCAAAACCGAGCTGCACGTCGACGTGCTGCGGGGCGCCAAGATTTTCGTTGAGTATGAGCCGCAAACCCGAGTGGAAGGTGACATCCAGCAGCTGCCGGCGGATTATCCGGTCCACGATCTTTGGCGCGCGATTGCAGATCCGACAGCGGGTCGTGACGATCCGGATCAGGTCACGATTTTTGATTCGGTCGGCTTTGCCCTGGAAGACTTTTCCGCCCTGCGCTACGTCCATCGGATGGCGCTGGAGCTGGACGAAGGCCAGGACATTGCGCTGATCCCGGAGCTCGACGACCCCAAAGATCTGTTCGAGCGCGTCATCGACAATGCCGGCCAGTCGGTCAGCCGAAAGGCCGCCTGACTTAGTCCGATAAGCTGGACGGCCACTCGGCCGTCCAGCCCGTTAACTCAGTTAGAACTGTTCATCCGCCAGCGCCATGGTGCTGGCGCTGCCGACGGTTGCCGCGGCGAGGTAGGCACTCGAACGCGACAGCAGATGGTCAGCATAAAACCGTGCCGTGGCGACCTTGGCCTGATAAAACGCCTCGTTGTCGCTGCCTTCGTCAAGCCGGCGCTGAGCCGCGACCGCGCTCCGCGCCATCTGCCAGCCACCCACCACCGTTCCGGCGAGCATCAGAAAATTAAAGGACGCGGCACCCGGCGCGTGCAGGTCGTCGCCGCCGTGGGTCAGGAGCCAGCGCGTGGCTTCCTCGAGCTGGCCTGCGGACTGAGTCAGCGCGTCTTCCCAACCAAAGCCGCCCTGCTCCGCCACGGCGTTGATCTCAGCCAGCATGGCCTGCATCGCCTGACCGCCGTCGCGCATGACTTTCCGGCCGACAAGATCGCCGGCCTGGATACCGGTGGTGCCCTCATAGATTGTGGTGATACGAGCGTCCCGATAGTACTGGGCTGCCCCTGTCTCCTCGACAAATCCCATGCCGCCGTGGATCTGGATCCCGAGGCTTGTAACCTCTTGCGACACCTCGGTGCACCAGCCCTTGACGATTGGCGTCAAAAGTTCCCAGCGAGCGCGATGCCGGGCACGGGTTTCTTCGTCCTCGTGATGTTTGAAGAAATCGCTGGCGGAAGCGGACGCGTAGGCAACCGCTCGGCAGGCCTCGGTTTGGGCTTTCATCAGCATCAACATGCGACGTACGTCAGCGTGCTTGATAATGCTGACCCGCTCCCGCTCACCCGGCAGGTTGCCCTGGACCCGGTCTTTGGCGTAAGTCACCGCCTGCTGGTAAGCCCGCTCGCAAAGGGCGAGCCCCTGGAGGCCAACACCGATCCGAGCGTCATTCATCATGGTGAACATGCAGGCCAGACCGCGGTTTTCCTCGCCAACCAGATAACCGATGGCCCCCTCCGATTCGCCAAAGCTCATCACGCAGGTGGGGCTGGCGTGGATGCCCAGCTTGTGCTCGATGGAAACCACTTTGAGATCGTTGCGTTCACCCGGCGTGCCGTCAGCGTTGGGCAGGAACTTGGGCACCAGGAACAGCGAAATACCGCCCACTCCGGGGGGCGCATCGGGCAGCCGCGCCAGCACCAGGTGGATAATGTTGCCCGTCAGCTCGTGCTCACCCCAGGTGATATAGATCTTCTGGCCGCGGACTCGATAGTGATCGCCCTCGGGGGTTGCCTCGGTCCGCACGGCGGCTAGATCCGAACCCGCCTGCGGCTCGGTCAAATTCATGGTGGCGGACCATTCACCGCTGATGAGCTTTGGCAGGTATGCATCTTTCAGAGAGCCGGCCGCGTGCGCCTCGATGGCCTCGATGGCGCCTTTGGTCAGCAGCGGGCAAAGCGACAGCGACAGGTTGGCGGAATTCCACATCTCCTCCACCGCCATGCTGACGAGCTGCGGCAGACCTTGACCGCCAAACTCAGGGTTGTGGACCAGGCTCAGCCAACCGCCGTCCGACAACTCGTTGTAGGCCTCACCGAATCCATCGGGGAGGAATACCTGGTCACCCTCAACGCGGGCACCTTCCGTGTCACCCACCCGATTCAGCGGGGTCAGCACCTCACCGGCCAGTTTCGCTGCTTCCTCCAGAACGGTTTCCACAAGCTCCGGCGACGCCTCTTCGAAACCCGGCAGCGAGGCAATCTCCTCGAGCCCGGACAGCTCGTGCTGCACGAACTGCATATCGGTGACGGGGGCACTATAGGTGGTCATGTTTCAATCTCCATCGGTTCATTCGTTTCCTTCGGCCCGCGCCAGCGAAGGACCGAGGGTGTCCATAATTGCAGTGTGACCACAGCCGATCGTGCCGGTTCTCCGTCCGGTCGGCTATGGCAAAAAAAGCTACTAGAGCGGCAAGCAGATGCTGGTCAATCGTGCCTTGCAATCGTTCAGGCCTCGAGGGCGGATCTGATCTTACCTCCGGAGTCGTCTTGAAGTCACATGCCTCGCACTCGCTGGAAACGCAGCAGGTTGTCCCACCGGACGGAATTTAGTCTGAACTCGTCAATCGTCGGACGTTTGCACTCCATGCAACCCCTCGCTGGCTCTCCCGGCGCCTGGTATTCGAACAGCCGCGGCGGATCAGGCATAGTTTAGGCACCACGTCGTCAAAGCTCTTATTAAGGAGTTGCCTCATGAAGTCTCTGATTGCCACCTTAACCCTGATCTGTTGCGCCTTTGGGGGCGTTACCTTGGCTGAGGAAAAAAGCCAAAAGGCGGTCCTGGTTACCGGCGCAAGCTCTGGCAGCGGGCGCGTGATCGCCGAGACCCTGGCGCAGCGCGGCTACTACGTCTACGCAACGGCTCGCAAGCAGGCCGACCTCGATGCGCTCAACGCGATCGACAACATCCAGGCCGTGCGCCTCGACGTCACCGAGCAAGCCGAGATCGACGCAGCGGTCGAAACGGTGCGCAAGGGCGGTCGGGGGCTGTATGGGCTGGTCAACAACGCCGGTGTCGGCGTGATGGGGCCGCTGATCGAGATTCCGGAATCCGAGGTCGACTTTGTCATGGAGGTCAACGTCCTCGGGCCTTATCGAGTCACGCAGGCGTTTGCACCGATGATCATCGAGTCGAAGGGGCGCATCACCACCACCGGTTCCATCTCCGGAATCCTGTCGGGCGGATTCTACGGACCCTACAGCATGAGCAAACACGCTATGGAGGCTTTCACGGATTCGCTGGCGGTCGAGATGAGAAAGTTCGACGTCCACGTCAGCATTATTGAACCCGGCGGTTTCAGCTCGCCGATCGGCAAGAAAATCTACGAAAAGATGCAGGCGGAAGGGTTCAGCATGGAGGACTCACGCTATAAAGAAGAGTGGGAGAGCAACTGGGTCCTCAGCGGCAAGGGCGAGATCGACCTCGAAAATGACGTCCCGGAACGAATCGCAGCGGCCGTCATCGATACCTTCGAATCCGAGAATCCGCGAACACGGTACATGGTGGTCGGCGAGCGGGGTTCGGCGGAAGCCACGATTCGAAAGGCCATGCAGGAGATGGTCGAGCTGAACCAGGGGCAGCCGCATGCGCTGAGCCGCGAAGAGCTCGTCGCAATGCTCGACGACCTGCTCAAGCAATACGCCCGCGGTTAACCAGCAGGATTTACAGGGTCACAACGTCTCCTAGAGAGCCTGCCCTTAAGTCGGCGTCGCGGATTGCGACAACTCCTCCGCGTCGTCGTGCATACCTGCGTCGCGCAGCACCTGGATCAGCGACTCGCGAGTTTTGATGAACCTCGGGTGTTCGGCTCCGACCTGCGCGTCGAGCCCCTCGAGCAGCTCGCGATAGAGCGCAGCAGCCTTATCAAATTCAGAGACTAGCGCATGAAGCTCGGCGCTGGCTTGTAAAAACCTTAGCGTGCCCGGGTGGCCAGGGCCCCTAACCCGTCGGCTGGCCGCCATACCCCGAGTGGTGAGGTCCAGCGCCTCGTGATAGTTGTCTTGCTGTCGTAACACGGTAGCCAGGTGCAGCGTGCTGGTCAGCGTGCGAGGGTGCTCCTGTCCGAGGATCCGGCCCCTGATCTCTACCGCGCCCCGCAGCAGCTCTTCGGCTTCGTCCAGCTGATCAAGCCGGCCCAAGGCCCATCCGAGATTTTGCTGGGTTGTCACCGTAGCGGGATGCTCGGGACCACGCGCCTCACGATTCCTGGCCAGCAGGCTGCGGCCCATCTCGGCGGCCTGCTCGTATTTCCGCTGCCGCGAGTAGACAACGATCAGATCACCCATGGCAACAAGTGTCTGGGGGTGGTTTTCTCCCAGCACGCTAGCCCGGCCCCGATAGGTCTGGCCGGCCAGCGCCTCGGCCTCATCAAGGCGCCCGAGCTGCACCAGCGCTGATGACAGGTTGGCCAGCGTAGCAAGGGTATCGGGGTGATCGGGACCCAGCGTCCGCCGCTGGATTTCGAATACTTCGCGGAGCATCTCCTCGGCCACCGCGAATTCCCCCTGTCTACCGCGAACCCAGGCCAGGTTGGTGCGGGCTACCAGCGTCTTTCGATGCTCCGGGCCCAGGATGCGGCTGCGCCGCGCCGCCACTTCGCCATGCAGTTGACCGCCCTCCTCCCAGCGCCCGGCGTCAGCGACAACCAGCGCCAGCTCGCTCATGGCGCTCAGCGTGCTGGGATGATCTTCACCAAAGTGACGTTGGCGCAGGTCCAACGCCGTTCGGCTGAGCGTCTCGGCTTCTTCGCTGTTGCCTTGCGCCCACAGCGTCAGGGCAAGCCGATTCATCGAGTGCAGCGTGTGATCGTGTGCTTCCCCCAGCAGTTCCTGCCGACTGCGCATCGCCTCGCGATGCAGAATCTCGGCTCGGTCATAGTTTCCCTGCTTGGTCAGCACCTCCGCCAGGCTCACCTGATAAGTGAGCTCAAGCTCCGGATTGTTCAGCTCGGCAGCTCGCTTCAGAACCGTCTCGTGGATATCTCGAGCCTCGTCATATTGACCTTGCTCCACCAGTATCTGCCCGAGCAGATTCATGGCCGCGAGTGTGTCCGGATGCGCTTCGCCCTGTTCACGCTTGAGAAGTTCGAGTGACTGACGTGCATACGTAACGGCCTCACCGTAAAGGCCGAGACCGCGATAGGTTGCACCATAGGTACCAAGCAGGCGGCTCTTGATACGCGGCCGATCGTCCATCGCATCCAGCCTCGAGTCGAAGGCCTGGAGCAATTCCACTACCGTGAGGTCTCGTCCCTGGGCGCTCGGGTCAGCGGACCCGAGGAATTCCTGCAGCAGCTCAACGGTCTGCCTGGCGCTCTCAGCTTCCTGCGTGGCCTTCAGCTCGGCCTTGGCTGCTCGATCAGCTTCGCCCCGGGCCTGCAAAAGGCCGAGGGTGGTGCCGACGATGCCGGCCACGAGAGAAAACACGACCATGGCAGCTGCAGCGACACCCAGACGATGACGCCGGACAAACTTGGCTACCTGGTAAATCGTGCTGGGCGGCCGAGCCAGGATGGGTTCATGCGCAATTACGCGCTCGATATCGGCAGCCAGGGCTGCCGGCGACTCGTAGCGTCGGTCACGGTCCTTGTCGAGGCTGCGGATAACAATCCAGTCAAGGTCAGATTCCAGCCGCCGCGCCAGGTCCTCAGTGTGCAGCTGCCGGTCGACTGCGGCGTCACTGTCACCCAGGTCTCGGACCAGCCGGCTCGGCCGCAGCGCATCTTTTTCCACGACGCTGCGGATCAGATCCACGATGGATGGACTGCCCTGGCTGAAAGGATTGGCGCCTGCCAGCAGCTGGTACAGCAGCATGCCGAGCCCGTAGACATCTGTTCGGGTATCAGCTTCGCCCACCGAGGGGTCCAGCTGTTCAGGACTCATATAAGCCGGTGACCCCAGGATGCCTCCGGCGGTGGCCAAAGTTTCCTGGTCGATGCTGAGATCTGTCGCCTTGGCAATGCCGAAGTCAATAACCTTCGGAGTCGGCCCGTCATCACTTTCCGCCACCAGAACATTGGATGGCTTGATATCCCGATGGATGACGCCCTTCTGGTGGGCATGCTGCACGGCGGCGCAGACCTGCTGGAACAGCGCGAGCCGTTCTTCAATGGTGAGCTGCCGCTGATCGCAATACTCGGTGATCGAGCTGCCGTCCACGTATTCCATGACGAAAAACGGATCGCCGTCGGGCGTGGTGCCAGCATCATAGATCTGGGCGATTCCCGGATGGTTGAGCAACGCCAGCGCCTGCCGCTCGGAGTCGAAGCGGCGCACAAAAGAATTATCGACGTGGTCGCTGCGAATCAGCTTGAGCGCAACCTTACGCTGGACCGGCTCGGTTTGCAGGGCAAGATAGACCGTACCAAAACCGCCTTCGCCGATGACTTGTTGCAGCTGGTAGCGGTCGATCCGGTCACCCGGAGCATGTCGATGGCTAACGGCGCCCAGCGCCTTGATGTTCCCGGCAACCGGTTTATCCAGGAATCCGTCGCTGGCCGCGCTGTCGGCAGAGCGCAGCAGGGAATCCACGGCGCGTCGCAGTTCGAGATCTGAACCGCACTCGCGCTCAAGGAATGCCTGGCGTTCAGATCCAGCCAACGCCAGGGCAGCCTCATAAACCTGGAAGGTCCGACGCTCGCCGCTCACGGCTGGTCCTCGCTCAGCTCGTGATACAGCCAGCCCCGGGCAGATTTCAGATCATTGTGGATGGTGGCGACGGATAGCCCCGTGACGTCCGCAATCTCATCGATGGTCAATCCACCGAAAAAGCGCATCTCCACCATGCGGCTCTTGCGCTCGTCAATCAACGCCAGGCGCTCCAGCGCTTCATCCAGGGCCAGCAGCTCGTCCGCTTTCTGGTCCCCTGCCAGGCCATCCAGGGTTACGCGCAGCAGATCGCCGCCCCGCTTTTGGGTCTTGCGGCTGCGAGCATGATGCACCAGCACATGCCGCATGACCTGGGAGGCGTAGGCGAAGAAGTGATTGCGGTCACTCCAGCTGCGCTCAGCGGCGCCAAACAGCTCCAAATAAGCTTCGTTGACGAGGGCTGTGGCCTGCAGGGTGTGCTCCTGCCGCTCAGAGCGCATGTACCCCCGAGCCAGTCGTTTCAGTTCTCGGTGCACAACCTCCATCAGCTGATCCCGGGCGGACTCGTCGCCGCTGCCGGCTTGGAGCAGGAGCTGGGTAATGGCGGGTTCTGTGTCGCTCAACGTGATGTGCCTGGCAGTCCTGACAGCCCTGATTCTCATAGACTGTAAGGTCTTCGCTGAGGAAAAACCAAGTTGCCCTTGCGGGCAGCGCAACTGCTTTGGCCGCAGACGTCGAGAGTCCGGGCAGACTGGGACCGGATCGGCCAGCCGAAAAACCGGTGCCCAATTACAGTTCGCGGGTCGATTCAAAGCCGGTCTTAAAGATCCTGTCGCCGTCGTTCAGCACCACAAATTTGTGCTCGTTGTTGACCGCAACCGCGTCCGGTGAAAGCACGATGTTGGCCTTGAACCGAAACGGAAAGCTGGCGTCGCGGGGGTAGTCAACGATGTAGGTTCGCCGCGTAAAGGCCGTAAGCGTGAACTGCTCTGCGATCGGGCCTGCCCCGGATGGCGACCCGCTCGAACAAGGGGTCGAGGCGGGCACGTCGATGGTAGAAACTTCCACGCAGACCCAGGACGCGTTTTCCGGCAGCTGCGGAAGCTGAGCAGTCAGCTGAATGTCCAGGCTCCGAGGAGGCACGGTCACCGAACCCACTTCGATCACCTGCCTTGCTCCACCCACAGCAGTCACCCCCGACAGCGCACTCCAAACGTAGGCGTCGGCATAGGGTTCAGGCGGGTCAGTGATCTCCTGACTAATGGTAACGAGCGCATTGTCAGACCCGACACCAAAGGTAGCTGCGGGGGCTTGCAGCTGATTCCCCGTGAGCGTTTGATTGAGCACAGGGAGGTCAGAAAAGCTGAACGCCGGCATTGAGTCGGAGAGGACCTCGCCATCAAATGAGACGCTTGCAAACTCTTTCGTCGAGAAGCCCGGGGTTGGCCCGAACAGCTCCGTGAAGAAAAAAATGATTCCCTCAGAAACGAGGGGAGAGTCTGAAAGGTCTGTCGCTGTAGCACCGGGAATCGAGGCAACCTCTGTGCGTTCGCCGCCGGGGCCAATCCGGTAGATCACCACCTCATTGGGTGAGGTTCTGTTAGCGACGATAAACAGCACAAGCTCCCCATCGATATTGAGTTCGAAAGCGCCCAACTCCTGCGTGCTGCTGCCGCCGCTCTTCAGCGTCGCACCGGACTGAGCTGACCCCGCGGGAAGTGAAATCAATCCGGAAACCGGGTCTCGCTCCAGCACAACGATGTCATTACCAAATGGCGAGACCCCAAACATGAAATGGCCTTCGCCGCCTAAGGTAATAGACGACACGCTGGAAAGCCCCGGAATGTCGTCGATTCGGTCCAGCGGCGAAAGGGACCCCGTGTCGGGATCTCTGCTAAAACTTGAGATGGCACCGTCGCCACGACCGGCGACGTAGACAAACGCCCCATCGTCGCTGATGGCCACGTCGACCGGCACAGACAACCCGGTAACGGGCGAATTCGGTTCGCCGGTAAAGGCTTCAACAAAGCTGAGCTGCCCCCGTTCGCCGCTGCGTCGAAACACCACCACCGCGTCATCGTTAGATCCCACTGCATAGAGGTGCTGACGGTCCGGGCTGACGGCGAGCTCGGTGACACCGCCAAGACCAAGGACGCCGTTGGCGCCGTTGATCTGATATTCGAGAAACTCGAGCTGATAGCTGTCTCGATCGAGCGCAAAGACGCCAATCGCGTCATCGCCAAATCCCGCCGAGTAGAGGTTCCGTCCGCCCGGGCTGACGGCAAGAGCGCGAACGTCATTGAGACCGGCGATGGTGCCGAGGTCGTCGCGACGCGCCTCAATAAACACTAGATTTCCCGAAAGGGTGTCCCGTTCAAAGTGGCCGACGGCATCGTCCCGCACGCTGGTCGTCGTGAGATACGCGCCATCGGGACTCACGGTGACAGAGCCCACAAAACCGAGTCCTTCCACACCACCGACACCGTCCTCAATATCGCTGATCTGGGTTAGCGCGCCCGTGGTGGCGTCGCGAGTATAGATGGTGAGGTGGTCAGAGACGGCCACCGCGTAAACCCGATCACCGGCCACTGCCAGATCCACCACCCCGTCTAGCCCGGTCGCACCGTCTACATCGTTTTCCACCAAATCTGTCGGCGTCAGCAGCCCGGTGGACGGGACTCGGTCAAAGGTGACGATGGCATCTCCCGAGCGCGCCGCGACATAGACGTTAAGCCCGTCAGGACTCACCAGGACTTCGGACGCACCGTTCAGACCTTCGACATCATTTTCATCCTGGCCGAAAAATCCGGGCGCCTCCCAGAACTCGAGGAAGTCCAGCGAACCGGTTGGCCCGTCCACGGCAAAAACCACGACAGCGTCATCGGCATTGCTGGCGACATAAACATGATTCCCGTCGGGGCTGACCGCGACGGCCTCCGGTCGGAACATGCCAGAGACAACACCCGAGCGGTCGATGTCCACGTCGACGAAGGTTAGAGCGCCGGTGTTGGCGTCACGCGCGAACGAGGCAACCGCATCATCCTCGCGCCCGGTCGCGTAGACGGCGCTGCCGTCGGGCGCGACAGCGACCGACCAGGCCTGGCGCAGACCGTCGACGCCGTCGGTGTCATCGAAGATCGATTCCACAAACGTCAGTTCGCCGCTGTTTTCGTCTCGGGAAAATACAGACAGGGCGCTGTCGTCCCGGGCGGCGACGTACACGTGTCGGCCATCGGGGCTTACCGCCACCCCGTTGGCGCCTTGGAGCCCGGTCAGGCCGTCGACACCGTTCATCAAAATCTGATCGATGGTGAGGTTACCGCTGGCGTCGAGGCTCAAGAGCGTCACGGCGCTGTCGATCGAAGAGACCGTGTAGAGATGGCGGCTGTCCGGGCTCCAGGCGGCGTTTTCCACGCCGTCCAGGCCCGCGACCTGGGTCACTGAATCCGCCAGGAAGAAGTCCTGGGCCTGCGCCGGTCCCGAGGGGCCGACAAGCGCTAGCGCAAAAGCAATTGCTGCGAGTGTATTCCTGTTCATGCTGAGTTCCGTTTCAAGCTGCTCAATAGGTAAAGGGCGAACCGATAAGAAAATCTCCAGCCCACCCAAAAAATAGGCTAGGCCGGCTGTGACCCTTTCCGCATGGTGGCGGCAAATTCCGCTTAGGCAGCGCGGAGAGAGCGACTGGTACGGAGCAGGGGGCTGCGCTACATTCCGAGGCTTACAAAACGGGTTATCGCACCATGAATGACCGCTACAGAATCGGGCTGTGGCTTGCCTGGTTGAGCGTCTTGGCCTTAGGACTGCTCATCGGCGCCTGCAGTCAGACGTCTGATGAACCGGGCCCACCAGAGCAACCGTCAGGCGCAAACGCTGATGCCCTGGCCAGCACAGGTTTTGAGGCGCGCGGCGATGTCGACTGGACTCTGCACGGCAATGACCCCGGAGAGAAGCGCTTTTCGACGCTGGACCTGATTAACCGGGACAACGTCAACCGCCTGGGGCTTGCGTTCGAAGTGCCGCTGCAGTCCACGCGCGGCATCGAGGCGACGCCCATCATGGTGGACGGCACGCTGTACCTGACCAGCACCTGGTCGCGGGTGTTGGCGGTGGATGCGGTCAGCGGCGCCGTGAAGTGGCGCTTCGATCCTCAAGTCCCTCGATCCTGGGCGCGGAGATTATGCTGCGATGTGGTCAACCGCGGCGTCGCTGTCTGGGGCGACCGGGTGATCTTCGGGACGCTCGATGGCCGCCTGATCTCGCTGAATCGCGCTTCCGGTGAAGTCGTTTGGGAAATCGATACGCTGATTGACCGCAATCGGTGGTACTCGATTACGGGCGCGCCGCGCATTGTTAAGGACAAAGTCATTATCGGCAATGGCGGCGGCGAGTATGGGGTTCGCGGCTACGTCAGCGCCTACGCGGTTGACAGCGGTGAGCTGGCCTGGCGCTTCTTTACCGTCCCCGGCGACCCGGAACAGCCGTTCGAACACCCGGAGCTCCAAAAGGCTGCGGCAACGTGGGAGGGCGTCCCGGACTGGAGCGGCCTTGGCGGCACGGTTTGGGATTCCATGGCCTACGATGCCGAACAAAACCTGCTTTATGTGGGCACCGGGAACGGGTCGCCCTGGTCTCGCGACAAGCGAAGTGCTGGCGGTGGAGACAACCTGTTTCTCGCTTCAATTCTCGCGCTGAACCCCGACACGGGCGAGCTGGTGTGGCATTACCAGACGACCCCTGGAGACAACTGGGACTACACGGCCACCCAGCAGATCACGCTCGCCGATCTGATGATCGACGGTGAGCCGCGCAAGGTACTTATGCAGGCGCCCAAGAATGGGTTTTTCTATGTGCTGGACCGCACCGACGGCGAGCTGATTTCCGCCGAGCCGTTTGTCCACGTGAACTGGGCCAGCCACGTCGACCCGGAGAGCGGCCGGCCCGTGGAGACCGGGCTGGGCGAGTACAACAGCGAGCGCGACGCGTACGTATTTCCCTCGCCCGCCGGCGGGCACAACTGGCAGCCGATGTCGTTCAGCGAAGCAACCGGCCTCGTTTACATCCCGACGCGGGACGTGGGCTGGGTATTCACGCCGGAGGACGACAAGTGGTTTACCTACGGCGTGGACAACCTGGAGGAGCTCACGGGTGGCGCCAAAGTGCCGGACGTCGCCGGTCACCTCAAAGCCTGGGACCCTAGACAGCAGAAAGTCGTCTGGCAAAAGGAGTCCACGCTGATCTGGAACGGCGGCGTGCTGTCGACAGCCGGTGGGCTGGTGTTCTATGGCACCGCCGCCGGCGAGCTGCTGGTGCTGGATGACCGCAACGGTGAAACCCTAAACACCATCCCTCTAGGAACCGGCGTGATTGCGCCTCCGATCACCTACGCCATCGACGGCGTGCAGTACATCGCGCTGGCTGCCGGCTGGGGCGGACCGGCGTTCAATACGATGCAAGGCACCGAAGCGGCCATGACCTTCCTCAACAGCGGCCGACTTCTGGTGTTCAGGCTGGATGGTGGTCCCGTGCCGATGCCGGCAGCGCGCCCGCCGCTCGCACCGTTTCATGCGCCGGATTTGGTTCAGCTTGATTCAGCGACCCTCGAGCACGGCCGCGGGCTCTACGGCGTCCACTGCGGTGCGTGTCATGGGTTCTACGGCAGCACGCCGCTGCTGCCGGACCTGAGACGCCTGACCCCGGAAAAGCATGCGCTGTTCAGCGAGATTGTGATCGGAGGCGCTTTGGAAGCGAACGGCATGCCGAATTTCTCTGACACCTTTAGCGAAGCGGACGTGTTGGCGATCCAGGCCTACGTGACGAGTCTTGCGCGAGAGGCGATTGCTGCCGAGGCAGCACCCTCTGCCCCTTAGAACCGGGGCCAGGGCAGCGACGCCTCAGGGACTGAGTTGAATCGGGTGGAAACCGCCCGAGGCATCGCCCCCGCGGAGCTCGCTGATGCGGCGCCGCAGTGACGCGCGCTCCTGGCTGATCAGATTCCAGTAGCGGCTCTGGCAGGGCTGACTGTTGCCGATCAATCGAACCTGCTCGCGATCGTCAAAATGCAGCGTGTTGGTGAAGCGGCAATCATCGATCTGTCGCGAGTAGCCGTCGATGACCTTTTGCGAGAGACGTCGCGCAGCGGCGACCTGCTGGCGAATCTCGTCGCTGTCGGCATCCGTTTCCCGCCCCTCGTCGGCGACCTCCGGCGGAAGATCCTCCAGCGTTGGCGCCGGCACGGGGTAGGGCCACAGCGGGTCCGCTGGCACCGACGCTGCCTGAGCAGCCGCGACGGTTCCTGCTTGCGGCGAAGCGGGTGCATCGGCGGCGCTGACCAGCGGCCACGCCAGCGGCGCGACCAGCACAATGGCTTTTGACAGGTTGTTCATCACTTTCGACCTCATGTCATCATCCTACGGCAATCGGACGCAGGCACCAATCAGGAAAGACTTGGTGGTGTCGTCAGCTTCAGCCGTCGCGCAACGGAACCCGACATCCCGCTAATCCCAATGCCAGCTGACGGATCCCCGCAGGCTGCGCGGCTCAAGCGGGTGAAAATGAACGTCGTCGACCCCGGCTGCCGGCTCTCCCGGAAGACGGGATCGATAGAAATAGGCGACGTCGCTGTCGCGGGAATTGAAGAGGTTGAAAACGTCGAGGCGCAGTTCCAGGTTTTGTCGTCGATAGGATAGACCAGCGTTCGCCAGGAATGAGCTGCGGCTGCGCACCGAGTTGTCTTCGACGAGCGGCGCCGGTCCAAGCCATCGCAGTCGAGCACTGGCGGAAACCCCGTTCTGCCACGCGGCGTTCAAGCCCAGCGTGCCTGTCGAAGCAATCGCGCCGGGAATCCGTCTTCCGCCCGCCTGAGGCCCTCGAAACCGTGCCTCAGTCGCGGTGACGGCGGCGTTTATCGCGAGCCAGTCGTTGGCCTGCCAGAACGCGGAAGCCTCAACGCCGGTGCGCCGGGTCGGACCATTCGCCTCGGTGGTGCCCGCGTCGCCGACGTAGACCAGCTCCGAGTTAAGGTCGAGCCGAAAAGCGGTGACCGATACGTTAAGGTCATTGCCGGCTTCATATCTCAGCCCCACTTCCGCGCCTTCCGAAGCCACGAGCACGGGCACAGACTCAGCCGGCTCGCCGCTCACCGGATCAACGGTGATGGTAGCGCCCCTCACATCGTTGGAATGGAAACCGCGCCCATAGTTGAGATAAGTCTCAACCCTGTCGGAGGCTCGCCAGGCAAGCGTGGCTTTGGGGCTCGACAGCGCATCACTACCGCGGCCGGAATTAGCCTCGCGCAGCGCGTCGACATCCCAGCCGTAGAAATCGGTACGAAGTCCGAGCATAGCGCGAAGGCTGTCCGTGGGTGCCCATCGAGCGTCTGCCCAAAGGCCCAGCGACCCCTCATGCAGCCGGTCTTGCCGTACCGTGCCCAGGCGTCGTCGCTCGGCCGTGCGATATAGCCCCACCTCCTGAGCATCATCCCATCGAAATTCTGCGCCCCAACGAAGGGCATCAACCGGAATGATCGACCTCAACGTGTTCTCACCGCGTAGACCCAGACCGAAAACCCGGCGGCGGTCGCGCTGCTCGAACTCGTCACCGGCGAAGGGGTCTTCCAGAAAATAGGTGAAGTTGGAATAGAGGGTGAAATCGTAGTCGACAACATACGCGTTGACGGAAAGGCCCTCAAAATCCAGCGCGCCCGTCAGGGCCAAACGAGAAGAGCGACCGCCAAGATCCTCATCCAGGTTCCCCAGCCGGCTGATGATTCCCTGGCGTACGGCCCGCTGAGGAATTTGGTCAGTCGCTGTCCACCGGCTGTCATAACCCTGTAGCGTCATGCGCAGATCGGCTTCACCGACACGACCCGCATAGGCGCCAAAAAGTTTGAACTGACGAAGCCGCTCATCAAGCTCCCACGGGCCGCGATAGCCGGTCAGATCAACGGCCCCGGTGAACCCAGTCTGTTGGTCATGCTGAGAGGCAGCGGCGAGGACGCGCTGAAAACCAAACTCTCCCGTCGTCACCGTCAGCACCGATTCATCCAGATGATCATTGAGATCGAAATCAACGCTGGCGGCCGAAGAAAAGTCCCCGACCTGCGCCGCATAGGGCCCGCGCTGGTAACGGGTTTTCTCCACCATTTCCGGGATCAAGAAATTGAGATCCAGGTATCCCTGACCATGCCCATGGCTACGCAGGTTAACGGGGACACCTTCCAC
>JBCDKA010000044.1:0-27994 GCA_038747195.1 Pseudomonadota bacterium
ACGTCGGTGCGCTGTCGCACGTGTTCTTCCATCGAAGCCATTTCGGCGATACCGCCAGCGTTGTCGGCCACCGGGCCGTAGGCGTCGATCGTCAGCGCGATCACCAGCGTGCCGAGCATGCCGAGCGAAGCGATCGCTACGCCATACATGCCGGCCAGCATCCAGGGGATGTAGATGGCCAGGCCGATTGCCAGGTAGGGGCCGACGGCGCTCTTATAGCCCAGCGCCAGACCAAAGATGATGTTGGTTGCGGTACCGGTCTGACACGACTCGGCCACCTCTTTCACCGGGCCGTAGCTGTCCGAGGTGTAGTACTCGGTCAGCAGACCGACCACCAGGCCGGCAATGAGGCCGGTGAGGAAACAGAGGTAAACGCCGAGGTTGGTGTACGTTTCGCCGGCGATGGCGAACTCGGCTGGCACCAGCTGCATGGTCACGAAATACATCGCGATGGCCATCAGCACGCTGGAGATGATCAGCATGCGCTTCAGCGCAGGACCCACCTGACGCTCCAGGGTGACCTTGACCATCAGGATGGTCAGCAGGCTCACCGGGATGCCGATGGCGGAGATCACGATGGGATACAGCAGCGCGTCCACGTTGCCCGCAAAGGCAATCGCGCTGATGACCATCGCGGCGCAGGTGCTCTCGGCGCAGGAGCCAAACAGGTCAGCCCCCATGCCGGCCACGTCGCCCACGTTGTCACCCACGTTGTCCGCGATCACGGCCGGGTTACGGGGATCGTCTTCCGGGATACCGGCTTCCACCTTACCGACGAGGTCGGCGCCGACGTCGGCTGCTTTGGTGAAAATGCCGCCACCGACCCGCGCAAACAGGGCAATCGAGGAACCGCCGAGGCCGAAGCCGGCGATCACTTCCATCAAAATGTGCGGCGGAAGCTGCTCCGGCATCACGTACTTGAGGCCCAGGTAGATGAGCAGCATGCCTAGGGAGGCCAGGCTGACCAGCGCAAAACCCATGACGGCGCCGGAACGGAGCGCGAGGTTGAACGCGTCCGACAGCGACTGGTTGGCTGAGACGGTGGTCCGCACGTTGCCCGCGGTGGCGATTTTCATGCCGATGTAACCGGACGCGATGGAAATCACCGCGCCGAAGACAAAGGCGACCGCCGTGTAGATGCCTTCATTGACGTAGTCGGTGTGATGATCGTCGATGAGGATGGCGATGATGGCGGCAAACACCACCATAAAGATCGCCATAAACTTGTATTCCTGTTTCAGGAACGCCATGGCGCCGGCAGCAATCGCCGCGTGAATTTTCTTCAGCCGGCCACGGATGCCTTCATCCTCGACGCCCATGTCGATGGCCACTTTGCTCACCGAAGATGAATAGAAAAAGGCGACTGCCAGGCCAAACAGGCTGAGCGCCAAAACAATTGCTACGGACATGCCCTGTGCTTCTCCAAATGCATAGTCAAAACTGCTGCGCGCCATCCGCAAAAAATCCCCTTGCTAACCTCAAATGGGCCCGCAAAGCGTGAATTTCTGGGGGTGGTGCTCCCTGAACTGATTCTGGTTCGACGTCGACGGATCGTGAAAATGCGGCGTTGAACGGCGCGAGAGTCTACCACAACACGCCTTCGGTCGCAGTGGCTGGGAGGAAAAGAATTCTGGGGAGATTTGCCAGGGGCGACAATCGCCTTGGAGAGCTGCCCATTCCCTTCCGCACTCAGCCGGGAGGCTTAGGTTTCAGTGGTCAGGTTTCGAGAGTCAGGACGTCAAAGTGATGGACGTCTTCGCGCTCGCCCAGGCTGCTGTAGAGCGCAATCGCCGGCGCGTCACCCGCGTCCGCCTGAACAAAAGCGACCCAGGCGCCGCGCTCGACGGCAATCGGGCTTAGCGCCCCGATGAGCGCCCTCGCAACTCCCCGGCGTCGATGGCTCTTTTGCACGGCCAGATCATAGATATAGATCTCGCTGCGCTGCCGCTCGAATTTTCGAAGTTCGTAAGCCGTCAGTCCGCCGACCACCACATCGTCGGCCAACGCCACCACAGCGATGAACTCCCGGCTGCTCAGCAGATCCCCAAGATAGGCATCCGACGGTTTTTCGGCCAGATAGGTTTCGGGGTCTTCGAAGGCTTCGCTGAATAGTGACGCCAGCTCACGCAGTAGCGGCACGTCCTCTGCGTTGAGCCGGTGATACTGGTACCGGTCATGGTCGGAGTCAGGGGACACGGCCAGGCCTGTCGCTGTTCTCGCCTAGGGCGCGTCGTCTGCCGCTGAGGGAGAGGAGCTGAGCCGGCTGCCGATGACGGAGCCGAGCCAGGCCATTGGCACATAGGCCACCACCAGGTCGAGCGCAATGAACCAGACAGGGGCGGGGATCATGGTCGCTGCAGCGACGCCGCCACCGAGAAAAATGGCGCCGACGATCAGCGCCATCGCAGTTCGTCGACCTCGGGCGAACAGGTAGGCAACCAGTGCCCCGACGAGCGTACCCAGCGCATGGGCCAGAAACGGAAACACAAAGTGTCTGGGTTCGAGCAGGTGGGCTGAGGCCTGGAGGCTCTCCGTACTCGTGACGTCGAAACCAGGCGGCGGCGCGATCACCATCGGTCCTACCGTGACTAGCCCCATGTTCACAACGCTGCCGACGACCAGACCGGCCAAGACGGCCAGCACGTTTCTCAGAGTGCTGTTCATGGCCTGCAGGATATCACTCCGTCGGCTGCTCCCGATGGACAACCACCAGATAAGCGGCGCCGACAAGCGCGGCGCCGTAGATCAGCAGCGAGGAATCCAGGGAGGCAAACTCGTAGCTGGCATGACCGGAGAACAGCGTGTGCAGACCAGCGTGAATCACCAGAAACGCGGAGGTCCAGAAGCGCGCCCTTGCTCGGAGCTTCAGGTTCAGACTGGCGATTAGACCGATCAGCAGCGCGAACAGCGGAATGTGGCCAAGCAGGAAGACTCGTTGGCCAACGGGGTCGGTCAGAAAGCTTGTCAGCGGCAGGACCAGCCACTCGTGGTTCAGCATGGCGTCCATTTCATGGGTCAGGAGCATCGCCAGGCCCAGATAGAACAGAGTGTCTTTCACTAAGGTCAGCTCCCCCATGACGCCCGAGGGAAAGCTGACAGGCTCAGAAGTCAGCCTTCCTCTTCAGCTTGAATCGTACCCCAACAGTCTGAACTTCATCGACCATTTTCACGGCTCGCACGTTGCCAAGGTCCCCGGCCTTGTCCGACTTCTTGCGCAGCGCCGTGGAGACCTGCGGATCGTCAGAAAAGAACACCTTCGGCGCCCACTGTCGACCGAACTCCGCGGAGTCGAGCGTAAAGTGAATGTGGCCCGGTTCCCGACCCAGATGGTCAGCGGCCGGGCGAATGGTCTCAAAGCGAAAAACGCCGGCCGAATCGGTTTTGGCCCAACCCTGCAGACGCCAGGTTTTGCTGGCCTTTTGGTCCTTGCCGAACTCATAGCCGGCGCTGTCGCGATGGTACGCGTGCACCGCAACGCCGCTGGCGGGGCTGCCGTTGGGGTTGAGTACCAGGCCTTGGATCAGCAGCGGAATACCCGGCTCTTCGGCTGGGGCAATTCGGCCGCTATTCGGCAGACGCTGCGGCCGCTGTTTCTGCGCCTCCTGCCAGCTTGCCAGCCATGCGGGATCCACGTCGGCGCTGCTCGCCGGCGCGGTGGCCAGCAGTCCCAGAGCAATCAGTGCAGGGATAATCAGGGTCTGGCGCGTAGGATTTTTCATCAGCCAACCTTCTGCCGGATACGTTGAACCACGTTAGGCGCGGGAATCAGCGTCGGCAAGGTGAGTTTCGACGGGGCGGTTTACGTACGCGACAAGCCGTGTTTCAGCCTCTGCCGGACTAAAACTCCTCGGTGTCGATGTCCTGCTGAGTGGCGGCGCCGTAGCGGGCGCCGCTCACGTTTGCCTGGCTGACAATCTCACCGACTCGATCGAGGGTTTCCGTCGACAGGTTCACCGACCCGGCGCCAAGGTTGTCGACCAGATGGTCCTGGCGGGTGGTGCCTGGGATCACGTGAACGTGGTTGCCCTGGGCGAGCGTCCAGGCCAGCGACAGCTGCGCTGGCGTGCACCCTGAATCTTCGGCCAGCCCGATAAATTCCGCGTGCCACGACAGGTTTTTCTCATAGTGCGGCGCCTGAAACCGCGGCATGTTCCGGCGTATGTCTCCGTCGGCCAGCTCGTCCGGTCGAGGACAGCGTGCGGTGAGGAATCCCCGGCCCACCGGCGAGAAGGCGACAAAAGCCGCGCCGATCTCCCGGCAGGCGCTCAGCACACCGAGCTCCGGGTTCCGGGTCCAGGGAGAGTATTCCGACTGCACGGCCGCCACCGGAAACTCCCCATGCGCTCGCCGGAGCGTCTGCGCGGACACTTCAGACAGGCCTACCGCGCGGATCTTGCCCTGTTCAACAAAGCGCCCTAGCGTGCCCACGCTGTCTTCGATGGGCACCTCCGGATCGAGTCGATGCAGGTAATACAGATCGATGACGTCGGTCTGCAGCCGGGTCAGCGAAGCGTCAATCTGCCGGCGCAGCGTGGCAGGAGTACCGTCGATGATCCGACCGTGATCGCCGATGGTCATGCCGCACTTCGAGGCGAGGAACAGCTTGCTGCGCTGAGTCCTGATGGTCTTACCCACCAGAGTCTCGTTGTGTCCGTTGCCGTAGAGAGTCGCGGTGTCGAAATGGATCACGCCCAGCTCGAGCGCACGGTTGAGAAGCGCCTTTCCTTCGTCTTCTGGCAGGGGCGGGCCGTAGGCGTGAGAAAGATTCATGCACCCCAGCCCGATGGAAGGAATTTTCAGGCCGGCGAGGTCACGCGGTGGATTCTGCATTGAACGGAGATCTTAAGCGCCAAAGACGCCGGGATCATAGAAGCTGAGCGCATCGGGGTAAACCCGCCTTCGGACTAAACGGGCAGGGTCTTCCAGTTTTTCATGTGGGCGGTTACGCGGGGGGTGTGGGCGAGGCACGACCAAGACACGATCGCCCATTTATAGCCCGAAATAATCGGCATCGACTGGTGGCTGAAGAGATGGTTCGACGGAAAGAACACCAGGTCGCCTGCCCGAGGCTTATAGGTGAAGTTGAGCACGTCGAACTGCAGCTCGCCGCCTTCGTAGTCGTCGTTGAGGTAAATGAGGAGGCTGACGTCGCGGTCGCGAATCCGATACCAGCGCTGAGCCTGCTGATCGAACTGCTCCCCATCGCAGTGCAGCACATACTTGCCGCCCGGCGGGTACCGCAGGATGTAGGGCGGTTCAAAGCGCTGCACTGGCGAACCGTAGCGCGTACCAACCTGTTCCTTCAGCGCCTTGCGCACCCAGGCCTGCATGACCGACTCACGCTTGCCCATGTTGACCGCTTGCGTCACGCGCCCAGGATCTCTGACCTGCACGTTCTTTTCCGGCGTCGAACGCTCCTTGTCGATCATCATCAGCCATTTGCGCTCTTGTTTCTGGGCGAAGCGCAGAAGCTGTTTTCGCTCCGCCGGCGTGATGAAGTCATGCACAACGTGGAGCTGGACCGGGTAGGGACGATCGGGCGCGGGATTGCCGCAGCAGTCCTGAAACTGCTTTCCGCTGCCGCAGTAGCAAACGTTTTCAGGCTTGGGGCGCAGACTGGGAACGTAGTGTCTGGCGGGCAGATTCATAGCGGTGGGCCGGTAACGGTAAGTGGGCGCAGGACCGGCTCAGTATAGTCCTCCGCTGGAGCTGGGTCGAAGGCTCTTGAGGGCGCCGGCGCAGCTCTCAGGCAGACGACGTTTCAGCCGCCGGGTCGGATTGCCCCCAGCGGGCGAGCGCCCCATAGATCATCAGCGGCGGCAGCGCCACCAGCGTGGCGATGGCGGCGGTCACGCCGGGATTAGCGAACGACACCGGGCTGTCCGGAAATACGCTGGCACCGCCAAAATAAAGGCCAAAATGCACCGCGAGCCCGATCGCCGAGGCGATCCACACCGGCACCAGCCTGGGCGAGGGGAATATCACGCCCGCCAGGAGCGGCGGCGCGGCGGCGACGGCCAGCCCGTAAACTCCCACCTGTCCAAAGACACCCAGCAGCCGCGGCGGATTCAGATTGATGATAAACGCCGCGATGGCGACGACGATCAGCACGCCATGACTGATGCGCAGCGCCAGCTTCATGCGCTGCTCCGACGTCATCCCGCCACCCAGCAGATTGAGCGCCAGGTCGTTGGCCGCGATGGTGGAAAGCCCCACCAGCAGGCCGTCGAGCGTCGACATGGCCGCGGCGAGCAGCACGACCGCAATCACCGTAAACACCCAGTCCGGGAAGACCGTCTTGAGATAGACGGTCATCACCAGGTCCTGGCGGAAAGCGCCGCTGGCCGGATCGATCAGCGCCGCTTCCGGCACCACCAGATGCGCGACAAAGCCGACGGTCACCAGGAGAGCAAAAAGCGTAAAAACGCCGCAGAAGATCCACAGGTAGCTGCGAACCGCCGCGTCGTCTTTGACGTACAGCGCCTTGGTCAGGATATGAGGCTGGCAAACGAGGACGGCCCCGATGACAAAACCCGCAACGTAGATCGAAAAGACGTCGTTGAAGAGCTGTCCGTCACTCTTTACGGGTGCAACCAAGCCGGGATCGATAGCCCGCAGCTGCTCGATGATCGGTTCGCTCTGTCCGAGCACAACATAAACCACCGAAGCGAGGATCAGGACGGATACGCCGATCATCAGCGTGCCCTGCAGCACGTTGGTCAGGACGTGCGCATAAGTCCCGCCCACGAGCACGTAGCCGGTCACAAAAATCAGCGTGAGGGCGAGCGCCTGGGTATTGGTCAGGCCCAGCAGAGGCTGCATGACAATCGAGATGCCGCCCACCAGCAGCACCACAAAGGCGAATGACAGAAGGGCCAGCACCGAGAAGTACAGCGCAAAAGCGGACGAGTCGTAGCGCCGTCCAATCCAGTCCGGGATGGTCAGCGCACCGGACTGGGCGCCGATGCGTCGAAAGCGAAACGAGAGGATGGTGAGCATGGTGAAAAAGCCGATGCACAGGCCGGGCACAAGGTGAAACCAGGCGGAGAAGCCGTCGACGTAAATGAACCCCGGATTGATGATGAAGGTTGCAGCGGAAGCGGTGCTCGCGGCCAGCGTCACCCCGACCACGTAAGGATTCATGTCGCCGTTACCGATGGCAAAGCTGCCGAAGCCTCGCGTCTGCCGAAAGCCGAGCCAGCCGAGCCAGGAAGTGGCGACCAGGTAGGCCGCAAACAGCCCCCAGGCGAGTGTCACAGCTCGGAACCGGCGAGCTGGTCCAGCGTGGCCTTGAGCGCCGCGATCTGCGGCGCAGACTGTGCGAGATACTCAGCGTCGGTGTAGCCCCACCAGTCCCAGCAGCCGAGCGGGTTCATCGGCGCTAGGGAGGATGCCTTGACCTGCGGATACACGATGATCAGGTCGAGCGCATCAGCCCAGCGGTTAAAGCCAGCCTGCTGAATGTAGGCATCACCGACCACCTCTGATGACTGCTGGCAGCCGTGGAGCGAGACGTGGATGCCGCAGCTATCCCCGGCCGCGCACTGCGGCGGCACGTACACGCTCGCATCCTCAAGCAGGCTGGCGGCCTTGGCCCCAGGAACCGCTACGGGCGCAACCGCTCCGCTCCCATCTCCCGAGGCCTCCACATCCGGGCTGTCGTAAAGAACCTTCAGCATCTCGCCGGCCACGTCATAGCCGCAGGCGTTGATGTAGGGTGAGACAAACTCGCCGCATTCGGCGCCCTGGTCGACGGTGGGAATGCCGTGTGCCGCCGGAACCGTGTCCAGCTGTACGGCAAGGCCGGTAGCTCGTTCGAGCCCGCCATAAAAGACTCCCCCAGCGTCAACCACATCGCTGGCAACTGCAGTGTCTGCACCGCCCGAAAACAGCCATACCATGTCGCCATCGAGGTGGCTGAGCGGATCGATTGCCCCGGCGTCTGCCAGCGCCCGAGCATTGGCCACGGCCGAGTCCAGCTCAAAATCACCGCCCTTGGTGCACAGCGACAGTGCCCGCGTAACGTCGCCCCGCGCGCACCACCAGGGGCCGGCAGCAATAACGCCGACGCCGCTAAACACCCGTGAGTGCGCCAGGTGAAGCTGGCTGGCCATAAACCCTCCGGAAGACAGACCTGACAGGGTGATTCGCGACGCGTCGATGCTCAGGCGGCCTAGCGGGTCTGTATCCACGTCGGTCGGCGCGGTCGCCTCCTGACGGTCGCACGCGGCCAGCAGCAGGCAAAGGATTGCGGTAATGATGGCTCTTTTCATGGCACCTTCTTCAGGAAATGATCGAGTGCCGCCAGACTCTCCGGTTCGTCCAGAAGCGGGACATGCCCTCGGTTGGGAATTTCGGCGACAGCCAGATCGGGCTTTGCCTGCTGCATCTTCGCTACCGTCGCCGGCGCGAGGAGGTCGGTCAACGCGCCGCGCAGCAGCAGGGTGGGCAAAGGCTTGAGCGCGGCAAACAGGTCCCATACGTCGCCGAGGTGGAGCGGCGCTTCGCGGATGGCACGGCCGATCGCCGGGTCCATATCCGCCACCGGAATACCGTCAGCGTTTTCCCGATAGGCGCGGCGCGCCAGCCGGCGCCACATGGCGTCGTCAAGATCGCGCCAGGCGTCTCCATACACTGCGCGTGCCTGGTCCGTGGCTTCTTCCCAGGTGGTTACGGGTTTCGTTTTGCCCGTGTATTCCTTAATGCGGGCCAGGCCTTCTGGAGCAATCTCCGGGCCGATGTCGTTCATCACCACGCCGGCGAGGCGTCCCGGATAGTCGCGCGCGATGATCATCGCTACCAGACCGCCGAGCGACGTGCCGATAATCAGCGCTCGATCGATGCCGTTGTCATCGAGGATTTTGATGGTGTCCGCGGCGTAGGTGGGGGGTTGGTAGTGGGTGAAGTCCGGGTCGTGGTCCGAGTGGCCCCGCCCGCGAAAGTCCAGCGACAGTACCCGCCGGTTTCCCGCAATCAGGGGGGCCAGGTCCTCAAAATCCCGGCTGTTGCGGGTCAGGCCGTGGAGGCAGACGACCGGCGTCTTGTCGTCTGGCCCAGGATAATTGCGATAGAACAGCTCAAGCCCGTCGCTGCTGCGGGCATAACAAAGGTTGTGGGATTGGATCGCTATTTTTTTTTGCCACTGGGCGTAAGCCTTGCGGAGTTCTCGCTTCAGCACCTTGCCGTTGGGGTTGCGAGGCAGCTCCTCGATCTGGGTCACGCCCGCGACGCGCTGCTGTTTGCCAACCCGTTGGTTGACCCACTCGCGGACCGCGGCGTTGTCGACAGGTTCCGGCGCCACGACAAGCGCCAGCGGCGTTTCGCCCCAGGTATCGCTGGGAACCCCGATGACGGCTGCTTCCGTAATGGCGGGATGTTCCGCCAGCACCGCTTCAATGTCCGCCGGATAGATGTTTTGCCCACCGGACAGAATCATATCCTTCTTGCGATCGACGAGGTACAGGTAACCCTCTTCGTCGAGCTTCCCGATGTCTCCGGTGCGCAGCCATCGCTCGCCAGATTCATCCACGTAGGTCGTCTCTTCGTTCGCATCGGGGCGGTTGTGGTAACCCGCCATCTGAAGAGGCCCGCGTCCTACAATCTCGCCACTTTCGCCAACCGGGCAAGGCTGATCGTTGTCATCGAGAATGATGACCTGCTGGCCGGGGCAGGGCAGACCGACGGAGCGTGTTTTGCGACTCATATCTTCGGGGGAAAGGATCGTTACAAGCCCTTCGGTCAGGCCGTAGAGCTCCATAAACGCTTTACCAAACCCCGCGATGATTCGGTTCTTGCTGGCCTCCGGCAGCGGCGACCCGCAGCACATGAGGCTCTGCAGCGTACTGAGGCGGGCGTCATCAAATTCCGGATGGTCGAGCATGCGCTGCAGCTGAACCGGCACCACGGTGGAGTGAGTGATTTGCTGCTCGCCTACGAGCCGCAGGTAAGCACCCGCGTCGAAGGCCGGCATGACGATCAGCGTGCCCCCGGCCAGAATCGTCGACAGCAAAGCGACCCAGCTGATGTTGGAGTAAAGCCCCAGCGACATCAGCGTCCTGGCGCCCGAGTGGTAGCGCAGCCCGACGGCCATGTCGTACGCCCACGCTGCCCGGCAGCGGTGCGAATGCACGATGCCCTTCGGCAGCCCGGTGGTGCCTGAGCTGTAGATGATGTTGCAGGGTGACTCAGGGTCGACGTCGACGACGGGAGCCACGGCGCTGGCGTTGTCCCGCCAGGACTCAAAATGTTCCCAGCCCTCGGCCGATTCGCCGGCGCAGAGAAAGCAGCGCACCGTGGTAAGCGATTCGCGTGACTTGTCGATTCGCGGCCGGTGATCTGCAGTGACGATGACTGCCGCGGCCTCGCTATCGCTGAGCATGGTGGCGACCGCAGCGTCCGTGATCGATGTGTTGAGCGGAACCGCGACGCAGCCCGCGCGCACCGCGCCGAACATGGCTTCGGTCATCGCCTGGCCGTTGGTCATGAGGATGCCGACCCGCTGCCCCGGCTCTATACCGCTGGCCCGAAGACCGTTCGCCACCCGTGACGTAGCGGCGTCAAATTCGCGCCAGGTAAAGGTCTTGTCGCCGACGATCAGCGCCGGCTTGTCCGCGAGGTAACGACCGTTGTTGCTGATCATCTGCGGAAGCAGCAGTGGCGTGGGGCTAAACCAGGACATAGGTCGACGATCCTTGCCGGAAAAAATTCAACGAGCGCTGAAGATTAATTCTACGTTCGTTGAATTACAAGTTTGGGGGTATAGTGAAACGATGTCGCCTAAAGCCCAGCAAACCCGTCAGAGGATCCTGGACGCCGCCGAGCAGCTGTTCGCCCGCGAGGGGTTTTCGGGCGTCACCGTGCGCCAGATTATGAAAAAAGCTGAGGCCGACGTGGCCCTGGCGTACTACCACTTTGACTCGAAGCGTGATCTCTTTGACGCGGTGCTCCTGCGCCGAGCGGAGAAGCTAAACGCGCTGCGCGAGAAGGCGCTGGATGATGTGGAAAGCCGTCACCAGGACGACGCACCCAGCGTCGAGGAGATCATCAGCGCTTTTACCACCCCGCTGCTGCAGCTGCTGGCCGAAGACCACGAGAAATGGCGCCACTATTTTGCGCTCATCGCGCAGGTGAACAGCTCAACCGAGTGGGGTGGCGAGCTGATGACGCGCTATTTCGATCCGCTCGTGAAACGCTTTATCGCGGCACTGCGACGAGCGCTGCCCCACTGCACCGATCAGGATCTCTACTGGAGCTATCACTTTCTGTCCGGCGCGCTCACGCTCTCATTTGCCGAAACCGGACGCATCGACAATCTTTCCGGTGGGGTCTGCCAGTCGTCCGACATGGCCAGCGTCAGCGATCGCATGCCCAAGTTTATTGCCGCGGGCTTCGAGGCGCTTTGCGTACCCAAGTCCTAGCGATTTCGATCTAAATTGCCTTTCTGACGGGCCCATTAACGGGCCGTAATCCATTCGACCAAAGTCGTAGGTACTTCCCGCAGCTTGCTTTTTCAACCAACGTTGAAATAGTATTCATTCAGCGTTCGTTGAAAACTGGCCTAAATCTGCGCCCGCAGCGCATTGAGGAACTACCATGTCTACCCAATCCGTATTGACACTTTCGTCCCTGGCCTTGGCTGTCGCCGTCGGCCTTGCCGCTGCCCCGACGGCCAGCGCGCAATCCACCACTGAAAACACCGGTGTGATCGAAGAAGTCACCGTCACTGCGCGGCGGCGCGCAGAGACGCTGCAGGACGTGCCCATCGCGGTCACCGCATATTCGGGTGATCAGCTGGAGATGATCGGGGCGCTGGACATCACCGCCATCGGACAGACCACGCCCAATCTAACGCTGGAAGTGTCCCGCGGAACCAACACTACGCTCACCGCCTTCATTCGGGGTGTAGGCCAGCAGGATCCGGTGCCGGGTTTTGAAGCGGGGGTTGGTATCTATATCGACGACGTCTACCTCAACCGGCCGCAGGCGGCCGTGCTCGATATTTTTGACGTCGAGCGGATTGAGGTGCTGCGCGGTCCGCAGGGCACCCTCTACGGTCGAAACACCATTGGCGGCGCGATTAAATACGTGACTCGCCGCCTGGACGATGATCCCAGCGCCCGCATTCGCGGAACCCTGGGCAACTACGGCCAGGTGGACGTTGTGTTCAGTGGTTCCACCCCGCTTTCAGACACCTTTCGCGTGGGCGGCGCGATCGCCAGCCTCAACCGCGACGGCTTCGGCGACAATGTGAATAACGGCCTGGACAACTACAGCAAAGACATCCTCGCTGGCCGTCTCAGCGCGGAGTGGGATGTCACCGACACGTTTTTCCTGCGCCTGGCCGCTGACTACATCCAGGATGACTCCGATCCCCGCCAGGGCCATCGTCTGACCCCCGGAAACCTCACCGGCGCACCGGTCCTCGGCGACGTGTTCGACACGCGCTCAGGACTCAACAACCCCATCCAGGAAGTTGAGGCTCGCGGCATCTCGCTGACGGCTGAGTGGGAGATCAACGAAAACTGGACGCTGAAGAATATTCTGGCCTACCGCGACGATGAAACGCAGTCGCCCATCGACTTCGATAGCCTGCCGTCCGACGATCTCGACGTGCCGGTGATCTACGAAAATGACCAGTTTTCGGAAGAACTGCAGCTTCTTTACAGCGGCGACCGTTGGAATGGGGTCATCGGAGCCTATCTGCTCGACGCCAACGCGTTTACCGCCTTCGATGTAATCCTGGGCAACACCGGGGCCGCCATTGGCCTGCCGGGCCTAAACGCCTTCACGCTGGGTGACGTTGACACGGACACCTGGTCGCTGTTCGCCGACTTCACGTTCGACATCAACGACGAGTGGAGCGTTGCCTTCGGCGGACGCTACACCAGCGACGAGCGAACCTCCCGCGTCCTGCGCGAGACGCTGATCGGCGGAACGTCCTCGTTTTTCGGCGGCAGCGCCATTCCGATTGCCACCACCTCAGATTTCCAGGGGAGCGAAGAATTCAACGAATTTGTACCGCGGGTATCCGTTGCCTGGCAGCCGAACGACGACAACAACCTCTACCTGTCTTACAGCGAAGGCTTTAAGGGCGGCAGCTTTGACCCCCGCGGACAGACCTCCGCGGCGCCCGACCTCGACGGTGACGGCGACATCGACGAACAGGACATCTTTGAGTTCATGCAGTTTGAACCCGAGTTTGTGGAAACCGTCGAGCTGGGCTGGAAAACCAGCGCGCTGGACGGCCGCCTGAAGTCGGCGATCGCGGTGTTTTTCTCGAACTACACCGACGTACAGATCCCGGGATCGGTTGGCGTTGACACCACCGGCGACGGCGTCACCGACTCGTTTATCGGTATTACCTCCAACGCCGCTGACGCGGACATCAGGGGCATCGAGTGGGAGGCCCAGGCGTATCTCGGTGAAAGTCTGCTCACCGGCGGCGACAGCCTGTCGGCTGCCTGGACCGTCGGCTACATCGACGCGGAGTTCAACGAGTTTGTTGACGCGTTCGGTGTGGACGTGGCTGATCAGCGCGTGTTCCAGAACACGCCGGACCTCACCGGCAGCTTTACGCTCAACTACGCCATGCCGCTGGACCTGTTCGGCAAATCCGGGCAGCTGAGCGTGATCAACACCTTCTCGCACCGCGATGAAGCGAGCCAGTTTGAGGTGCCCAACGAGTTCCTCGATCAGGACACCTTCACCCTTTGGGATCTGAGTCTGGTGTGGGAAGACGACGGCGGCCAGTGGCGCGCCGGACTGCACGGCAAGAACCTGTTTGATGAAGAGTATAAGGTGGCCGGCTACTTCTTCCCCACGCTGGGACTCGAAGGCAGCATCACGGCTTTCTACGGTAACCCGCTGACCGTTTCTGGCACCGTGGAATACCGCTTCTAAGGATTGCTCTCGCAGATCCCGCGCAGGGATTTGCGAAGAAAAAGCGTTTTGTGGTCGGAGAAGGATCTCCATTCAGGCCCGACGGCGTCGAACGCCGCTCGGGCCTGACCTTTTTCTGCGGCTGACGTTTCGGCCGAAAGTGCGGTCCCAACGTCCTGAGAAAGGGGGCAGGGCGCGCGCCTGATGCTGGTACACTTGCCTCGTGATGTCGGCGTCCCGCTTTCCATGACTGAAGCCCCAGGCAGTCCGATCGCCGGCGCTGAACCGGCGCAGCAGGTCAACGCGCTGCTCGCCGATTTGAACCGCCTCCAGCTTGAAACCACCGGCAGCCCCGAGCAGGCCAGCGCGCTGCTGTATGAGGACCTCAAGCGGATGGCCCGCCGGATCAGCAGCGAATTCAGCGCCAGTGAAACCCTGCGAACCACCGCGTTGCTGCACGAGGCTTATGCCCGGCTGGCCGGCGGCCAGCGAAAAGACCTGCCGGACAAGCGATCGATGATGGCGCTCATGGCAACGGTCATGCGCAGGGTCGCCGTCGATCATATTCGGGCAACCACCGCAGCCAAGCGCGGTGGCAACATGCAGCGCGTCACGCTGGCCGAAGCGGCTGCCCGCAGCGCTGCCGGCGACCCCGACGAGCTGATCCTGGGGGTCGACGACTCGCTCGCGCAGCTGCAGAAATTTGCTCCCGACCTTGCCCGCCTGGTGGAGCTGTTGTTTTTTGTGGGGCTGAGCCAGGCGGAGGTGGCTGAGCTCGAGGGAAGCTCGGAACGCTCCGTCAGACGCAACTGGCGCAAGGCCCGCGCCTGGCTCTATCGGTTGATGTCGGAGGACGATGGTGATCGCTGACCGGGCACTGGTGAACGAACACTTCGAGCGGCTGCTCGAGATGCAGGACGCGCAGGCGGAGGCTGAGCTCGACCGGATGGCCCAAACTGATCCAGGCCTCCACGCCGAGCTGAGCGCCCTGCTGGAAGCCGACCGGAAAGCTGAACAGCTGCTCGGTCTCGCTACCGCCGTCCCCGCATCGCTGGAGCTGATGACCGGGTCGACGTTTGGTCCGTATGAGCTTCAGGAGCTGCTCGGTTCGGGCGGCGGCGGCAGGGTCTACCGGGCCCGACGCAGCGACGGTCGTTTTGAGCACACGGTCGCCATCAAATTCCTGGCTCTCGCGGCCTCCGAAGACGCTCGGCGTCGCTTCCGCGGTGAGATGCAGATTCTCGCTCGGCTGGATCACCCCAATATCGTTTCGCTGCTCGACGGCGGGGATACGGCGGACGGTGTCTACTACCTCGTCATGCAGTGGGTGGACGGCCGCAGTCTGACGGAGGCCGCGCAGGGCCTGAAGCTTGCGGGGCGGCTCGGTTTGCTGCTGCAGCTTTGTGGCGCCGTGGAGTATGCCCACCGACGCCTGATAGTTCACCGGGATCTCAAGCCCAGCAACGTGCTGGTGGACAGCGAAGGCCAGATTAAGCTGCTGGACTTCGGCATCAGCAAAGACCTCGATGCCGGCAATACGCAAACGCAGGCGGTGATGACCCCTCGCTACGCAGCCCCAGAGCAGATTCTGGGTGAGCCCGTCACCACGGCAACGGATGTTTTTGCCTTAGGGATGCTGCTGTTTGAACTCCTGACTGATTCGCTGCCACCGATTCCTGCCGCTGAGTCGCTGGGTGAACTGGTGGACTACGCCCGGCACTTCACGTGTCCGCCGCCAAGCCGGATGACCGATCGGACGATCGCTGCGGACCTCGACGCGATTGTGCTCAAGTGCCTGGAGCGAGATCCGGATCGGCGTTATGCGACCGTCGCCGAGCTGGCGAATGACATTCAGCGTTTCCAGGAAGGCAGGCCGATCAGCGCACGGGTTCTCAATCCGCTGCAGCGGGCCGGCCGCTGGGCTCGCCGCAACCGAGGGCTGGTCGCGATGCTGCTCGGGGCCGTGCTGCTGGGTAGCGCAGCGGTGACGCTGCATCTCCGGCAGCTGGCACAGGAGCGCGACCAGGCGGAAGCCGCGCTGGCCTTTGTGATCGGTCTGTTCGGTAAGCTCAACCCGTTTGACAGCGGCGACGAAGAGGCGCTAGAGATCCCGGTGGCTGACGTCTACCGCCTTGGCCTGGAGGAGCTTGAGTCGGCGGTTATGCTCTCGCCCGGCTCCAAGAGCGACCTGGCGATGGCATTTGGTGCCGGGTTGGTCGACGCAGGCAAATACCCCCGGGCGCTGGAGGCCGTGCAGTCCGCCAAGGCTCTGCTGGCCCAGTCGCCGAGGGCCGAGCAAAGCGTCCGACGGGCCCGAGTGCTGATGCTGGAGGCTCGCGCGCAGTCGTTTATGGGTAACGACGAAGAGGCTGTTGCTGCGCTGGCGGCAGCGGCGGAGGAACCGGTCATCCAGGCTGGTGACAACATGCAGGCGGGGCGCTACTGGTACCAGCTTGGCAACGAGACTTACTGGGGGGGAGATCTTGAGGCCTCAAGGTCACACCTGCGAAAGGCCGTCTCGGTGATGCAGGCGCATGCTGTTACCGATGTGGAAAAGCTGCTCCTGTACCAGGCGATGAGTGACCTCGCCTGGGGCCTGACCGAAATCGGCGACACGGAGCCGGCACTCGATTACATCACCCAGGCCGTGGAGGGCGCAGAGGCACTGGGCGTCTCAGAGGTTCGTCTCGCGCTTTTCTATGCCAAACGCGCCAGCATTCTCGAACGGTCGCTTCATGTCGGCGCCGGGGATGAGGACCATCTGCGGGCCAAGGCGCTGGTTGAGAATGTGCTGGGGCCAGCCCACCGCGAAACACTGGCGATCACGGGAAATTATGCGCTCAGCCTGATTCGGCAGCATCGTTATGCTGACTCGGTGCCCATCTTCCGGTCGCTGATCGAAATCACGGAATCGATCGAAAACTATGATCAGATCGAGCTAGCGGCGCGCTATCAAAACCTCGCCGCGGCCCACAAGGGGCTGGGCGACTATGAAGATGCCGAGGCTTCTGCCAGGCGGGCCCACGCGCTCTATCGCGAGGCCCTGGGACCGGATCATTACCGCAACGCCTTCCCGTTAATGACCTTTGCGGAGCTGGCGCTGTTGCGCGATGAGCGGGAACGCGCCTTTGAACCCGCCGACGCAGCGGTCGGTTTGCTGCATGTCCTGCCGCCGGACCATAACCTGGTGCTCACCGCCTCAGCGTTTCGGCTGGCCGCCAGTCCCGACGAATGTCGGCCGACGTCCGGCATGAGTACTGAGCAGCTGCAGCAGGTGGTCGAGTTTCTCGGGGAAGCCAGGCGGTCAACGCCGCTGGTAGCGGCGCTGCTCACCTGGCCTACCTGCACCCCTTGATCCGCTGCGGCTGTCCCCCCGGGTCAATCCTCAAAGCTGTCTGCGAACAGCCCGTCGTCAAACAGGTAGAAAAAGGCTGCGCCGACGCGGGTCAGCCTGTCCATGCCTGGGTTATTGGGATCCGGTAGCAATAGTTCGGCGATACGATCCCCAACGATTCCGTGGAGCCGCGTCCCCTCGCGGGTGAAGGCGACCGATGTGCCGAACTGCCGCACGGTCTGGGGCGGAGGAAAGTCAGGCGCCGAATTTCGGTCAATTTCTTCCCACTGACCCTGCGTGCTGCGCCGGAATAGAAACCCGGCAGCTTCGTCGGCGCTCCACAGTAGATCACCCTCAAGGGCCAGGTCCTCAGCAAATCCGTTGAGAAATTCAGGCGTGCTCGGGATCAGTTCGTCCACCAGGTCGTAGCCCGTAAGCGTTGGTTCGAAGATATAGATGGAGCCGTCGTTGGTTGCCAGCGGGGTGAGATCACCGGCCCCGTTGGGCGAGCCAACCGCCAGCGTTGTGGCACTCAAACCCAGTGACACCCCGAAACGGCCGTTGTCGACCGGCTCGTCTGACCGCAGCGTGTCGAACAGCGCAAAGTCTGACGTTGCGGTGTTCCGCTGGTAGACCCAAACCTGCCCGGGGCTCCCGAGCCCAGCAAAGCTGTAGGTGGGCGAGCCGACAGCCAGCAGATTGCCCAGCACCGTTACGCTGCCGCCAAAGCCGGCTATTCGTTCCTGGTCCGCTGCCGGAATGGTGATCTGCTGACTCAGCTGCCAATCGTTGCCAACGAGGCCGTAAACCAGCACCGATCCCACCTGATTAGTGTCCGAACTGAACGGTCCATAGTCGGTCAGCGGTGCACCGACGATTAACGTATCGCCGTCCAGTGACACGGTCAGGTCGACATCCCGATCGCGGAATTGACCGTTATCGTCTTCTACGACTCGGCTGTGGAACCCCCAGTTTTCCGGCCCACCCTGATCGCGCCGATACAAAGCCACGCCGGTGTTCTGGATCGAGACAGCGATCCACTCGCCGTCGATCGCAACATCCCAGCCGACTCGTCTCGGCCTGTCCGGCTCCGGCGGCGTTTCGAGGCGCTTCTCAAAAACCCAGCCGTTGTCATATCGGTAAAGGTAGACCGCCCCGAGCGTCCCGTCGGGAATGGTTGTGTCGGTTCCGGAAACCACTGCCCAGATCCCGTCAGCAGCCATGTGGGTGCCGAAGGTCTGGCCCGTCGCGTCGGGATCGATATCGCTGCGGAAGCTTGACAGGATTAGATCGAGATCCTGCGCCATGCCGGCTCCCGAAAGCAGCACAATAGGCACCAGCACAGCGATTTTGAGTGATTGAATACGCACGGAAAGCTCCCTTTTTTCACCAAAATCGCAAAACGGTCGGGAAAGCGGCCAACTTTTTTTGAGAAGGCCTATCAATCGGCGGCTTTCTTAGGTCGGTACCCGTTGCGCTTGTCAGGGCGTGGAAGATTGCTCGCTGCAAAGCGCCTGGAACTGCGTGAGGTTCGGGGACACAAGACGCCAATGCAGCGACAGGCCCATGGCCACGCAGACCGCGAGCATCACGCCGCTCAGGTGAGGGAGAAACCGGGCGACGCGGGCGCGAGCGGGGACGTTGGCGAGCCGCACAGGTCGCACCGTCCGAAACACCAGCGCGCCTGGGGGAGGAAGCTGGCCGGAACTGACCACTCGAGCCCAGTAGCGCGACGCGAACACGCCGAACAGCACCACGCAGACGCCGGCTCCAGCGGTCACCGTTAGCAGCAAAGCGCTGAGCCCGTTCGTGCCCAGCCACCGATCGCAGGCAGCGCGGGGCACGTAGTCTTCCACCCTGGGGATCAGCCACTGATGTCCCAGGACGGCGACCAGGCCGAGCACCCCGATCAGCGCAATGCCAAGCAGCGGTCGACCAACGATCAGCTCAGGTGGATCTGTCTCGGGATTCGTCATCCTGTCTCAGACGATAACAAACCGCCGTTTATTTCCCTTACCCCACCGCATTGATCCAGCTATGGTGTGCGCTTCAAGGGAGATAACAATGAAACAACAACAATCTCAATCACAACGCGTTTGGTTGGCCGTGCTCTCGGTCGTTTTTGCTCTGGCATCCGGCGCCGCTGCAGCGGATGGCCACGAACAAGAAAATGCCGCGCAGCGGGCCATTCTGGTGACCGGCGCCAGCTCCGGGATTGGTCGCAATATCGCGGAAACGCTGGCCAGCCAGGGTCACTTTGTTTATGCCGGAGCGCGAAAGCAGGCCGACCTGGACTCGCTCAACGCTCTCGACAACGTCCAGGGGATTCGTCTCGACGTGAACAAGCCCGAGGAGATCGACGCGGCTGTGGAGACGATTGCCGCGGCCGGCCGTGGGCTTTACGGGGTCGTCAACAACGCCGGGGTTGCGGTCGTGGGTCCACTGGTCGAGCTGAGCGAGGCGGACATGCAGTTCCAGATGGACGTCAACCTATTTGGGCCCTATCGGGTGACCAAAGCCTTTGCGCCGATGTTGATCGAGAGCCAGGGCAGGGTGACGACCATCGGATCAATATCCGGCATTCTCTCCTCACCGTTTCTCGGCGCGTACAGCATGAGTAAGCATGCGGTGGAGTCATTTACCGACACGCTTGCGGCAGAGATGAACAAGTTTGGCGTGGCGGTTAGTGTCGTTGAACCGGGAAACTACGACTCAAAAATCGGCGAATCCCTGGCGCGGCGGATCAAGCGTTCGGGCGTCGACTACACGGATTCTCGCTTCTCCAACGAAATGCAGCAGGTCATCGATCGGCTTGCAAGCGACCGATCTCAGTTCAAGAAACCTGATGAGGTCTCGGCAGCGGTCGTGGATTCTCTGTTCAGCGACAGCCCAAGGCGTCGCTACATGGTGGTGCCCAACCCGCGGGAAGCGGAGATCACGATCCGTCAGATCATGAGGGAGATGCTGCAGCTCAACCAGGACCAACCGTACAGCCTGACCCGCGAGCAGCTCATCGCGATGATGGATGACATGCTGGGCGAGGCGAAAGACGACTAAAGCAGCGGTTGCCACGGATGAAAAGGCCGGTGGCAGGCGGTAAAATCTATCCATACGACTGATGAGGCGTCGTCAGCGCAGGCGTCGGCGCTGGCTATGCTCAAAGACGTACCCACTTTGCCCGCAACCAAGGCCCTTAAACCCGCATGAACCTGAGAATCGACGCCCGATTTCGGCAGTTTGTCGAAACGGAACTGCTTGCCGATCTGCCCCTGTCCGCCGACGAGTTCTGGTCGGGTTTGGATCGAATTATCCACGAGCTGACGCCGGTCAACCGGCAGCTGCTCGAGAAACGCGAGGCACTCCAGCAGCAGCTGAACGACTATCACCGCGACCACCCGTCAGACCGCTGGGACGCGGATGCATACCGAAAGTTTCTGGTTGAGATCGGATATCTGGAGCCGACACCAGAGGCCTTCGAAATCGACACCGAAGGTGTGGACGATGAGATCGCTAAGGTGGCCGGTCCGCAGCTGGTGGTCCCGGTAGACAACGCTCGCTTTGCGCTAAACGCCGCTAACGCGCGCTGGGGCAGCCTCTACGATGCGCTCTACGGTACCAACGTTATCCCCGAAGACGACGGCTGTGAACGGGCGGGAGGCTACAACCCGCAACGCGGCGCACGCGTGATCGAGCGAGCAGCTGAGTTTCTGGATCAGGCTGTCCCGCTGGCGGAAGCCAGCCACCGAGATGTCACCGCCTACCGCATCGATACAACGACCAACTCGGCAAAACTTGAGGCGGTCCTGGCCAGCGGCTCCACCACGGGTCTGGAGAGTCCAGAGGCGTTTGTCGGCTACCGCGAGCAGGGGGCTCAGCGCGGAATCCTGCTCCAACACAACGGGCTCCACATCGAGATTGTCATCGATCCTGACCACCCAATCGGGAAAGACGCATCAGCTAACGTTGCCGACGTAGTGCTCGAGTCGGCCCTGACCAGCATCGCTGACTGCGAGGACTCGGTGGCGGCGGTCGACGCGGAGGACAAGGTAGCGGTCTATCGCTGCTGGCTGGGCCTGATGCGGGGCACGCTCAGCGCAACGTTTGCCAAAGGCGGCAAAGACATGACCCGTACGCTGGCCGCCGATCGGGAGTTTTCGGCGCCAGACGGCACAACGCTGACTTTGCCGGGTCGCAGCCTGCTGCTCGTGCGTAACGTGGGACATTTGATGACCACCGACGCGGTCTTTGACGCGGACGGCAATGAGGTGTTTGAAGGGCTGCTCGATGCGGTGGTGACGGCAACCTGCGCCCTTTACGACTTAAGGAAGCTTGGATCCCGTCGCAACAGCCGCACCGGCAGCGTCTATATCGTCAAGCCCAAGATGCACGGCTCTGCCGAGGCGGCGTTTGCGAACCGGCTGTTCGGCGCGGTTGAAGACATGCTCGGGCTCGAGCGGTACACGCTGAAAATCGGCGTGATGGACGAGGAACGTCGCACCACGGTCAACCTCGCCCAGTGTATCGGCGCGGTTCGGCACAGGCTGGTCTTTATCAACACCGGCTTCCTCGACCGTACCGGCGACGAGATTCACACATCCATGGTCGCCGGGCCGATGCTGCGTAAAGACGCCATCAAGGCTCAGCCGTGGATTAGCGCGTACGAAGACCAGAACGTTGACCTTGGCATCGCCTGCGGGCTGCCGGGGCGGGCGCAGATTGGCAAGGGCATGTGGGCCAAGCCGGACGAGATGCGCGAGATGTTGGACACCAAGCAGGATCATCCCCTGGCCGGCGCCAGCTGTGCCTGGGTGCCGTCGCCGACTGCGGCAACCCTGCATGCTCTGCACTACCACGGGGTGGACGTCCAGGCGCGTCAGACCGAGCTCGGCAACAGCGCGCAGGCCAGCCTCGACGATATTCTGACACCACCGTTTGGAGATCCGGAGACGCTCACCGCGGAGGACATTCAGCGCGAGCTGGACAACAACGCCCAGGGTATCCTCGGCTACGTGGTGCGCTGGATCGATCAGGGTGTCGGCTGCTCCAAGGTGCCCGACATCAATCACGTGGGCCTGATGGAAGACCGCGCGACGCTTCGCATCTCAAGCCAGCACATCGCCAACTGGCTGGCCCACGGAGTTTGCTCCGTGGATCAGGTGAAAGAGACGTTCCGTCGCATGGCAAAGGTGGTCGATGAGCAGAACGCCAACGACCCGCAGTACGCGCCCATGGCGCCTGGCTTCGATGGAGTCGCGTTCGAGGCTGCGCTCAACCTGGTGCTGGCCGGAACGGCGCAGCCGAGCGGCTACACCGAACCGCTGCTGCACATGTATCGGCGGCAAAAGAAAGCTGAGCTGGCCAAAGCGTCGAGCTAACGGAGGGTTCGACGCCGCGGCGGAAAATCACCCAGCGCACGAGTTACTCGCCAAGCTTTATCAGTTCAGCGCCCCCGACGTTCTGAAAACGTCCGGGTGTACAGGTCAAAATAATCACCTGACAGCTGCGGCCAGCGGCGGCAAACGCCGCTCCCATCGACTTGAGCCGCTGCGGATCGGCAAAGCCGAGCGCGTCGTCAACAATCACCGGCACGCCGCCCTTTCTCGACACGATCTGAGCCGCGGCCAGCCGGGTCAGCAGCCCCAGCTGTTCCTGCGCGCCGATGCTCAGCGACTCCAGCGGCAGGCGTTTTCCATCCAGCGTGCGGTGGGTGATAGTCCAGTCGTCGCCAAGTTCAACGCCAAAGGAGGGACCGAAGACGATTTGCCCCAGCTTGATCACCGCGTTGCGCATCGGCTCCATGTAGGCCAGGCGCGCGTTTTCGCGGCAGTCGCTAAGCGTTGTCCACAGCAGTTTGGCGGCTTCAGCGCGACGGGTCAGAGCCCGGGTCTGCTGCTGAAGGTGTTCGTAGTCACGCTGGGCGTTTTCCAGCGTCTCAAACCGCCCGTCAGCGCGGGCGTTTTCCAGCCGGTCGTTGCACACCGCCAAGGTTTGACGCTCATCATCAATCCGCCCGAGCACCTGTTCATGGACCTTCACGGCGTTATCCAGCAGCGCCTGTGTCGCATCCGGCGAGTGGCGGTCCCGCTTCTGTATGAGGGTTTGTAGTTCAGCACGCTGCTGCGCCAGATCGGCATGGGCTGCTTTAGCGCGCTGGGCCAGCGCCTCGTCGCTCTCACCCGCCCTGAGGTGCTCCAAGTCTTTCCGTTTGCTGTCCAGCAGAGAATGCTGAACCGCGGCCCTTTGCTCTTGATCGCGCAGGCTTTCGCGGCGGGAGTCCACTGCCGTCATCGCTGCGTCCAGCTCAGCTCTGAGCTGCTCCAGCTCCTGCGAGGTGGCGTCATAATGCTGCCGGCTGGTGCTAAGGGCTCGCTCTGCCTCACCCTTGTTTTGAGGCGGCGTAAGCTCCGGGTGCCGATCCGAGGCGGCGACCTCCAGCGCGGCTGCGGTGCCGGCAATCTGCTGGCGCAGTTCGTCTGTGCTGACGTCGACGAGTAGTCGTTTTTCGATGCTCTTGAGTTCCTTAAGCTCCCGCTCAAGATCGGTCTTGCGGAGCAGCTGGGCTTCCGCCTCCGCGGTCGACTTGACGCCACATGCTTTGAGCAGCGATCGAAATTGCTCCTCCGCCTCGCCGGCAGCAGCTCTGAGCTCATCGGCCGTCGCGGGCGGGATGAGCTTAAGGTCAGCCACGCCGGGGAAACTGATCGCAGTGACCGCGTCTACCTGCTGGCGATGGACCTGGCCGGGCTTCAGCTTTTGCGCCGTTCCGTCAATAGCCAGCTCGAGGTCTTTGCTGGGTATGACCTCAAAAACCGTCGCGGCCGCGGCAAGCCGATTCCGGGTGAGCTCCAGCTCTCGATCAGCAGTGCGCAGTTCTCTCAAGACTTCCTGCGTTACGCGTATGGCCCCGATTTTTTCGGCAATCTCGGGCTGACCGGCCTGCGCATGCTGCACCTGCGCCAGCCGCTGATCGAGCGCGGCCAGCTGCTCAGCGTCTTTCTGATACTGCAGCTCAGCCTCCGCGGCGCGCAAAAGCTCCCGCTGCCGCGCACTTTCCTGCTGGCTTGCTGCAATGCGCTCTTTGAGCTCCCCCACCTTCTGTTCGAGCTGCCCGAGCGCCGATTGCGCCGGTGCCGCCGCCTGGTGGAGCTGATCTCGAGCCTTTTCGGCCAGCGCAATCTCGTCGGTTAGCCGCTCTCGTGTCGCCAGCGCTGCAGCGGCTTGTTCATTGACGTGCGCGGCCGCGTCAAGCAAACGCTGCTTCGCAACGAGGGCCTGCCGCTGCGTTTCCATCTCGCGCTGCTTCTCCTTGTATTCCGCTTGCTGCGTCGTCAGCTCCGGGAGCTGCGCCTGAAGACGGTCGAGCTCCTGCTGACAGCGCTCCTGGCGTTCGACGTCTTTTGCGATGGTGGCCATCGCCTGTGTGGCAGTTTCGAGCGTCTGCTCCGCGTCTCTTAGCCGGTTGAGCTGTTCGAGAAACTTCGGCTTACCCGTCTTCAGCGTGAAATAACGCTCGTACTCAGCCTGACACGCGGCAAAAAGGTCGGGGTTTTCGTCACCGTGTCCGGCGGTGCCGGCGGCCTCGTCGAGCGCCTTAAGCAGGCTGTTCGAACCTCGGAGCTCCGCCGCCGCCAGGCTGTCGCCCTGGTTTACCAGTAGAGCCTGCCAAAGCGTCATATCGACGGTCTCCGACAGCAGCGCGGTGACGTGCTCATGAGCCTCCCGCCCGGTCATCTGGCTGACGTCCGGCGCGGAGATTGCGAGCGTCGTCGACGGCGTTTTGTTGTAGGTCTTGCTGTAGACAAACCGGTAGGGGCCGGTGCTGATTTCGGCGGATACCTCGCTGCCTGCGTCTGCGTCGACCGGCTTGATCGCCTGAATGGCTTTTTTCTTGGAGGAGTCCAGCTCGTTAAACAGCAGCAGCAGGGCCTCGACGATCGACGATTTGCCCACCTCATTGGGGCCCTCGATAACGGTTACGCCATCTCCCAGGGAAAGGTCGGCGGCCTGAACCCCGCGCCAGTTGCGAAGCTTGAGCCGGTGGATCTTCATACGGCGCCGCTGGCGTCGCTGAGGCGGTAGAGAAGCCGCAGCGCGTCCTGAGCGACTCGGGCCTGATCCTGATCGGCGCTCTCGCTGAGCGCGATAAGCTGCTGCCAGGCCGTCTGGGCGTAGCCTGAAAGAGCAACGCTGTCGCGGTCGAGCTGATCGGGCACCACCGTCAGGCTGGAGGTGCGCTGGCGCTGACGCAGGCTGGCAAACAGCGTCGCCTGCTGCTCCAGTAGGGTGTCGAGGTCTGCCCGGACCCGAAGATTGACCGAGCCGGTGAAACCGGTCTTAACGACGGTCCGCTCTTTGTCCGGCAGCGATGTCAGCCAGTGCCGGAAAGCCGCTAGATCCTCACTCCCGTTGATCGCATGATCCTGCGCAACAAAATGCCAGCTGCCGGCGCTCAAGGCTTCGACCTGACAGTTGCCGTCTGCGGTTAGATCCACCAGCAGCGCGTGGTTTGGCCGCTCCTCGTCGAACGCGGTTGCCACCGGCGCACCGCTGTAGTGAATTCTGCCGGTCGCGCCAATCTCGGTCAGCGAGTGGCGATCACCCAGCGCAAGGTAATGGAAGTGGCCGTCTGCGATCGCCTGCTCGGCGGCTGCCAGCCGAATGATCTCCGGCCGGTCCGGGTCGGGCGATAGCGTATCGACCTGACCGTGGCAAACCGCGATGCGCGTCACGCCCGTCGAGGGCTGCAACGATGCCGCCAGCTGCGCACACAAATCGGTGGACGGTCGCTTGCTGCGCCACGGTGCGCCGACAACCTCCACGCCCTCCACACCGGAAACCGGTACGGGCGCCTCGTCGCGAAGCACGATGACGTGCGGTGACGCGTTCAGCAGCGGTGCGCTGCCGAAGATGGAGGAACCGTCCAGTGGATCATGGTTGCCCGGCAGCAAAAACACGGGTACCGGCAAGGCCTCCAAGGCATCGACGGTGCGCAGCAGCGTTTGGGGGCTAAGCTGGTTGGACTCAAAGACGTCGCCGGCGACCACAATAAACTGTGCCTCTCGCTTCGAGGCGAGTCGGCCCAACGTGCCAATGGCATCAATGCGCGCCTGGCTAAACCGAGCCGCCGCCTCGTCACCCAGGAAAGCACGGGTCATACCTAGCTGCCAGTCGGAGCTGTGGATGAAGCGGGCGGGAGGCTGCGCCTGGGTCATTGTCTCATTGACCCGGCGCAACCGCCGCGCTGAAGGAGCGTGGGGTGAAGGTAACTGACACGTCTCAATTGTACCGCCATCAATTCTCAAGACTTAAGAAAGGTGTGTCAGAAGCGGGATCGAATCTCTGTCAGCACGACGCCGCGGACGGAGAATCTTGACCACATTCCGGAGGTGCTCATGCAGCTGAGGTTTCGCTAATGCAGCGGCGCCATGTCCTCGTAGAGCCACGCCCTGGCGGCGCGCCATAGCCGCGATACGCTGCGCTCGGACGACTGCATCGCCTCTGCCGTTTCGGTGAGGCTTAAGCCGGCAAAAAAGTGCAGTTTGACGACCGTTGCCATGCGTTCGTCGGCGGCTTCCAGTCGGGTCAGAGACTCATCGAGCGCCAGAATCTCCTGCGGCTGGTCCGTCGGTATAGCACCCATGTCGGTCAGCGGCTGACGCTGCCACTCGCCGCCATGTTTGACCGCTTTTTTGCGCCGGGCGATCTCAATCAGGATGCGTCGCATGGCTTGGGCGGCGGCGGCAAAAAAATGCGCTCGGTTGGCGAAACCCGCATCGCTGTCTTTGACCAGCCTCAGGTAGACCTCGTGCACCAGGGCAGTGGGTGTCAGGGTCTGACCGGGCTTTTCGTTGCTCATCCGCGCGCGCGCCAGGTCGCGAAGCTCCTGATAAACCAAAGGCAGAAGCTGCTCGGCGGCGGTCCGATCACCCGACTCCACGGCCAGCAGCAGTCGCGTGACTTCTTCGGGCGTCGATTTGGGCTCAGAGGACATGGCGCGGGCAGTGACGAAGGATCAGGTAATGTACCCTGAGTGCAGAACAGGTGCTATGGACGCCAGGCTGTGACCGATCCGAACTGGAACAGACTTTGGGAGCTCTTTGAGCAGGCGGTCGACCTGCCCGCAGACGAACAGGCGGCGTTTCTGGATCAAAGCTGTGGAGGCGACGCCGAGTTACGACGCCGCTTGGTTAAGCTGATTGCCCGAGACGCTCAGCAGGAGGGCATGCTGGATGTCGGCCTCGAGGGCAGCGGTCTGATCGATGAAGTGTCCAGCCCGCTACCCGGCCAGGTTGGCGCCTATCGAATCATCCGCGAGCTGGGGCGGGGCGGCATGGGCCAGGTGTTTCTGGGGGAGCGGGACGATCCCGAATTTCGCCAGCAGGTCGCCATCAAGCTCATCCCGCTGGGTCGATACTCCGACGCGGTGCTGAAGCGTTTCATGCTGGAACGCCAGATTCTGTCGGATCTGAATCACGAGAATATCGCCCGGCTGCTGGACGGTGGAGTGACCGACGAGGGGATTCCGTACCTCATCATGGAATATGTCGACGGCCTAAGCATCGACGCCTACTGCGAGGATCAGAATTTGGATCTTCAGGCGCGGCTTGGCCTGTTTCAGCAGGTTTGCCACGCCGTCGACTATGCGCATCGCCGGTTGATCGTGCATCGCGACATCAAGCCAGGAAACGTTCTGGTGGACCAAGCCGGCCGGGTCAAGCTGCTCGATTTTGGTGTCGCCAAGCTGCTCGAACCCGCGCTTAAGACCGAGGCTGCCGTCACCGA
>JBCDKA010000045.1:0-26859 GCA_038747195.1 Pseudomonadota bacterium
CACGGTACGGGCATCGAGCCTCATATCGCCATGGAGAGCAAGCCGGGGCCCGACGGCATCGACCGGGCGCTGCTGGAGGCGACGAAGCTCTTGCGGCAGTCGGACTTCGCTGGGCAACCGGCCGGAGCTGATTCGAACTAGCGAGGCCGCTGTCGGAAAGGGTTTAGCTTTCGCTGCGGCCGGTCGGGGCTGACAGCGGAAAGGGTGTGATCTTCTCGCCGCTCTCGCGATCGCGAATCTGGCAGGTGCCGCGCTTTTCCACCTCTTCCAGGCGAATGACGCTGTGCATGGGCAGGTGCAGCACTTTGACGTCGCTGAATTCGTCCCGGATTCGCTCCTCGGTGGGGTCAACCACCAGGGACTCCCCGCTCTCGAATACCAGCTCGCCGATTTCGACGAAGCCATAGAGGCCACTGGCGCTGGCGCTACGGGCGAACAGTTCGTAGACCTTACCGTGATTGAGAAAGATGACTTTATAGAGCGTGTCTTTGGCCATGTTCTGTCCTTGCTGCCGGCGCGTTTCCTGATGCGGGTCAGCGCTCCCGCTGCGCAACCGCGGGCGTGAGAAAGCTGAGCGGTATCGCGAGAATCAGTCCGCTCACAAAGCCTGCGATATGGGTCCACCAGGCCACGGTGCCAAGCGCATCCCCAAAAAAAGTGTATAACACCTGGAATCCAAACCACGAGCCGATCAGCGCGATAGCCGGGATGCGCAGGAACTGAAGGTAAAGCCCGAGGGGCAGAATGACGCCCACTTTGGAGCGAGGAAACAGTCCAAGGAATGCGCCCATGCAGGCTGAAACCATCCCGCTCATCCCGATCAGCGGCGCCAGGCCCTCGGGTTCGAGCCAGACTGAGTACAGGTTGGCCAGCACGCCGCAGCCCAGCAGCAGCGACGCAAAGCCCAGCGCGCCGATCCGACTTTCTACGCGTGGAGCGAACAGGGCCCAATAGATCAGGTTGCCGATCAGGTGCGGCCAGCCGGCGTGCATAAACAGCGAGGTCAGGGGTGTGATCAGCGGTGGCTGCCACCACTCAACGCTGCCCTGAAACGCCGCCACAAACTCCGCTGGAATCAGGCTCCAGGGGCCAAACGTCCAGTCTGAAGCCCGTTGCCACACGCCCGTCGCGGCCATCGCCACGCCCAGCAGCACCGCCGCGAGCGGCCAGCGCCGTTTTTGGGGCTTCCGAAACCAGGCCTTGTCGCGCCGAGTCCTTTTCAAAACGCCATCACGGGTTGTGCTCGCCTACTGGCTGCGGATGACAAACCGCTGACCGCGTGCGGCAAACACGCAGGAGTAACGCCGGATCTCGATCAGCTCCACCCCGCCTTCCAGGGTTTCACCCTCCTTGAGGCGCTGACCGTTAACCAGCGCAAACCGGCGTGCCGGATCCTGGCTATACACAAGCATCGTCATCTCAACGGCCCCGATCTCCTGCTCCAGAGCCGGCAGCTGGGCCAGCGAGGGGAGGCGGGAGCCGGGTTTGGGCGGCGTCGCGGCAGCGTTGTCTTCAGCGGGTTGTGCCGGGGGATCGGCTGCTTCTGTCACCGGCATCGGAACGTCGCTAGGCTCAGCCAGGGGCGGCGAAGACCCTGCTGCCGCGTCCGGCACGGCCGGGCGTTCATTTTGCGCCGAGGCCTGTGCCGTCGGTTTGACAGGCTGTGCCTCGGTGATCGGCTTTGGTGCTGCGCCGGCCGGCTTAGCGGCGTTGGTCGGCTGAATGGCGCGATCCGGGGCTGGCTGCACCGGCGCCGGGTCGGCAGTCGCCACCGATTCACCGGCAGCGGGCGCCGTGCGGGTCGCGGTCGGGGGCTCGATCGAGTCGACCTCACCGGAGGACGTCAACAGCCCATAGCGCCAGGCGACCACCACCGCCAGGCCGATGGCCAGGGGCATCATCAGCAGCAGCCGCCGGTTTTGGGTCGAGCTGGCCCGCGGCTTGCTCGTCAGCGGCGCCGGCGAAGCGTTGCCGGCGGCGCGCTGCGCTTCGGATTTCTTGAGCGCTTCAAGGATGCTGGACATCAGGCATCTCCCCGATCAGCGGCCGCGCCAGCCGCTAGCGTCGCTGGTGCCATCATGGCCTCAGATCGTCGCGGCCGGCGATCAGTTGCAGCGTCGCCAGGCCGATGAGTCCGTCAGACGGCAGTCCGTGAGCAGACTGGTACGCCTCGGCCCAGCTTCGAAGCGCGGGACCGAAATAGGGATCGCTGGCGTCTGCCTGGAAGGCTGGCTTCGAACGACTGGCCGCCGCCTTCACCCACAGCACCCCGGGTCCTCGGTCGCCCTGGCGCAGGACGTCGGGGACATAGCCGGGAATCAGAAAAAGATCGATATACAGTCCGCTCCAGCGCGCTTCGATCTCTCGCGAGTCGAGCCACGTCGACTCATCCGGCCCCAGGACCTCAACCGCCGAGTCGGTAAACCGCACGAGCGCGTAGCGATTGTCCGTGGCTGACAGCTGGATCATCACGGGCCGGTCCAGAGCCTGAAGCTCTTGTGTGCCGGCCCGCGCGCGGCGGCACCGCAGGGGCGGGACCGGCTCGTCGGGGCACTCCCCGCGGCGCGGCGCAGCTGCGGCAGCCGCGCTGAGTCCATCACTCAGCTGAAGCCAGGCCTGGTCCCAGGTCTGGATCCAATTTTCGCCGCTTTGCGTCGGCCCGCTCTTCGCTTCAGTCGACGGCGCCGCGATGCTCGAGCTGGGCGGTGATGCGGCCGCCGGTCGGGATGTGGTCAGGCCGCCCAGCGCGGCGCTCTGCGGTGAGGTGGCTGCCTGTCTGCTGCCGTCCCACCACCACCAGGCAACGGCCGCGGCGACCGCCAGCGTGAGGCCCGCGGCGAGTCCGCCCAGCTGTCCCCGCAGCACCGCACCCAGAGAGGTTGCCGATCCACGGGGTCCGGGCTCGACGGTGCCTATCGCTGGCGGCAGCACCTCCTCAGCGGCCAGCTTGACCAGCGCGGCGCTCACCCGCCGCTCGCCCGCGGCGTAGGTCGCCACCAGCGCGCGCTCCGCCACAATGTTGATCAGCCGGGGTACGCCGCCGGTGTAGCGATGGACGGCTCGACACGCGCCGGGGGTAAAGAGATTTTCCAGAGCGCCGGCGACCTTGAGGCGGTGTGCAAGGTAGTCGGCGGTTTCGGCGCCGTCCAGCGCGGTCAGGTGATAGCGCGCCGTGATGCGCTGTGCCAGCTGCCGCAGGTCGGCGCGAGCCAGCAGATCGCGAAGCTCCGGCTGTCCGAGCAGCACAATCTGCAGGAGTTTTTTGGTCGGCGTTTCCAGGTTGGTGAGCAGGCGTACCTGTTCCAGCGCCTCCGGCAGCAGGTTCTGCGCCTCATCGATGATCAACACGACGTTGCGGCCCTCGCCGTGGGCCTTTAGCAGATACCGGTTGAGCCGGTCGACCAGCCTTTTCTGACTGCCTTTGGCGGCCCGGGTGGAAATCTTAAGCTCCTCGCAGATCGCCTCCAGCAGCTCCAGCGGCGGCAGCCGCGGATTCAGCAGCAGCGCCACCGAAATGTTGTCAGGCAGGTTTTCCAGCAGGCATCGGGACAGCGTTGTCTTGCCGGTTCCCACCTCGCCGGTGAGCTGCACAAAGCCACCGCCGCCACCCTCGGTGATCCCGTATTTGAGGTGGGCAAGCGCATCCTCGTGCCGCGCGCTCAGGAACACAAAGCGCGGGTCTGGCGTAATGGAGAACGGGGCCTCGTGCAGGCCAAAGTACTGCAGATACATCACGACCCTCCGGCTGTCGGAAGGGTCGCCACGTTGCCGCTTTGGGTCCGCCTGGTGGTCACCGCGCTTCCCGGCCGCCCGTCAGTCCACCGCCGGCTGCATGGCCAGCAGCGACGCGTTGCCGCCGACGGCGGCCGTATTGACGGTGAAGGTTCGCTCGGTGATGAACCGGTGCAGGTAATGCGGGCCGCCAGCCTTCGGCCCGGTGCCCGACAGCCCTTCGCCGCCGAACGGCTGCACGCCAACGACCGCGCCGATCATGTTGCGGTTGACGTAGCAGTTGCCAACGCGGGCGCGGGCCCGGATGTGCTCGATCGTATCCTCGATTCGGCTGTGGATGCCCAGCGTCAGGCCATAGCCGCTCCGGTTGATCTGGTCGAGCACCTGGTCCAGGTCCTGCGCGCGATATTCGATCACGTGCAGGATGGGCCCGAAGACCTCCCGCTTGAGCAGATCGAGCCGGTCGATTTTGAAGGCCGTGGGCGCAACAAAAGTCCCCTGCTCGTGCCAGGACGGCAGCGGGGTGCTCGCGATCAGACCACCCTCGGCCGTCAGCCGGTCGATGTGGGCCTGGAGCGTTTGCTGCGCCGACTGGTCGATGACCGGCCCGACGTCGGTCGACAGCAGTGCCGGATCGCCGACCGTCAGTTCCGCCATCGCGCCTTCGAGCATCTCCAGCACTCGAGGCGCCACGTCACGCTGGATAAAAAGCACCCGGGCGGCGGAACAGCGCTGGCCGGCGCTCATAAACGCTGAGCCCACCAGATCGTTGACCAGCTGTTCTGGCAGCGATGAGCTGTCCGCGATCATGGCGTTGAGGCCGCCCGTCTCCGCTACCAGCGCAGGCAGTGCGCCGTCTCGCGCGGCCAGCGCGCGGTTGATCGCCTGGGCGGTTTCCGTCGAGCCGGTAAACGCCACGCCAGCCAGCCGCGGGTCGGCGGTCAAAACCGGTCCGACCCGGCGGCCCTCGCCGGGCACAAACTGCAGGACGTCCTCAGGGATTCCCGCCTCGTGCATCAGCCGAACCGCCAGGTGGCCAACGAGGTTGGTCTGTTCGGCGGGTTTGGCCAGCACCGCGTTGCCTGTGACCAGTGCGGCGACCACCTGGCCGGTGAAGATCGCCAGCGGGAAGTTCCAGGGGCTGATCGCGGCAAACGTGCCGCGGCCGTGGAAGGTCAGTTCGTTCGACTCGCCGGTTGGGCCCGGCAGCCGGTGGGCCTTCATGTCCAGCGCGCTGGCCGCGTAGTACCGGCAGAAGTCCACCGATTCGCGCAGCTCGGCCCAGCCGTCGGGGAGCGTCTTGCCAGCCTCGCGGGTCAGCAGATAGATCAGCTCCGGCGCGCGCGCCTCCATGAGCTCCGCAGCTTTTAACAGGCAGCGCGCGCGCTCCTCCACCGGCGTTGCGTCCCAGCGGGGTGCGGCGGCGGCAGCGTTTTCCAGCGCTTTGCCGGTCGCGGCCTCGTCCGCGGCTCGCCAGCTGCCGATTTGCTGGCCTCGATCCGCCGGATTGTGAACGTCGAAGTCGTCCGAGCCATCGGCTGCGCCCGGGATCAGCGGCGCCGCCTGCCAGCCGTCGGTGGGTACCGACTCCAGCTGCGTTTTCAGCGAGTTCAGCGCTGCCGGGTCGTTGAGGTTGAGACCCCGCGAATTGTCGCGCTCCTCGCCGTAGAGCGTCTCCGGAAGACCGATCTGGGGATGGGGCTTGGAGTCGACAGATCGGTTTTGGGCCACCGGATCCGCGACGATCTCCGTCACGGGCAGATCGCGATCCGAGATGCGGTTAACAAAAGAGGTGTTGGCGCCGTTTTCGAGCAGGCGGCGAACCAGGTAGGGCAGCAGGTCTTTGTGGCTGCCGACGGGGGCGTAAACCCGGCAGGGCAGCGCGAGTTTGTCCTCGCCGATCACCTCATCGTAGAGCTCCTCCCCCATGCCGTGGAGGCGCTGGAACTCATAGCCGTCGGCGTCGCCGGCCAGCAGATAGATCGCCGCGATCGTGTGCGCGTTGTGGGTTGCAAACTGCGGGTAGAACGTTTCTCGCTGATCGAGCAGCACCCGCGCGCACGCCAGATAAGAGCAGTCGGTGTTGATTTTGCGGGTAAATACCGGGTAACCGTCCAGCCCTTGTTCCTGGCTCCGCTTGATTTCCGTATCCCAGTAAGCGCCTTTGACCAGGCGCAGCGGCAGGCGCCGGCCGCTCTCCCGGGCCAGGTCTGCGAGGTAGGCCAGCACCGCCAGCGAACGCTTCTGGTAGGCCTGCACCACCAGCCCCATCCCTTCCCAACCGGCCAGGTCTGGGTCGCGATAGACCTGCTCAAACACTGCCAGGGACAGCTGCAGTCGGTCGGCCTCCTCAGCGTCCAGCGTCAGGTTGATGCCGGCTTCGCGAGCCATGGTGGCCAGCGTTTTTAGTCGTGGCGTGAGTTCCGCGAGCACCCGATCGAACTGGCTGAAGAGGTACCGCGGATGAAGCGCTGACAGCTTGACCGAAATGCTGGGCAGGCTGAACGGGTCAGCGTCGGTCTGGCCGTGCGCGCCGAGCCGTCGGATCGCCTCCTGATAGGCCTTGAAATACCGCTCGGCGTCAGCTTCGGTCAGGGCGGCCTCGCCGAGCATGTCAAAAGAGTAGCGATAGGCTCGGTTGTCCTTTTCGCGGGCGCGCTTCATCGCCTCGTCGATGGTGCGGCCCATCACGTATTGATGTCCCATGATCCGCATGGCCTGGCGCACCGCCTGCCGGATGACCGGCTCGCCGCTGCGCGACACAAGCTTTTTTAATGGGTCGAGGAAGCTGCGCTCCATCTCCATTGGAACCCGGACCATTTTGCCGGTCAGCATGAGGCCCCAGGTGGAGGCATTGACAAACATCGACTGGCTTTTACCCAGGTGTGCTTCCCAGTCGGCGTCGCCGAGCTTATCGGCGATCAGCGCGTCCGCGGTGTCGGCATCGGGGATCCGCAGCAGCGCTTCGGCCAGGCACATCAGCAGCACGCCTTCGGTTGAGGAGAGGTCATACTGCTGCATGAAGGCATCCACCGGGCTGCGGTCGTCCTGACCTGCCCTCACCTTCACGACCAGCGAGGTGGCCAGCGCGGTGATCTTTTCCTGCAGCTCAGGGGCGATTTCCACCGTTTCGAGCACCCTGGCCATATGGGCGTTTTCGTCGGCCAGCCAGTCCTCGCTGATGGCCTGATGACCAGGCCATTCCAGCTGCTGTGGGTTGCTGCTGATCCATGTCGCTGAGGGTGCTGTGTTCATGCCGTTTGACTGTCCCGATTACCTGCCTCCCCCGTGGAGGAGGGCAAAGCCGCGATTCTAGCCTGCATTTGGCTGTTTGGGTGTGTTCTGAGGCCCGCTGCCGCCGATCGGCGGCGGGCTTGATCCTTCGTCGTTTCCTGGGCCTGACGGCGGGAAATGTGTTGACGGCCTTCACGCAGAATCTCAGCGGTCACGAGGGTTTGGACAGATTTGCTCGATAATTGTTCGACAAACGCTCACATTACCTTGACAATAGCGGGCTGCGTATTGCCCGGGGCTGGTGCGCTGCTTAAAATGCGCTGTCAGGAGTACTCTCTGGCAGTGATTCAGGTATCCAAATCCGCCCCGAAATCTGACGCGGGGCCCAGCTGGCGCATCCACGTATCGCCCAACCGGTCGATGGATCGTGCAGCGGCACTGAAGGTTTTTACCGTCATATCCGTTATGTGTCTGGCGGTTGCCGGATTCTTTGCGCTCCAGGGCCTTTGGGTACCGCTGCCGCTGGCCGGCGCGGAACTGACGGCCCTGGGATACTGCTGGTGGCTCGTGCTGCGCAGCGGTGAGCGACAGCAGATCATTGAGCTCGACGCCGGCCAGGTGCAGGTGAGGGGCGAAATGGAGAACTTTCGCGCCAGCTTCAACCCGCACTGGGTGCGGGTCGAGCGCGGCGCGGCGGCGGCTCGGGGGCATCCCCGGCGCCTCTGGCTAACGAGCCATGGAAATCGCGTCGAGGTGGGAAGTTTTCTCACCGAGGACGAACGGAACGAGCTGCAAGGGCAGCTGACCGCAACGCTGGGTGCGCTGCGGTCTTGTTAGTTAAAGCATTGAAGGACTTGAGAACACTCATGCAAGCACACGGACAAGCACAAGTCTCCAGCGCCAGGTGGCGCAAGGCGGGTCTCTCGGCCGGTTTGGGGCTGCTGGCGGCAGGAACAGCGCACGCCGAATACGGGCTGAACATGCCGCGAGGCGTAACGCCCTTTTCCTCCAACGTCTACGACCTCCACATGACCATCCTGTGGATCTGTGTGGCCATCGGCGTGCTGGTGTTTGGCGCGATGTTTTATTCGATGTTCAAGCACCGCAAATCCGTGGGCCACGAGCCGGCGCAGTTCAGCCACAGTACCAAGGCTGAGATCATCTGGACCATCATCCCGATCGTGATTCTTGTGGTGATGGCCATCCCCGCCACCCAGGTCCTCATCCAGATGGAACAGACCGGTGATACGGACATGACCGTCAAAATCACTGGCTACCAGTGGAAGTGGAAGTACGACTACATCGAGGATGACATCAGCTTCCTGAGCAACCTGGATCCGGCCAGCAACGCTGCCCGCCAGCTTGGATCCGGTATCGATCCAGCTTCCGTGCCTAACTATCTGCTGGAAGTGGATAACGCCGTGGTACTCCCGACCAACACCAAGATCCGCTTCCTGATTACCGCTGAGGACGTGCTGCACGCCTGGTGGGTGCCGGAGCTCGGCTGGAAGCGCGACGCCATCCCCGGCAAGGTTAACGAAGGCTGGACCTATATCGAAGAGCCCGGCGTATATCGCGGGCAGTGCGCTGAACTCTGCGGCAAAGATCACGGCTTTATGCCGATTGTGATCGACGCCCGCTCCCCAGAAGACTACGCCGCCTGGGTGGCTGAGCAGAAGGGTGAGCAGCTGGCTGAGGCCCAGCAGGTTGAGCGGGAATGGACGCACGCCGAGCTCTTTAAGCGTGGGCAGGGCGTCTACGAACAGCAGTGTGCGGCATGCCACCAGCTTGACGGCGAAGGACTCGCGCCGGCCTTCCCGCCGCTGGCCGGCAGCCCGGTCGCTACCGGGCCCGTGGGTGAGCACCTGAAGGTGGTGCTGAACGGCCGCCCGGGTACGGCCATGCAGGCTTTCGGTCGCACCTTAAGCGAAACCGACATCGCCGCCGCCATGACCTACACCCGCAGCGCCTGGGGCAACGCCGACAAGACGCCGGTCCAGCCCCGCGAAGTCGTCGCCGCCAAGCGCGGTTGATGCCGACCCGATTACGTTTTAGGAACTTAACGTTATGAGCAGTACTGCAGCGGTCCACCAGGACGACCACCACCACGAACCCGTACGCGGCTGGCGTCGCTGGGTTTTCTCCACCAACCACAAGGACATCGGAACCCTCTATCTGCTGTTCTCGCTGGCGATGTTTTTCGTCGGCGGCGCTATGGCGATGGTAATCCGCGCCGAACTGTTCCAGCCCGGTCTGCAGGTGGTCGAACCCGACTTCTTTAACCAGATGACCACCATGCACGCGCTGGTGATGATCTTCGGGGCGGTAATGCCGGCCTTCGTCGGTCTTGCCAACTGGCTGATCCCGATGATGGTGGGCGCCCCCGATATGGCGCTGCCGCGGATGAACAACTGGAGCTTCTGGATCCTGCCGTTCGCCTTCGCCATGCTGCTCTCCACCCTGCTGATGGATTCCGGCGGACCGGCCGGCGGCTGGACGCTTTACCCGCCGCTATCGCTGCAGGGCGGTAACAGCTTTGCGTTTGTGATCTTCGCCATTCACCTGATGGGTTTCTCTTCCATCATGGGCGCGATCAACATCATCGTGACCATTTTCAATCTGCGGGCGCCGGGTATGAACCTCCTGCGCATGCCGCTGTTCGTCTGGACCTGGCTGATTACGGCATTCCTGCTGGTCATGGTGATGCCGGTACTGGCGGGCGCGGTCACCATGCTGCTGACCGATCGCTACTTCGGTACCAGCTTTTTTAACGCCGCCGGCGGCGGCGATCCGGTGATGTTCCAGCACATCTTCTGGTTCTTTGGGCACCCGGAGGTTTACATCATGATCCTGCCGGCTTTCGGCATCGTGTCTGAAATCCTGCCGACGTTCTGCCGCAAGCCGCTGTTTGGTTACGTCAGCATGGTTTATGCGACCGCCAGCATCGCGTTCCTGTCGTTCATCGTCTGGGCGCACCACATGTTTACGGTCGGCATGCCGCTGGGTGGCGAGCTCTTCTTTATGTACGCCACCATGGTGATCGCGGTGCCAACCGGGGTAAAGGTGTTCAACTGGGTCGCCACGATGTGGAAAGGCTCAATGACCTTCGAAACGCCCATGCTGTTTGCGATCGGCTTTGTGATCCTCTTCACCATCGGCGGCTTCTCCGGACTGATGCTGGCCATCGTTCCGGCGGACTTCCAGTACCACGACACCTACTTTGTGGTCGCCCACTTCCACTACGTGCTGGTGACCGGTGCCGTCTACTCCATCATGGCGGCCGCCTATTACTGGCTGCCAAAATGGACGGGCAACATGTATTCGGAGAAGCTGGGTAAGCTGCATTTCTGGCTGTCCACGATCACCGTCAATATCCTGTTTTTCCCGCAGCACTTCCTCGGACTGGCCGGCATGCCGCGACGGATTCCCGACTACTCGGTCGAGTTTGCGGAGTTCAACCTGTGGTCCTCCATTGGCGGTTTCGCCTTTGGCCTGACCCAGCTGATCTTCCTGTACATCGTGCTTAAGGCCTCCTTCGGCAAGCGAACTCAGGAGCTGCCGGACAAGGTTTGGGAAGGCGCGAAGGGCCTGGAGTGGACGGTTCCGACCCCGGCACCGCATCACACGTTCGAGCAGCCGCCGGAGCTGCACGATGAAGACCTCGCGCACGGCGACGTGGCGCACTAGCTGCGATGAGTGACCGTACGCCAGCGCAGCAGCGCAACCGCTCCCTCGTGATGGCCGGTGCTCTCGGCGTCGTTGCGGTGGTGATTTACGTGGTGTTCATCGCCAGCGGCGTGGTTGCGGCCGGAGGCTGAGGAAAATGTCTCACGGCAAAGTCATAGCGCTGCTGGGCGGGCTGGCGGTCGGCATGTTCGGCTTCGGCTTTGCCATGGTGCCCCTCTACAACGTTTTCTGTGACGTGCTGGGCATTCGACTCGAGGACGGTAACGGCCGGGTCTCCGACGCGGACGCGGCCAGCATGGCGGTGCCAGCCGAGGAGCGCTGGGTCACTGTGCACATGGATTCGAGTGTTGAGCAGCACCTCCCCTGGGAATTTGCCCCGCAGGACAAATTCGTTAAGGTGCGCGTGGGAGAACTGCACGAAGCGCTTTTTGATGCGGAAAACCTGGCTGACCACCCGGTAGTCGGGCGAGCCGTGCCCAGCGTGGCGCCGGCTGAGGCGTCGATCTATTTTGCGAAAACCGAGTGTTTCTGCTTCACGATGCAGGAACTGAAGGCCGGCGAATCGAAGGAGATGCCGGTCAAATTTATGCTTGATCCGGCACTCCCGGACGATATCGAAGTGGTCACGCTCTCGTACCGCTTCTACGGAATGGACAACGAAACCACTGCCGCCGTCGACGGCAGCTGAATGGAAATCTAACCATGGCACACGCAAACAACGGCTATTACGTCCCGCACGGTACGACCTGGCCTATCGTTGGCTCAATCGGCCTGACCACGCTGGTGGTGTCCGCCGCCAACTTCATGAACGGCACCGGCAGCTTCTGGCTGACGACGATGCTCGGCGGGCTGGCGATTGTGGTCGTCATGATGTTTGGCTGGTTTGGCATCGTGATTCGCGAGAGCGAGGAAGGTGAGCTTTACAACGAGCAGGTCGACGTCTCGTTCCGCATGGGCATGATCTGGTTCATCATCAGTGAGGTGATGTTCTTCGCCGCCTTCTTTGGCGCATTGTTTTATGCCAGGCAATTTATGATTCCCTGGCTGGGCGGGGAAGGCTCGGGCCTGGCGACGCAGCAGTTCCTGTTCCCCGACTTTGAAGCGGCCTGGCCGACCAACGGCCCGGCGGAGCTCGGTGGGGCTTTCGCCACTATCCCGGCTTTCGACCTGCCGCTCTACAACACCCTGATTCTGCTGACTTCTGGCGTCACCGTGACGATGGCTCACCACGCCCTCAAGCACGAGCAGCGCAAGCCGTTGGTGTGGTGGCTCGCCGCGACCGTAGCGCTCGGCTTTATCTTCGTTTATCTGCAGGCCACCGAGTACATCCACGCCTATGCGGACCTCAATCTGAAGATGACCTCCGGTATCTACGGCTCAACGTTTTTCATGTTGACGGGTTTTCACGGATTCCACGTGACCGTCGGGGCCATCATGCTGACGGTGATTATGTTCCGCTGCATGCGAGGTCACTTTAAGCCGGACAACCACTTCGGATTCGAAGGTGTGGCCTGGTACTGGCACTTCGTGGACGTGGTCTGGCTCGGCCTGTTTGTTTTCGTCTACATCCTCTAAGCAGGGCGCCTAGTCGGAATTGGCGGCAGGCAGCGGCCTGACGCCCAGCGGGTTCTCATGAGGCTGGATATAGCCCAGCTTCACCGCAACGATCAGTCCGGCAAACAGCAGTATCGATAGACCGACACGCCACTTCAGGGCGTTGAGTGCCCGGTTACCTTCTCCCTGATCTTTCACCAGGTAGGCCATGCTCATGGCCAGGTTGGCAATGATGAACACCAACATAGCCACAATGAGGACTTTCACCCACATAACGCTGTCTCAAACAAAAGGCAGTGGAGTATAAACGATGGAACGGGTTATTCCGGTGATTTCCGCCCTGCTGTTTATCGGGCTGTTCACCCGTCTGGGTTTTTGGCAGCTTGATCGGGAGCAGGAGAAGCGGGCGCTTTTCGAAGGCTTTGCTGTGGCGATGGAGCAGCCGCCCCGGCCGCTGGACCCATACGCACCTCAACCCCGGTTCAGTCGTGTATCGCTGACAGGAATGTTCACCGGCGAGCAGTTTTTTTTAGACAATCAGATCCTGGACGGGCAGCCGGGCGTACACGTCTACGCCCCCTTCGCGCTCGACTCGGTAGCTTCGACGATCCTGGTGAATCGCGGCTGGCTACCCATGGATCGGACCCGCCGAAGCCTACCGGCGCTGCCGCCGGTACCCGAGGGACCGGCAACGGTCGCCGGGCATCTATACAGCTACCCGCAGCCCGGCATCAAAGTGGGTGAGCCGAATTACGAAGCTCCGACCCCGTGGCTGTTGGTGTATTTCGAACCCGAAACGCTGGCTGATGCGCTGGGCAAGGAACTGACGCCGCAGATTCTGCTGGCCACCGATACTGACCCCGCGCCGCTGGTACAGCTGTGGGAGCCGCGGGTGATGGCACCGGAAAAACATCGCGGGTATGCGATTCAGTGGTTCAGCCTCGCTGGGGCCGTTGTCATTGTCACGCTGATCCTACTGTTGAGAATGAAGAAAACGATTTCAAAATCATGACGCAATCTTCCAATCCCTTGCCCGACAGCGCCGAGCTGCCGCCTCAGGCTCGTGGCCGCTGGGTCCTGGGCCTGATCTTCGCGCTGTTTTTGGCGCCGATTGTCGCCGCCCTGTTTCTTAACAGTCGGCTCAGCGACTGGCAGCCTAGCGCAACCAAAAACTACGGCGAACTCATTATGCCGGTCGTCCCGCTCGGCGAGGTGTTCAACGAGCTTGATGAACAGCGTCCCGCTGAACCCGACGAGCTGCCTCCCTGGCGTCTGGTTTGGCCGCGCGCGGGAAGCTGTGATGCCTCCTGCCAGGCACAGATCGAGGTGCTGGCGCGGATCAAGCAGACCCTTGGTCGCCACCAGGACAAGCTACAGATCCTGGTGACGGACGCGCAGGCGGCGGGCGGCGGGGCCGACGCGGCGCTCAGCCAGACGGTGCGTACCGCGTTCCGGACCCGCGAGCTCAACGCAGACGGTCTGTATCTGGTTGATCCGCTCGGCAATGCGATGATGTTCTACGCGCCGGAACCTGACGCCACGGGTTTACGCAAGGATCTGGACCGCCTCATCCGCCACAGCAAATTCCGCTCATGAAGACACTACGATTCCTGGCCTGGGGTTCGGTGGGTCTCGCGCTGACGGTGGTGGTGCTCGGCGCCTGGGTGCGTCTCTCCCATGCCGGCCTCGGTTGTCCCGACTGGCCCGGTTGCTACGGTGAAATCACCTGGCCCGACACCAGCGAAGAGATCAACATCGCCAATGAGGCGTATCCGGAGCGGCCGGTCAGTATCCCGAAAGCGTGGAAAGAAATGCTGCACCGTTACGTGGCCGGCTCGCTGATGCTGTTGGTTTATGGGATCACTTTTCTGACCTACCGCCGTCGCCGGGAGCTGCCGGGCGCCTTTCCTCTCGCTATGGGCATTGCGGCCCTCATTACGCTCCAGGCCGCCTTTGGGATGTGGACAGTCACCCTCAAGCTCCTGCCACTCGTGGTCACCGCCCACCTCCTGGGTGGAATGGCCACCTTCAGCCTTTTGGTCTGGCAGGCGCTGCGGATGAAGCCACAGCCCTCGACCAACGCCAATCCGGTGGCGCGGACGGTCAGCCTTCGCGGTCCGCTGATTGCGGGTCTGGTGCTGCTGGTGGGGCAGATCGCTCTGGGTGGCTGGACCAGCAGCAACTATGCTGCGCTGGCGTGCACCGAGATCCCCACCTGCAACGGCGAATGGTGGCCAAACCCCGATTTTGCTGAAGGTTTCACCCTGGCCCGCGAAATTGGTGTCGACTACGAAGGCGGTGTCCTGGATTACCCCGCGCGGGTGGCTATCCACACGGCCCATCGTATCGGCGCGGTGATTGTCACCGCCTGGATGCTGCTGCTGTGTTTCCTGCTGGCCACGCGAGGTCGAGTGTCGGCCGGGCTGGTCCTGGCATCAGCGCTCCTGCTGCAGGTCGCGCTGGGCGTTGCCAACGTCTTGGGCAGCCTGCCGCTGCCCGTCGCTGTTGCCCACAACGGCGGTGCCGCCCTGCTGCTGGCGGTGCTGGTGGTCCTCCTCCGGCCGCCTATAATGCGCCGATGACTGCCGCCACCTCCACTGTTGCGCCGCGCCCCTCGGTTGCGGCTCGTTACTACGAGCTCACCAAACCCGGTGTGGTCGCCCTGATCGTCTTTACGGCGGTCGTCGGCATGCTGCTTGCGAGTCCAGGCTGGATCGAGCTGCCGCTCCTGCTCAGCGCGACCCTCGGCATTGGACTCAGCTCGGCGTCAGCCGCCGCTATCAACCACCTGCTGGACCGCCGGATTGACCAGCAGATGGATCGGACGCGCAATCGGCCGCTGGCTCGCGGCGACCTGAGTACTCGCCAGGTCCTGACGTTTGCGCTCATCCTGGGTGTGATCGGCCTCGGGTTGTTGGTATGGCAGGTCAACGTGCTCACCGCGGTCCTGACCGGCATCAGCCTGATCGGCTACGCGGTGATCTATACGGTTTACCTCAAGCGCGCGACACCCCAGAACATCGTCATTGGCGGCGCCGCGGGCGCCGCACCGCCGCTACTCGGCTGGGTGGCCGTGACGGGTCAGCTGGATCCGCCGGCCTTTATTCTGTTTCTGATCATTTTTGTCTGGACGCCACCCCATTTCTGGGCGCTGGCCATTTTCCGTCGCGGCGACTACGCGGCGGTGGGTATGCCGATGCTGCCGGTGACCCACGGCGTCGCGTACACCCGTTGGCAAATCCTGTTTTATACCGTACTGCTGGTGCTGGTCACCATGCTGCCGTATCTGATTGGTATGAGCGGCTTGTTCTACCTGGGCGGAGCGCTGGTGTTGGGTGTCGGCTTTCTATACTATGCGCTGCGCCTGATGGTGGACGAAGAGCCCGGCCTGCCGATGCGCATGTTTGGCTATTCGATCTGGTACCTCATGGCGCTGTTTGCCTTTTTGCTGATTGACCACTACCTACCCGACAGCACGCCGCTGCTGAGCGGGCCGATGCTCTGAGTCCTATCGTGAAAGACCATCTGCAGGAACTGATCAACCAGGCGCTGCTCGACATGTGCCGCGAGGGAAGCCTGCCGAGAGAGGAGAGACCCGAGGTATTGGTCGAGCGCTGCCGCTCCATCGAACACGGCGATTTTACCTCCAACGTGGCGATGGTGCTGGCCAAAGCGGCCAAACGAAACCCCAGGGAAATCGCCGAAGAAATCATTCAGCGCCTGCTTCCTTCGAAACACGTGGAAAAGGTTGAAACCGCGGGCCCGGGCTTTATCAATTTCCGACTGACGGACGCCTCGCTGCAGTCGGTCATCAACCAGGTACTGGCACAAGAGATGTCGTTTGGGGTCTGTCGTGACGGCCACGGCGAAAAGGTCAACGTCGAGTACGTGTCCGCCAACCCCACCGGCCCGCTCCACGTCGGCCACGGCCGGGGCGCCGCCTTTGGCGCGTCGCTGGCCAATCTGCTGGAAGCGGCGGGCTTTGACGTTCATCGCGAATACTATGTCAACGACGCTGGCCGTCAGATGGACATCCTGGCCACCAGCGTCTGGCTGCGCTACCTGGAACTCGGCGGCAAACGGATCAACTTTCCCAGTAACGCCTACCAGGGTGAATACATCTATGACATCGCTCGCGATGTCCGGCAGGCACACGGAGACGATCTGCGCGATATCGAACCGAACGTGTTCGACAACCTTCCGCCCGATGGCGACAGTCAATCCGACGATCCGTCGCAGAAAGACCTGCGCGAACGTCACATCGATGCGCTCATCCTCCTGACCAAAGAAGTGCTGGGTGACGACCGCTATCAGATCTGTTTCGAGGCGGCGCTTCGGTCGATTGTCGGCGACATCCGTGAGGATCTGAAAGACTTCAACGTCGAATATGACGTGTGGTTTTCCGAGCGTGAGCTCGCGGCCAGCGGCTCAACCGAGCGTGCGCTGGAGCGCCTGCGTGAAGCGGGTCACCTCTACGAAAAAGACGGCGCGCAGTGGTTTGAGGCCAGCAAGTTTGGTGACGAAAAAGACCGCGTTGTGGTACGTGACGACGGGCGGACCACCTACTTTGCGTCCGACATCGCGTATTTCCTCAACAAGCGCGAACGAGGGTTTCAGCACACGATCTACGTCTTTGGTGCTGATCATCACGGCTACGTGGCGCGGCTTCGGGCTGCGGCGCAGGGCCTGGGTGAAGACCCGGACGTACTGGAGATTCCCCTGGTGCAGTTTGCCCATCTGTTCCGGGATGGCGAGAAGCTCCAGATGTCGACCCGGTCTGGCAAGTTTGTGCCGCTGCGCCAGCTCCGGGAGGAGGTCGGCACCGACGCAGCGCGGTTCTTCTACGTGCTCCGGTCCCACGAGCAGCACCTGGACTTTGACCTCGAGCTCGCCAAAAAGCAGTCAAAAGACAACCCGGTGTACTACGTGCAGTATGCGCACGCGAGAATCATGCGGGTCTTCGAACGCCTCGAAGAACAGGGTGAGGCCTATAACCAGGCGATCGGGCAGGCTGCCCACGATCGGCTCACAGCGCCCCACGAAATCGCCGTGATGCGAGAGCTCGCCCAGTATCCGGAAGCCGTTTCGCTGGCTGCCCGCAATCGGGCGCCTCACGTCATGGCCCACTACCTGCGTGGCCTGGCCCAGGTCTTTCATTCCTACTATGACGCCGATCCGGAGCTGAAGCTGCGGGTGCTGGTCGACGATGAGGATCTGCGAAACGCTCGGCTCAATCTTTCGATGGCGGTGCGGCAGGTGCTGGTCAACGGGCTGGCGTTGCTGGGCGTATCGGCGCCGGACAAGATGTAGTGGCCCGCTCGGGCGCGAGAAAAAAAACTTCCGGCCGAGGCCGCCAGGCCATCCGCGATGGTGAGCAAAAAGTTGTGCCCGGCTGGGTCTGGCTGCTGCTCGGCGTGGCCATGGGCGTTTGCCTGAGCGTGTTTCTCGTGATGGCAGGCTTCCTGCGCCAGCCTCGCGCTGACCTGCCACGTCCTAACCCGACCGCCCGGGAGCCTGCGGCGGTTGCCGCCGAAGAGGTGGCGCCCAAAGACGAGTTTGATTTCTTTACGGTCTTGCCCGAAATGGAAGTGGTGATTCCGGAAGCGGAAATCGAACAGCGCGTCAACGAACGGGAAGAGCTCGCGGCAAGCCGCGGCCCGTATCTCCTGCAGGTTGCCTCCTTGCGCCGCGCCGACGACGCCGAGCGCATGAAGGCTGAGCTGGCGTTTCTAGGTTTGGTGGCCGACGTTGTCGAGGTCAAGATCAACGACGTGCGCTGGCACCGGGTCCGCATCGGACCGATGACGAGCCTGCGAGAGATCGACGGCGTCAAGCGGCAGCTGCAGAGCGCCGGCTACTCGGTGCTGGTGTTGTCCGAAACCCAGTAGCCGTCGGCCATCCGGTCAGTTCTCAAGGCCGGACGAAAACAGGATGTCCGGGCTGCCGATGCTGTAAATCGTGCCACCAAAATCGATCACGTAAACGTGGCCCGCTTCGTCCTCGCCGAACGCCACCACCGGAATCTGGCTGAGCTGGCCGCCGTCGCTCGTGCGGTAGGGCTGAGGAAAGACGGAAAACGTCCACGCGCCGCCGCTTTCGGTGCCTGCATAAAGCTCCTGGCGCCGAATGTCACCAAAGTAGTAAATGCCACGGCTGTCGCCCACGGGCCCACGATAGCGATAGCCGCCGGTGATTGAATCAGCCGGACTACTGGTGTGGGCATAAACCAGGATCGGGTCCGTGACCACCGGTGGGGTGTCTTCGCACACGGCCGCTGAAGGCCCTACCTCTTGGAAGCCCTCCAGGCAGTCCCAGCCATAGTTCTCGCCACCGGTGGATGCGGCCGGCTGGAACGAAACTTCCTCAAAAGCGTTTTGCCCGACATCCCCGATAAACATGTCGCCGTTGTCCCGGTCAAAGCTGAAGCGAAACGGGTTGCGAAGCCCCAGGGCCCAGGTCTCGTCACAGATGCCGTCGTCCCCGACAAACGGGTTGTTGGGTGGGATAGCGTAGAGCGTCGGGCCGCCGCTGTCGTCCCCGCACGCGTTGGCGCTACTAACGCCCGTGCTGTCGACGTCGATCCGCAGCATTTTTCCGAGCAGCGACTGCGGATCCTGAGCGCGGTCATTGGGATCATTGCCGCTGCCGCCGTCTCCCATGCCGATATAGAGAAACCCGTCCGGCCCAAAGTGAATGTCGCCGCCGTTGTGGTTACTGAAGTCCTGGGGAATGCTGAGAATCACCGTACCGCTGTTCGGGTCAGCAACGTTGGGGTCGCCGGCGCTGACCGAGTAGCGAGCAATCTGGGTAGCGCCGACGCCAGGCGTGGTGTAGTTCAGAAAAAACAGGCCGTTGTTTTCATAGTCCGGGTGGAAGTCGATGCCGAGCAGCCCCCCTTCGCCGGTCACCTGCGTCAGACCATCGTTGCTGAAATCGAGAAACGGCGTGGCAAGCAGCGTCCCGTCAGCGTCGAGGATCCTTATGCGCCCAGCACGTTCAAGGATAAACAGCCGACCGCTGCCGTCCCCCGCGTGGCGCGCCGCAATCGGCGAGCTCAAGCCGTCTGCAACCTCAACCAGGACCAGTTCGGGAACAAACGTCTGATTGTCGCCGGCGATGGCGGAACCAAGAAACCCCAGTAGCGCAACGGTTGAAAATACTGCTTTCATGGCAACCCCAAGTTCTTTACGCAATCCCAAATTATAGGTGCGTTTTGGGCAGCCTGGTTGTGAATTGGCGCACTAGTTGCGGAGAGAAAACGGCGCGCCGGGGACTGGCGGCTGCGCCAACGAAAGCACCTGGCTTGCCGCGTTACGGACGCCGGCCGGCGCTGGAACGATCGACCGCGGCAAGCTGGGTCATCACGCTCGCCAGGTCTGTCCGGGACTGGTCGCTGATGGATTTGAGCAGCGCGTCGAAGCGCGGGCTGGTCCGCAGGGCTGCCAAGCGTGGGTCGCTGCCAACCTCATTGGCGCTGGTGAAACCATTTGCCATGGTTTCCTCCAGCAGCGCGACCGCCGGTTCCTCCCGGCCGCCCAGCGCCAGCAGCACAGCCTCAAGGTAGTTCAGTTCCGGCGAGGTGTTGCCCTGCACCCGCAGGCGCTCGAGCAGCCGGTTGGCCTGGTCCAGCTGCGCCAGCGCAGTGTCACGCGCATCACCCATCATGCCGGCGGCGGCGCTCCAGCTCAGTACCTGCACCGACTGGAAGGGAAGCAGGATGTCGAGTCGTTCCACCACGCTTTGGAATCGAGTGAACGCCAGCTCCGGCTCACCTCGCCCCAGAGCGACAACCCCTTGCCACATCAGCGGCTGCAGCGTATCCGACGTTGAGCCCTGCTCCTGCGGCGTCAGCCGCTCCAGCCGGCCCTGTGAAAAAGTCTCCAGTTCATCAAAGCGTCCGGCTGCCAGCAGCAGGCGGGCCCAGGCGTCCTCCACCTCTTGATTGTCGGGCGCCAGCTCCCGCGCGCGGCTGATGGCGGCTTCGGCTCGCTGCAGATTGCCCCAGCGCAGGTAGAGGTGGCCCAGCATGGTCTGGGTGACCGGCTCGTTGGGAGACAGACTCAGCGCCTGCATCAGGCTCCCATGTGCCCGTGTGTGCCGGCCGATGATTACGTCCCATCGCGCCAGCGTGCGCAGCAGCTGACTGCTATCTGGATAAATGCTCCGCAGGTTGTTCAGCCGCTCCATACCCGCGTCGAAGGCGCCGCGCCGCAGCTCGTTGTCGGCCATCGCCATATTCAGCAGCTCGTCGAACTGGTTGAACTCCAGCGCTTCCTGCAGGACGAGCCGCTCTTCCTCGAGCCGGCCCAAAGAGCCGAGCAGCCCAGCCAGCCAGTTCGCTGCATCGATGCTTTTCGGATCGAGCCGCAAAGCACGCTTAAGGTAGCCTTCCGCCTGAGGGTAGCGCCCGAGCATCCGGTTCAGGAGGCCCAGCGTGGCAAAAGCGCTGGCGAGATTCCCGTTCAGCCGGAGCGCAACGTCAGCATTCTGTTCGGCTAACGCTACCGCCTCCACGTTGGTTCGGTTGCCGTAGTTGGCCTGCAAAAGGTAGGTATCGGCGAGCCCCGAATACGCCTCAGCGTAATCCGGGTCTTTCTCGAGGGTGGCTTTAAACTTTTGCTCCGCTGAGGCCAGGGACTCCGGTGTCCGCCGACGCCAGTCGGCGCGAGCGCCGAGATACTCATCCCACGCGTCGAAACTCGCGATCTGGCTGCGTTCGCCCTCAGCCTCCGCCATGGTGTCAGTGCTTCCCAGCACCTGCTGCACCACCTCTTCTGCGATCTCATCCTGAATCGCCAGCGTGTTATCCAGCGAGCCCTCGAACGTCTCTGACCACTTGTCGAATCCGTCTTCGGTGCTGCTGAGCGCCACCCGCACCCGGAGCGTATCGCCAGCTTTTCGCACCGAGCCGTTCAGGAGCCACCCCACACCCAGCAGCCCGCCGATCTCCCTGGGGGTCCGGTTTTGGGTCGCAAAAGATCGGGCGGCGCGGCCGCTGACCACTCGCAGGCCGTCGACTTTGGTGAGCGCATCCGCCAGCTCCTCGGAGACGCCGGCGGCAAAGTAGGCCTGATCTCCTTCGGGCGACAGGTCTTCAAACGGCAGCAGGGCCAGTGCGTCTTGACTTGGGGTGAGGTAGGTCGGCGCCCCGCTGATCGGTCCCGCCGCGCCGGCGGATCGGGCCGCCACGCCGGCCGGCAGCGAGCTGGTGTCTCGCATCACGCCCGGCGCGTAAAACTGGTAAAGGTATAAGGCCAGGGCCCCATCGAGCAGCAGCACGCCCACCACCATCAACACACCGGAGTAACGCGACCCCTGCCCCGGCAGTTCCCGCTTGATGCCATCCGGCGTTAGTTCGAGCACCCACGCCAGGACCACAACCAGCGGGAAAGCCAACACAACCACAAAAATGAGCGCCCGCAGCGACCATTCGGGTAGCTGGAGCGGGTCGAAGGTGATTTCGCCGACTTGCAGCAGAACAAACGCCACCACCGCATAAGCAGCGATCACGCGAAAAACCTTGCGCCGATGCATTTCAGCCATCAGCGTGGAAAAGGCGTTGGCCATCTGTTCCTTCAGACACGGCGCCGGCGCCGTGTTTGACTACCTCCTGCGGGTGCTGCGGCAGCGCCGCTTGTCAGCGCCAGTGCCAGACCTTCTGCCGTCAGATACGGTCTGGCCTGGGCTAAGTTACCGTAGAAGCCCTATTTTACCGGGTCACGCCGGCCGGGTCAGGTGTCTTTTCACCTGGTGAAGCGGTCCGGATAAGCGTCTCAATCTTCCGCAAACCCTGCGCGACATAGTCTTCGGTTCTGCCTGCCCATACGTTAGACGGACAAGCTATTGGATGCGTTGCCTTCAATTCGGTTCCCGGCACGCCTGAGGGGCGCGCTACAATCGCGCTTTTAGTCATCCAGCCGCTATGTCTGCACCATTTTGGGTCGACGAGCGCCACGAGAGCGGCAGCGCCATCGGGTTTGAGATGGTTGAGCTGCTGACCGAGGAGCGCACGCCCTTTCAACACATCAAAATCTTCGAGAGCCGCGGCTTTGGCCGGGTGATGTCGCTCGACGATTGCTGGATGGTGACCCAGCGCGAAAACTATCTCTATCACGAGATGATGTCTCACCCGGCCCTGGCCTGCCACGACCGGCCTGCGCGTGTCGCCATTGTCGGCGGCGGCGACTGCGGCGTGCTGCAGCAGGTGCTGCGACACCCGACCGTAGAGCAAGCGACCCAGATTGAAATCGACGAGCGGGTGACCCGCCTGTCCGAGCAATATTTCCCCGAGCTCTGCAGCGACAATTCGGACCCCCGAGCGCAGCTGCTGTTCGAAGATGGGCTTGCCTGGGTCGGCCGCCAGACTCAGTCGCTGGACCTGCTGATTATCGACAGCACCGATCCCGTCGACATGGCGGCCGGACTGTTCGAGCAGCATTTTTACGAGGACTGCCGGCAGGCGCTCGCCGATGACGGCATTCTCGCCCTACAAAGCGAATCGCCGCTGCTGCACGTTGAGCTGCTCGTCCAGATTCGGCAACGGCTTTATCAGGCCGGCTTCGGCCACCTCAAACATCTGTTGTTCCCCCAGCCCTGCTACCCATCAGGCTGGTGGAGCGCAACTTTGGCCAGCGCCAGCCGTGACCTGACGCAGGTTCGAAACCTGGATGACCAGATTCCCTGTCGGTACTACAGCCGGGCCATCCATCAGGCTGCCGCCACGCTCCCTCCTGGCCTGCAGCGTTCCCTCGGCGAAGTCAGCGGCTAAGCTAAAGCGTATGAATCGATTAGTGCTTTGGGCCATGACTCTGCTGCTGCTTCTGACCTGCCAGGCCGCCGGTGCCTGGCAAGTGATCAACAGCGGCGGTACCGGAGCTCTCGGCGTCATCGGGCAGAGTTTTCGGCCGTCAGCGCAGGGCAGCGGTGACCCGTTTTTTCTGCCCCGAGGCGCTAACGGGTTGGCGTTTCTGCAGTTTCTCGAGTTCGACATCGACCCGGGTGCCAGCTACCCGCAGGAAATCTATTTCTTTGCCTCACCCCCATTCGTCAACAACGGCATCGTGTCGAGCGACGGTGCTTTTGCCATTGGCCAGCTCAGCGGCAGTGTCTACGAGTTCGACCCGCCCTTGCCGCTGCCTTACAACGAGTTGACCTATGTGGTGTTCCCGTCCTGTGTGCAGGTGCCGATCAACGGCGGCAGCTATAACGGTGGCCAGAATCTGATTCCCCAGGGCGGCTGTTCTTTCCTGCCGACGTCGGGACCGGTGGTTGGGGGCGCGTTTGATCTCAATTTCTCAGCGCTGTTTGCCAATCCCGTCGCGCCGCTGGCGGCCGACTACCGCATCAATGACAAGACGCTGGGCAGCTTTAAGGCCGGGGCGCCGGAGCTGGTCGACCTCGGCAGCAATGAATTCATCCCCGACCTGGTGTTTGGCCAGGAACGCTCGGTGCTCGATATCGTCAGCGGCACCGGACTGCAGCTTAACGTCAAGGAGCTGCTGTCCCAGGACAGCTATTCGATGGTTTTGCTGCTGCGGATTGACACCAACGAGGGTGCACGGCGGCTGATCGATCTGAGCGATCTTACCGAAGATACGGGCCTTTACGTCGACGACAAAGTGCTGCTGTTTCGCGGCAATCCCAATCTTCCCGGTCGGGCGACCGTCGACGAGGATACCTACGTACAGATCTCGCTGATCCGCGAACAGCCAACGCAGTTTTCGGAACGCCAGGCTGAAGGTGTGGTGGGAGACGAGACGGCTTTTAGCTTCACCGACAATGCAGGCATTGCCCTGGCGGGCACCGGCACCGCCCATTTCCTGCGTGACGACGGCAATGAAAATACTGGCGGCGCCATTGCGCGTATCCGCATTTTTGACGGTGATCTCACCACGCAAGAGGCTCGCACGCTCGAACCGCTGCCGCCGGTAAACGAAGATCTTTACGAGCCTGACAACAGCCCGTTTACCGCCGACGTGGGCCTTTCTACCGGTCGGCTCTCCAGCTACCGGACCTTCCATGAGAGTCAGGATATCGACTGGATCTACGTCGGCGACCCCTGCTACTCGGGCAACTACTACAGCACCCAGGGCGCCCTGCACTTTCACTCTGACGATGCCCGCTTTCAGCCGATTGTCGAAGTCTACGGCGACAGCTATCTAACCGACACGAGCGCCCCGCCCATCGCCGTTTATGGAGCCTGCGGCCACGCGGGCAACGTGCAGTTTTTTGCGCCGCCCGGTCATTTCAGCATCCGAAACTGTCCCGACGTCGACCTGTCGGGCGGCCCGGTCTCCTACACCCTGACCCGGCTGAGGCCCGACATGGCCGTATGCGGACCCATCTCGACCATCGCCGGCCGGGTGATCGACGCGGACACCGGCGCGCCGATTGGCGGTCAGTTTATTCTCGGTAACGGCAGCAGCACGGCGGTATCCAACCCGGCGTCTGGCCAATATTCGCTGGCGGTCACCGCCGGGGTCATGAACCTGGAAGTCGTTTCGCCCGACTGGCAGGGGCCGTCAGTTCAGCTCGAAACGATGCCGCTCGTGAGCTACGAGAACATCGATCTGCTGGTCACCTCCACCGCTCCGCCCGACGACATGCCCGTCGCGGCTGACGATGCGTTCGCCGGCACGGAGGACGTGCTCCTCACCGGCAGCGTGGCCGGCAACGACACCCTGAGCGCTGACGGCGGGAACGTTTTCTCCGTTCTGACCGGGGCGACCCGCGGCACCGCGACGGTCAACCCCGACGGTTCGTTCGAGTACCTGCCAAACCTCAACGTCAGCGGCGCCGACAGCTTTCGCTATCGGCTGACCGACGGTGACGGCGATTTCGACCAGGCCACGGTCAACCTGACGCTCGCCCCCGTTAACGACTCACCTGTCGCTAATCCCGACGAGGCGTCGCTCGACGCTGAGAGTCCACCGACCTCGATCGACGTGTTGGCTAACGATTTGGACGTCGATAGCGCGACGCTGACGGTCACCGCTGTGACGCAGCCTGCTAACGGCACCGCGGCCGTGGACCCTGAAGGCGCAGCGGTCACTTACGAACCCGCTCCGGGCTACTGCGACAACGGCGCTGATCCCGATACCTTCAGCTACACCGTCAGCGACGGCGCGGCCTCGGCCCAGGGGACCGTGTCGATCACCGTTTTGTGCACCGGCGAACAGGTGTTCTCGAACGGCTTTGAAGGTTGAGGCTCGGGTGCCGCTACCGGGCCTGACCGTCGAATGACCGGCATTGACCCAAGGGAAGACCCCAAGGCGCTGGTTGACGGCTTCAATCTGGCCAGCCTGCCACCGGCCTTCTACGACGATCCGTTTCCCGTTTATGCCGCTCTTCAGTCTCTCTCGCCGGTTCATGAGCTGCCGGGCGGCGGGTTGTTTCTGACCCGCTGGGAAGACCTGCGCACGGTCTACCAGCAGTCGGCGCTCTTCAGCTCCGACAAGAAAGCCGCCTTCCGGCCGGTTTTTGGGGACACGCTGCTGTATCAGCATCACACCACCAGCCTCGTGTTCAACGATCCGCCGCTGCATACCCGGGTCAGGCGGCTGGTCGCCGGCGCGCTGACATCTCGGGCGATCGCCCCCATGGAATCCACGCTGGATCATCTGCTGGACGAACTGCTGGACCGGGCTCAGGCCCTGGGCACCATCGACGCGATCGACGATTTTGCCGCGGCCATACCGATCGAGATCATCGCCAGCCTGATGAAGATTCCGCCCGGCGAGCGCCAGCCGCTGCGGGGCTGGTCGCTGGCGATTCTCTCGGCACTGGAGCCCAACCCCAGCGAAGCGATGAAGCAGGACGCTGAGAACGCGGTCAGGGACTTCCTGGCCTACCTGAAAACGCTGATCGCCGACCGCCGGCGCCGGCCGCTGGATCCGGACTCTGATCTGCTGACGCGCCTGATCCGGGGCACCGGCATCCGGGACGGACTGACAGAGATCGAGCTGCTGCAAAACTGTATCTTTATCCTGAACGCCGGCCACGAGACCACCACCAACCTCGTTGGGAACGGGCTCCACCTGCTGCTCACCCGGCGGCCCGCACGGGACCTGTTGCTGCAGCGCCCGGAAGTCGTCAAGACCGCCGTGGAGGAGGTGCTGCGCTTCGCCAGCCCGAATCAACTCGGCAACCGGGTCAGTACCGACCACACCACGCTCGGTGGCCGGCCGGTACCGGCCGGGACGCAGATCACGCTCTGTATCGGTGCCGCCAACCGAGACCCGGCGCAGTTTAAGAACCCCAACGATTTTGATATCACCCGCACCCCGAACCGCCATCTGGCGTTTATCAGCGGGCCCCACATGTGTGCCGGTCAACATCTCGCCCGGCTGGAAGGGCAGCTGGCCTTGGCCCGCTTCTTCGAGCGCTTTCCTCACGCTGAGCTGGCCGGGGAGCCGGTTCGCGGCAAACGGGCCCGTTTTCGGGGCTTCAGCAGCCTGCCGGTTGAGCTGTGCCCGGGCTAGCGGGCGAAGGGTCGCAGCTGGTGGCCCAGGTCCTGAGGATCACCTAGAATTGCCGCGATATTTCTTTCTGTTCGTCAATTTCGAGGGATAACGTGAGCGACTACGACCAGCAACTGCAGAAAATTCAAACTCAAAACGGCTGTTTCATCGCTGCCCTGGACCAGAGTGGCGG